>CAZJSY010000040.1:23822-25032 GCA_964548555.1 uncultured Burkholderiales bacterium
CGAGATCGCCGGAGTCGGCCCGATACCGGTGTCGACGGCGAGGGAACTGCTCACCGACAGCATCCTGAAGCTTGTCGTCACCAAGGGCGTCGACGTCCTCAACGTGACGCACTTGGGACGAGGACCGAACGCCGCGCAACAGGTCGCGTTGTTGTGGTCGTCACAAGGGTGCAGCGTCGAAGGTTGTGCCGGCACGAGCGTGGAGATCGACCACCGGATCCCGTACGCGCAAACGGGCCACACCCGGCTCGACGAGCTCGATCCGCTCTGCAAGCACCACCACGACCGCAAGCACCATGACGGCTGGGCGTTCCTCGAAGGCTCCGGCAACCGGCGGATGGTCCCGCCGGGCGACCCGAGGCACCCGAAGAACCGCCCGAAGGCGCGCGCGCCCGGGTGACCCGCGGTGCCGTCAGGTACCGGCGAGCTGGGCGACCACCGGAGCGAACGCCTCGAAGATGTCCGCGCCGATGACGACGTACGTGACGCCCCAGCTCTCGCGCCGTTCGACGAGCTGGTCGACGATCTCCTCGATGGTGCCGACGAGGGCCACGTGCGCGTCGAGCGCGTCCTGCGCGCTGAGTCCGAAGCCCGGCGCGACCCGTTGCGCAAGACCGAGCCGGTCGTCGGTGATCGCCGCGAAGAAGTACCGCACCTGGAGCTCGATCGCGTCGAAGCGCTCGCCCGCTCCTTCGCGGATCCAGGACAGCTTCTGTCGGGTCATGTCGGCGACGGAGTCGCGCACCGAGTCCGGGCCCACCTCGCCGGCGCGCAGGTTCGGGTTGATCCCGACGATGTCGGCCTCACGGCCGGCCAGCGTGAGCATCCGCCGCCCTCCGCCGCCCATCAGGATCGGCGGGGGCTGCTGCACCGGCTTGGGCTTCCCGTCGTACTCGGTGATCGTGTAGTGCGCCCCCTTGAAGCTGAACGGGCCGTCACGCCACGCGCCGCGGATCACCTCGAGCGCTTCCGCGAGCCGTTCTATCCGTACACCCGCGCGGTCGTACGGGAGGCCGAGCGTTTCGTAGTCGCTCAGCTGCCAGCCGGCGCCGATGCCGAGCTCGAGACGCCCGTCCGACAGCAGGTCGAGCGTCGCAGCCTCCTTCGCGACGACGGCAGGATGCTTGTAGTCGTTGCCGAGCACGAGGGACCCGATCCGCAACGTCGTCGTGGCCTCGGCCGCGATCGACATGCCGACCATCGGGGCGAG
>CAZJSY010000041.1:0-24406 GCA_964548555.1 uncultured Burkholderiales bacterium
GCAGGGAGCCATGAACCACCGTGCGGACGGAGCCGGGCCCTGGGCGGACGCCCGGCCACACTCCACCCGATGACCGACGAGGGAGGCCTGGAGGAGGTGGAGCCGCCGGTCGACGTCGCGGTCGAGCGCGAGCACGGCGTCACGGTCACCTGGGCCGACGGGACGGTCTCCACGTTCGGCCTCGAAGAGCTGCGGGTCAACTGTCCCTGCGCGGCCTGCCGGTCGCTGCGCGAACGCGGCGAACCGGCGTGGACTCCTCGCGCCGACCGGCCGGCGCTACGAATCGTCGACGCCGAGCTGGTCGGCGCGTGGGGTCTCGGGCTGACGTGGAGCGACGGCCACACCACCGGGATCTATCCGTGGGTGATCCTGCGCGTCTGGGCCGGGCCCGACGCGAGCTCGCAGCGTTGACGATCTCGCTCCGGTAAAACAGGAATCAGGTCGCGCGCCGGCGCGACGCGCCTCTATCCTGGCCTCATGCCGTGCCCGGCCTGCGGCACGCCGGCACCCGACGGCGCCCGTTTCTGTCCCAGTTGCGGGCGCGCTCTGGTCGTTCGCCAAGACGAGCGGCGGGTCGCGACCGTGCTCTTCGCCGATCTCGTGGGGTTCACGACGTTCTCGGAGAGCGCCGATCCGGAGCACGTCAAACAGCTCGTCGATCGATGCTTCCAGCGCCTCGTCAACGACGTCGTCGATTTCGGCGGTCGGGTCGACAAGATCGTGGGCGACGCCATCGTGGCCTTGTTCGGCGCCCCCTTGGCGCACGAGGACGACGCCGAACGCGCCGTTCGCGCCGCGTTGCGAATGCAGCGAACGCTGGCCGGGCTCCGGATGGAGCATGGCATCAACGTCGAGATACGCGTCGGTGTGAACTCGGGTGAGGTGCTCGTCGGCGCGCTGCGCGCGGGTGGTGACTACACGGCGATGGGCGACGTCGTGAACACGGCGAGCCGTTTGCAGACGCAGGCCGCGCCGGGCGAGGTGCTCGTCGGACCCGACACGTACGCGGCCACCGCGGGCGTCGTGGCCTACGAGTCGTGCGGCCTCGTCCCCATCCGCGGCCGTGAGGCATCCGTCGAGGTGTGGCGGGCCGTGCAGGAGGTCGTGCCGCCCGGCCAGCGTCGTGCCCGCTCGCGTGCGCCGCTCGTCGGTCGCGCCGTCGAGCTGGAGCTCATCGCGGCGGCGTTGCGCAATGCGGCCGTCCGCCAGCGGGCCCAGCTCGTGCTGCTGAGCGGCGAGGCCGGGGTCGGCAAGACCCGTCTCGCGCTCGAGCTCCGGGCGACGGCCGAACAGGAGCACCACGCCCACGTCCTGCTGGGGCACTGCGTTCCGTACGGCGAGGCGAACGTGTGGTTCCCGCTGGCCGAGGCGTTCCGTGCGGTGTTCGGTCTCGATGCCCAATTGGGCCGCGACGCGTGCGCGGCCGAGTGTCACGCGGCGGTTGCTCGCATCACCGGCTTGGCCGACACCGACCCCGAGGTGACTCGACTCGTCAAGGGTCTGCTCACGATGTTGGGCTACGTGGACGACGCGGTCGAGCCCTCGCGTGCGCGCGACGAAGCCGAGCGCGCGGTGCTCCGGATCCTCGACGCGCTCGCGGCCGAGCGTCCGCTGGTGCTCGCGCTCGCCGATCTCCACTGGGGTGACGACGCTGTGCTGGAGCTCGTCGAGCGCCTGCTCGCCGGGTTGCGAGGCCGGCCGTTCGCGTTGTTCGCAACCGCACGTCCGGAGCTGGCCACACGCTGGACACCGAAGCCGTCCGGGTACGACGCGTTGCTCCTCCAATTGGAACCGCTCGACGCTGCGGCGAGTGAGGAGCTGTCGCGTGCGCTCCTCGGCCCGGACGCTCCCGAGGAGCTCGTCGTCATGCTTCGCGACCGCAGCGGTGGCAACCCGTTCTTCATCGAAGAGCTCGCGGCAGTCATCGCCGAGCGCGACGACGATCCAACCGGAGCGGCAAGGCGTCGCCCGACGGTGCCGGCGACATTGCGAGGTCTCGTCGCGTCGCGTCTCGACGCGCTCGACCCGTCCGACCGCGCTGTCCTCGAAGACTGCGCGGTCGTCGGTCCGAGCGGCAAGGTCGAGATCGTCAACGCACTCGCGGCCCAACGCGACGACATCGACGTGCTTGGTGCGCTGCACCGCCTCGTCGGGAAGGACCTCCTCGACTTGGAGGACGGCAAGTTCGTCTTTCGCAGCGAGCTGATCCGAGACGTCGCCTACAACACGCTCACCAAAGGCGAACGTGCGCGCCGGCATCTCGCCGTCGCGCAGCATCTCGCCCACTGGGCGGAAGAGAGCGAACGCCTCGAAACGGTGCTCGATCTGCTGGCACGTCACTACGGCGCCGCGGCGGGCCTCGCCGACGAGCTCGGCAGTGTCGAAGGGATTCCACCTGATCTCGACGCGCGCGCGGTCGAGTATCTCGAACGCGCCGCCTCGCGTGCCGAGCGCCAGGAACGCTGGCGCAATGCCTCCGAGTTGCTGACGGTCGCGCTGAAGCTCGCCGGCAACCTTCATACCCGCCGCGCAGATCTTCTCGTCGCGCGTGCCCGCGCCCGCGCCGAGCTTCGCGATCTGGTGGACGCACGCGCGGACGCCGAAGCGTTGCTGGACGACGCGGAGGCACACGACGACCGCCGGGCTCTGGCCGCCGGGCTCACCGTGATGGGGAAGATCCAGAGCAAGGAGGGAGACAACGAGGCCGCGGCGCGTACGCTCGACGACGCGGTCGCGCGCTGGCGCCAGCTCGGCGACCACTCCGGGTTGGCCGAAGCCCTTCGGGAGCAGGGGATGAACCGTCTGTTCCTCGGTGCCCTCGTCGACGCGGAGACACCCATCGCCGAAGCGCTCGAGCTCTCGCGCGTGGAGCGCGACGAGCGGGGTGAGGCGTGGGCACTGCAGAACCTCGCGTGGATCGCGTTCAACGCCGGCGACCTGGCCCTCGCCGACGAGCGGCTCCACGATTCCGCTCACGCGTTCGGCGAGATCGGCGACTGGGGTGGCCTCGCATGGGCGCTCGGGTTGCTCGGCTGGGTCCGATGGATGCAGGGCAACCATGCCGAGGCCGAATCACTCGCCCGCCAGGCGTTCGGCCGCACCGGGGATTCGGGGGATCCGTGGGCCTCGTCGATGATGCTCGTGCTCCTCGCGAATGTCACGTTGTGGCGCGGCGACCTCGACTCGGCGCTCGAGCACGCCGAACGGGCGCGTCGCCGCTTCCGATCCATCGAGAACGCGTGGGGCGAGCTCCAGTCGACGATGCCGATCGCGCTCGCGTACCTCGCGCTCGGCCGCGTCGCCGATGCGCGCGACGAAGTGCGGCTCGCCCACGAGCTGAGCGTTCGGATAACCGACAACATGCGGACGATGCCCGGATCGCTCGAAGCTGCAATCGCCGTCCGCCTCGGCGAGGCGGACGCGCTCGAGCTCGTCAACTCGGTGGTCAACCCGGAGCTGCAGACGTTCGACGACTTCCGGCTCGCGATCGGCCTCGCACTCTTGCAGGCCGGCGCGGTCGACGACGCGGTGACGACCCTGGAACGGGCTCAGCGCACGGCGAGCCAGTCCGGCGTCGCGTGCGCGTTGATCGCCGGCCTCGGGCTCGCCTATATCGCTGCGGGCCGGGTCGACGAGGCCATCGCCCTCCACGAAGAGCACGCCGGGACCGCGATCACCTATCTCGATCGGATCCAGTTCGCGTTCGTACGCGCGTTCGCGTTCGCACGGCGCGGGAACACCGAGGAGGCCCGGGTCGCGGCGAACGACGCGGTCGCCGAGGCCGACGCCACGCAGGCCCGGCTGGAGCAGGCCGTGACGCGCCTCGCCCGGATGTACGTGCTCCGGGCCATCGGGGCCGCCGACGCGGTCACCGCCGGCGACGACGCGGAGCAACGGCTCCGCGATATCGGCATCCGCGCGGCGGGTTGGCGGCGCATGTTCTCCTCGCTCGCCGGCACCTAGGGCGCGGTGAGCGGTCAAACCGTGCCGCTACCCGGTCTCACAACCCGAGTTGGGACATTTCCTCGTGCCATGAGCGAGGAAGTGTCCCAACTCAACCCGGGGTGGGATCGGGTCGCCGAGCGTCGCGGAGGCGGTCGAGGACGACGGCGCACGCGAGCCCGTCCGTGAACGTCGGGGCATCGTCGGGTGCGTGTCCGCGGCGCACGGCCTCCCGAACGACCTCGGCCCAGCGTCTCATCGGCCCGGCGTGATGGTCGGCGCCATCGGTTGCAAAGGATCGTTCCTCCCGATGTCCGTCGGCGCTGCGGAGGACGAGCCGCGTGTCGGCGATGTTCTCGATCGCACCCGTCGCGCCCACGATGACGAGGCGCGGCGGGATCGACACGCCGGCGGCGTACCCGGAGTCGATCGCGACCGTTGCGCCGCTCGACATCTCGAGCGTCGCGACCAGGCTGTCCTCGGCGTCGCACACGTGGGGAACACCGTCGCGATCCGGACGTTCCCTGATCACCGTCGACACAACGGCATGTACGTTCGCGATCTCGTCACCCAGCACGAAACGCAACGTGTCGACGGCGTGCGACGCCCACGCGCCGATCCATCCACCACCGGCCGCGCGCTGGAACAGCCAGCCGTACGGGCGCAACGGCACGCGCGTGCCGGAGCTGAGGTGCGTCCAGCCGACGTGCTCGACCGGCCCGATCACGCCGGAACTGATCCACTCGCGCATCTGTCGACGCGCGGGATCACAGCGGAACTCGAAATTCACGAGGTTCACCACACCGGCTTCCCGTGCAGCGGTGACCATTGCTGCGGCCTGACCGGCGTCGAGCCCGAACGGCTTGTCGCAGAGGACCGCCCGGCCCGCGCCGACGGCGAGCGCGACGTGACGCGCGTGCAGGAACGGCGGCGAGTGTACGGAGACGACGTCGAGGTCGGGACGGCGGCACAACGAGTCCACTGCGGCGTCGTCGCGTGCAGACGCGACGTCGACCACCTCGCAGCCCTCGACCGCGTCGAAGGTCGGGGCGACGACGCGCCGCCCGAAGCCGGTGCCGATCACGCCGACTCGTACGCGCGCCTTCATTCGCCGAGCGCCGCGTCGGGATCGGGGTCGGTCTCGTCGACACCGAGGTGCAGCCGGGCGAGGAAGAAATGTCCGAGCGGCCCGATCGCGAGCGCGAACAGGACCGTACCGACGCCGACGTCGCCGCCGAGAGCCCATCCCGCAGCGAGGGCCGCCAACTCGAGACCCGTCCTCACCGTCCAGAGGCGGTGGCCGCGCGCCGCGATGCTCGTCATCAATCCGTCGCGGGGACCGGGGCCGAGCCCCGCACCGATGTAGAGACCGATCCCGAACGCCATCACCAGGATCCCGCCGAGCAGCAGCGACCAGCGCGTCGCGACGCCGCTCGGGTGCGAAACCAGGCGCAGTGTCGCGTCGGCGACGTAGCCGACGGTGAGCGTGTTGACAACCGTGCCGAGCCCGGGCCGCTGCCCGAGCGGGATCCACAGCACGAGCACCGCCAGACCGACGAGCACGACCACGGTGCCGAACGAGAGCGGCGTGTGACGTGCGATGCCCTGGTGCAACACGTCCCACGGGCTCACGCCCAGGCGGGCGGCGACCGTGAATCCGACGCCGACGCCGAGCGCCAGACACCCGAGCAGCAGACGCGGGCCGCGCCGCCGCAGCTGCGAGCCGCTCGGGAAGGTGACGACTGCGAGCTCGGGATGGGACGGACGCGCCGGGCGACGACGACTCACGGGTCGAGCAGCGACGACGAGCCTTCGTCGAGATACAGCGTCGCGTGCGGCTGCAGACGCAGCACCGACGCGGGGCATTCGGTGGTGAGCGGACCCTGCAACGCGCGACGGACCGGCTCGGCTTTCCGCGGTTCCGGAACGATTGCGAGAACTCGCCCCGCGCGCAGCAACGCGGGGATGGTGACCGTGAGGGCCCGGGCCGGCACGTCGTCGAGTGTCGCGAAGTGGCCTTCACCGACCTGTTGTGCGCGACAGGCCTGATCGAGCTCGACGACCTTGACGTCGTACGGGTCGTCGAAGTCGGCCACCCCGGGATCGTTGAACGCGAGGTGCCCGTTCTCACCGATGCCGAGACAACACAGATCAAGTGGGTGCGCGCGCAACAGCTCCGCGTAACGGAGAGCCTCGGCATCGAGATCGGCCGCATCACCCGCGAGCTCGTGGAACTCGAGCGGGCGAACCCGCGTCACGAAGCGTTCCCGCATGTAGCGGCGGAAGCTCGCGGGATGATCCGGCGACATGCCGGCGTACTCGTCCATGTGGAAGCCGACCACACGGCTCCAGTCGACGTCGTCACGCCGCGTGAGCAGGTCGAGAAAGGAACGCTGCGAGTTTCCCGTGGCAAGCATGACCGACGCCTGACCTCGGGACGCGATGGCACCGTTGATGGCTGCCGCGGCATCGTCCGCGGCGGCCGTCGCGAGCGCCTCGCCGTCGGCGAAGATGCGCACCTGCAGCGAGCCCGTCTGCACGGATCGGCTCACGCGAACTGAGGTAGCCACGGCTTCGTGGCCTCGATCATCTCGCTCGTCATGTGCGCGAGCTGTTCGAAGTCGGTGCGTCCCGCGAGCGGGTCGGCGACCATCGCCTCGAACGCTCTCTCCCGACTGCCCGACAACGCTGCATCGACCGTGAGCTCCTGCGAGGCCGACACGCGGCGCAGGTACTCGGCCAGCACCGGTGGCGCGACGGCGCGGTCGCGGCCTCGGATCCCTCCGCCGTCCGCGACGCCGATGCTCTCCACCACGACCTCGGGCGGAAAGTCGGGGCACTGACCCGTGTTGGGCACGTTGACCGGGAACTCCCGCCGGGTCCCCGTCAGGAACGAGTCGATCAACGGCGCCACGATCTCTCCGGAGGCCGCCGTCGGGACCTCGTTCATCGACAGAAGATCGTCGAAATGGGCGATGTCACCCGTCCGGCTGCGCTCGCGGTCGGCGATCGTGGTGAGCTTCACACCCCACCTCTCGCCCCAGCCGGACGCCTCGGTGAGGAACCCGGGAAAGAACTCCGCAAGGTGCCGGTCGCCGGCGCCGGGCAACGCGCCGAAGCGCCGGAACAGCTCGAACTTCAGACGGTTGCTGTCGAGCACGGGACCCTTCGTGAGTTGGGCGCGGATGCTCTCGTCGAGATCGTCGGGAAGGTCGATCTCGAGCATCTCCCCTGCACGCTCGTCGGCGTGGTCGAGAAGATCGCGCAACAGCGCGAACCCGTCGCGGCCGTCGAGGTCCAACGCCGTGATGACAGGAAGATGATTGACACCGGTGATGGTCAGGTCGATGTCGCGGTAGTCGGCGCCGAGGAGCATCGACAATGTGTGCCGGGTCATCGCGACCTCGTGGCAGAGGCCGACAGTCTTGATCGACGTCGCGCTCGTGACCGCGCGACACAAGGTCGTCATCGGGTTCGTGATGTTGAGGAGCCAGGCATCGGGACAGAGCTTCTCCATGTCACGGGCGACCTCGACGAGCACCGGGATGTTGCGCAGTGCGCGGTTGATACCGCCCGGCCCGACACTGTCGCCCACGGATTGGCGGATCCCGTACCGCTCGGGGATCTCGAGATCGTGGCGCATGCTGTCGAAGCCGCCGGTCGAGATGGTCACGACGACGTAGTCGGCGCCTTCCAACGCCTCCCGCTGATTCGTGGTCGCACGCGCCTTCAGACCGATCCCGCGGAGCTCGGCGATCCGCTCGACCAGGCCGACCATCTTCGGCAGCGGCTCGGGGTCGATGTCTTCCAGGACGATCTCGGCTTCGTGGAGCGAGGGCGTGTTCGCGATGTCGATCAGCAGCTTGGGCGCCCACTGATAGCTCCCGCCGCCGACGATGACGATGCGCGGACCCATGTGAGCCTCCTCACCAGCCGAGGAACGCGAAAGCTGATACGGGCGTCAGGGTTGCACGGTACACGGCGCGCCCCGACCGCGGGGCGCCCCTTCGACCTGACGTCGGGTCAGTCGCAGAGCGCGACCTCGACCTCGATCTCCACCGCACCCCCGCGGGGCAGCGCCGCGACGCCGATTGCGGAACGGCTGTGACGTCCCCGGTCGCCGAAGAGGTCGAAGAGGAGGCGGCTCGCCCCGTCGACGACCGCCGGTTGCTGCACGAATCCCGGCGCCGACGCCACGAATCCGAGCACCGTGAGTACCCGCGCGATGCGCTCCAACGTGCCGAGTTGCGCCTGCAGGACCGACAGCGCGTTGAGCGCGCACCATCGCGCCGCCTCGGCACCCTGCTCGACGGTGAGCGCATCGCCGAGCACGCCGGGGTGGACCAACCGGCCGTCGTGATCGCGCGGGAGCTGCCCCGACGTGCGAGCGACACCGCCGTGCACGACCACTGCGTCGAGCGGCTCGTGCGGCGGGTACGGACCGGGCAGCGTGAGGCCCAGCTCGACGAGACGCGTGTCGATCGTGTCCGGCATAGCGCGGACTCTAGGAGGTCGGCGCACCGATGTGGCGGGCGAGGAATGACGGGACGGTCGCGCCGTCGTACTGGTGCTCCCCGGAGACCACGTGGTGCTCGAGGCGGTCGAGGGGCGCTCCGAGTGCCGCATACACCTGCGCGAGACGGGACATGCCTTCCCGTGCACTGTCGATCGGAAAGAGCGGATCCTCGACTCCCGTCTCCACCAGTAAGGGGCGCGGCGCGACGAGCGACGCGACGTCGACGTGCTCGAGTTGACCCATCATCCCGAAGAGCACCTGCGAACCACACATGTTCCAGGGCATCCGGTGTGCTTCGCGCCACGACGAGAAGTAGCCGCTCACGACGGCCGCGCGTGCCCGGTCGTCGACCGCGGCGAGGAACAACGTCACGGTGGCTCCGTACGAGAAGCCCACGGCGCCGACGCGACGATCGTCGACGAGCGGGTGCGCACACAACGCGTCGAGCGCGGCGTTCATGTCCGAGAGGTTCTCGGCGAGCGGGTTCACGCCGAACATCACCGCGCTGACGAGGTTGGTGTCGCAGGCATAGTGATCGGGCGGGTTCCAGTCGGTGCGTTCACCGAAGCAACGCAGGTCGGGCGCGAGCACGACATATCCGAGTGACGCGAGATCATGCGCGTAACGGCCGCCGTCGTCGTGCCCGTCGTCCGGGTCCACCAGACAGATCGCGCTCTTGCCCGAACCGTGACCGTGGACCGCGAGCACCGCCGGACCCGGCTCCACGCGCGCGTGGGGAACGAGGAGGTAGGCCGGGACCGACATCGTCGGATCCGCGTCGAACACGACGCGCTCGCGTCGGTACGAGCCGCAATCGACGCTCTCGGTCGTCTCGAACTCGAGCGGCACGCGCTCCGGGCGCGGACCGAGCATGGCCTCCAGGCGGGTCCCGGCCCGCTCCCGCCAGGCGAGCAGCTCCGCGGGTCCGCCTTCCGACGGGAACGGGTCGGCCTGCCGCACCCGCTCGAGACGCACCATCCACGAGGCCCACGGCGAGAAGTTGCGGTGCGCGCCCCCGCTCAGTTGTCGCTCCCCAGCGCCCAGGCCGTGCCCCCCGAGAGGTGGCGCAGATAGGTGACGCTCTCCCACGCACCCGGGAAGTGGCCGAGGCTCGTCGAGAACACGCGCCCTTGGCCCTCCGTGAAGCACCACGAGACGGGAAAGCCGAACTCGGGCCGTTTGGCCCCGGGTGCGTTCGGGTCGAGCTGTCCCTCGGGCACGCGCAACAACACGCGTGCGTCCGGTCGGAGGTCCCGGAATTGGTACACCTCGTCGGTCCAACGCCAGGACGTGTCGAGGTGTGCCGTCGCGGGATGGTCCGGTTCGACGATCTCGAGGTCGAACTCCTGAGTCCACGGATGCCCGTCGAAGCGAGCACCGACGAGGGCACCGTACCCGTCCCACCCGTAACAGGAGTCGGTCGCGGAATGGACGGCGACGACCGACAGCCGGCCGGCCCGGAGCCCGTCGATCAGCTCGGCTCGTTGCTCGCCGTTCCACGGCGTCTCACCGATCGTGAACAGCGCGATGGCGCGCGCGTCGGCGATGGCATGAGGCTCGAGGGCGCGCACGTCGGTGACGCGCGTCGAGCGCAGCCCGTGGATCTCGGCGATCTGGTCCACCGCCATCGCGGCCTGGTCGAGAACCCCGTGCACGCCGGCGGGACCCTCGGCGTAGGGCGCGACCTGCGTGACGAACAGCAATGTGTCACGGGCGCTCACGAGAACCTGTCCATACGTCCCTCGGCTGCGCATCCCGGCGCGATTCGCCGGCGCATGTGGGCGCTCACGGTATGAAGGGGTGCTGGTAGCGTCAAGGCTTCCCTGACGCCGCAGTCAGCGTTCCGACACGGAGGCCGCCGTGAACCTGGGATTCGTCGGGCTCGGAGCGATGGGACTCCCGATGGCGCGTCACCTGATCGAGGCCGGCCATCGTGTCACCGTCGCATCGCGCAGCCGCGGGCCGATCGATGCGGCAGTGGACGCGGGCGCGGTCGAGGGCGACGGGCCCCGCGGTGTGGTGGAGGCGAGCGAGGTCACGATTCTCTGCGTGCCCAACTCGCCCGAGGTGGTGGAGTGCGTCGACGCCGCGATGCCGGCGCTGGGCCCGGGCAAGACGCTCGTCGACACGTCGACCATCGACCCCGAGGTGGAACGTGAGCAACATGCGCGCGTCTCCGCAACGGGCGCGTCCTACCTCGAGGCGCCGCTGTCGGGCGGAACCGTGGGCGCGCAGAAAGGCACGCTCACGTTGATGGTGGGTGGAGAGGCCGGCGTCTTCGAAGCCGTACGACCCGCGCTCGAGCCGTTCGCCGGTCTCCTCGTCCACGTCGGGGGCCCGGGCATGGGTCAGGTCGTGAAGCTGTGCAACAACGTCATCTACGCGGCGCAGATGCTCGCGACGGCCGAAGCGACCGCGATGGCCGTCAAGGCCGGCGCCGATCCCAAACGGTTGTACGAGGTGGTCACCCACTCGACGGGCGACTGTGTCGCGGTGCGCACGCGCCTGCCGGTCGAGGGCGTGGTCCCCGACAGCCCCGCGTCGAACGGTTGGGCACCCGGTTTCATGACCGATCTCATGGCGAAGGACCTCGATCTCGCCCTGCAGTACGCGGCGACGTCGCGCACGCCGCTGTTCACGGCCGGCGTCGTGCGCCAGATCCTCGGAGCGGCCAGTGAGGCCGGCTACGGACGCGAAGACTTCTCGGCCTTGTCCAAGGTGATCCGGCAACTCGCCGGCCTGTGATCCGCCCGACGGTCCTCACGATCGACCTCGGGACGAGCGCGACCAAGGCTGCGCTGTGGTCGGGTACGCGTTTGCTCGTGGTATCCCGCTCACCGCTCATCACGTCACACCCTCAACCGGGATGGGCGGAGCAGGACCCCGACGACTGGTGGACATCGGTGGCCGACGCGTGCGCGCAGATCCGAAGCCGAGTGCCGGACGTGTACGACCGTGTGGAAGCCGTGGGCTTCACCGCCGCGCGCGAGACCTTCGCGTTGTTCGATGACACGCTCGGGCCACTCCGGGCGGGCGTGCTGTGGTCGGACCAGCGCGCGGGCGCGCTCGCGGGCGACCTCGGCGACCCCCTCGAGTTCAGGGCGACGACCGGTGTGGTGGCCAACGGCGCCTGCTGCGCAGCGAAGCTGTTGTGGGTCGCACAACACGACGCGGCCCCGTTCGCGGCGGCGCGCTGGGCGCTCGCGCCGCGCGACTGGGTCGTCGCCCGGCTGACGGGCGAGGTCGTCACGGAGCCCACATTGGAGTCGCGCACCGGCCTCTCCGCGCTGACCGGTGGTCGAACCGGGCACGCGTCCGATGTCATGGGCGTTCGCGTGCCTCCCGTCGTGGCGACGACCTCCGTGCTGCGCGTCGTCGCGGGCGACGATGCGGACGCGCTCGCGCTGCCACCCGGAACCGCGGTGGTTCCGGGCGCCGGTGATCGGGCGTGCGAAGTGCTCGGGACGGGCGCGACCCGCGAGGTCGTGATGGTGTCATGGGGCACGACCACCAATGTCTCGGTCCCCCACCCCGGGCCCGTCGACGCGCTCCCCCGGATCGCGGCGGTGTCGCGGGGCGCAATCGACGGGTTCGTCCTCGAGGCCGGACTGTCGGCGAGCGGCGCAGCGGTGGCGTGGCTGGCGCAGCTCACCGGTCGCGGGCACGACGAGCTCATCGCGCGCGCGGCCGACGAGTCGGAGCCGGGCGCGCGCGGTGTTGTCGCGCTGCCCTGGCTTCACGGCGCCCGCGCTCCCTACTGGCAACCTGACGCGCGGGCAGCCTTCCTCGAGCTCACCGCCGCGCACCGCCCCGCCGACCTTGCGCGCGCCATCGTGGAAGCGGTTGCCGTCGACGTCGCCCGGTGTGTGGACCTGCTCGCGCCGTCACCACGTGCCATCACGCTTGCGGGTGGCGGAGCCGGTGAGACGCTGTGGCGAGCGAGCGCGGGCGCGGCGACGGGGTGCTCGACGGTGCGCCGCCGTCACGACGACGCCGCCTCGGTCGGCGCGCGTCTCGTCGTCGCCGCGGCGCTCGGCGAGGCACTCGACGTGGACGATCTGAACCCCGTCCTCGATGTCGCCGATCCGGATCCCGTGCTGTGCGACGCACTCGCTCGAGTGCGCGAACGGTCGGATCGAGCGGCTGCGTCAGTGCTCGCGATCGACCAACACTGAAGAGACGCCTATTCGTGGTGCTCGAGGCGCTCGACGTCGTCGCGACGCGCGGTGCCGAGTAGCCGGCCGTCGGGATCGGTCACGAGCACCGACGCCAGGTCGTGTTTCACCATGAGCGCAGCCAGTTCGTGGAGCGGTTCGTCGGCGCGGACCGTCACGGGCGCGTCCTGCAACGCCTCCGCCACGAGCAGGCCACGATCCCGCAGCGCACGCCCCGGTAGCAGCCCCAGCACGACACGGTCGTCGTCGACGACCACCACTGCGTCCGTGCGGTACGGCCCGACACGGTCGGCAACGTCGCCCACCTGGTCGGAGATTCGAGCCGTGGGGACGTCGCGTCTCGCGACCGTCCCCGCCAGCAAGACGTTCGCGTCCCGCCCTTCGACCGGCAGCCCGGCTGCACGCCAGTCGGAGATTCCGCCGGTGTAGCGGTACACGACCGAGACCCCGAGCCCCTCGGCGCGGGCGCCGGCGCGCGCGCTCAGATCCGAGCGGGCGTCCACGCAGTAGACCACGACCGGCCGCGTCGGATCGACCTGGTCCAGACCGTCGGTCAGGTGGACGAGCGGCAGGTTCAGCGCCCCTGGGACGTGGGCCCTCCCGTAGTGCTCGGAGCCGCGAACGTCGACGAGCTGCGCGTCCTCCTCGTCGAGGAGCCGAAGCACCTCGTCCCGGTCGACGCGTTTCACGACCACCCTCCCTTGCGACCGTCGGTCGAGTCCCTGTGCGGCGACCGCTTCGATCACAACCCCACGCAGACGGTACGGGAAGTTGGGCGCGACGGCCACAGGCGAGCGCCACATTCCGGCGGTGCGTCACGACGCTTTGCGCAGCGCCCGGACCAGCTCGTCGCGGCTCATCTTCGAACGTCCGGGAATGTCCCGCTTGCGCGCCTCTTCGGCGAGCCGGGCGCGCGGCCAGTCCTCGTAGTCCTCGCGCGCCGTCCGCGCCTGCTTGCGACCTCCCGACCGTCCGCTGCGTCCGTCGGCCGCTCGCCGGCTCTCGCTGTCTCCACTGCCTTCGCCGCGCCGGCGGGCGGCGGCGCCACCATCGCGACCCCGCACCGACTCGAGGCTCTGCTCCAACGCCTTCATGAGATCGAGCACAGGTGCGTGCCGCTGCGGCTCCTCGCTCACGATCTCCTCGCCCCGCGCCTTGCGCTCGATGAGCTCGAGAACGCGCTCCCGATACGTATCGGCGTACCGCTTCGGATCCCACTCCGCCGCCATCGATTCGATGAGCTGGCGCGCAATCGTCAGCTCCCGCGAACCGACCGTGGCCTTCGGCAACGGACCGACGACATCCGCCGGGTCACGGACCTCGTCGGCGAAATAGAGGGTCTCGAGCACGAGATAGCCGTTGCTCGGTCGGATCGCGGCGAGGTACTCCTTCGTCCGCATGACGAACCGGCCGATTGCCGCCTTGCCGGTATCGCTCATCGCATCGACGAGAAGCCGGTAGGTACGGGCCGCGCTGTCGTCGGCCGGCCCCAGGTAGTACGCCCGGTTGAAATACACGGGATCGATGTCGTGCAGCTCGACGAAGTCTTCGATGTCGATGGTTCGGGTTCGTCCCGGCGCGACCGCTTCGAGCTCCTCCGGCGTGACGATGACGAACTCGCCCTTCCTCGCCTCGTAGCCCTTGACGATGTCCTCGTACTTGACCTCTTTGTCGCTGCCTTCCGCGACCCGCTTGTTGTGGACCCGCCGGTTCGACTGTCGCTGGAATTGATGGAACCGGACGTCTTTCTCCTCGGTCGCGGTATAGAGCTTCACCGGAACGTTCACGAGGCCGAAGCTGATGGATCCGGTCCAGATCGCACGTGCCATCTCGCAACCTCCTCGACACGTGTCTACCCCGACACTCCATCGGTGACTCCGCCGGCGGTACGGTGCGCGCATGGCTCGTCGAACCAGCGATGGCGGCGCCGGATCGATCGACGTCGAGCAGGAGATCGACCGCCTCTTCGAGCTCCCGCCCGAGCAGTTCGTCGCGGAACGCGACGCGTTGGCGAAGCGCCTGCGTGCCGAAAGCGATCCTGCGAGCGCCAAGGCCGTCACGCAGCTACGGCGCCCGACCGTGGCCGCATGGGCGCTCGATCAGCTCGCGCGACGACGGCCCGACGACGTGCGGGAACTGGTCGACCTCGGTGACGAGCTGCAGCGCGCCCAGCGTCGCGCGCTGTCTGGCGTCGGCGCCGATCAGCTCCGTGAGCTCGGTAGCCGGCGCCGGCGTCTCGTCGAACGCCTCGCACAGGAAGCCGGCGAGGTACTGCGCGAAGCGGGACGCGGTCCGTCGGCACCGGTACACCAGGCCATCACGGCGAGCTTGGAGGCCGCCACCGTTTCGCCCGACGACGCGGCAGCGTTGCTGCGTGGACGCCTCGTACGCGACCTCCCGCCGCCGAGTGGCTTCGGAACGGTCGACGGCTTCAGTGTCGTCGCGCCGCCCGCGCGCGGACCACGAACACGCGCAGAGCCGGCGCGCCGTTCCACTGCTGACAAGAAGCGACTCGAAGCTGCGCGCGCCCGCGTGCGCGACGCGTCGAAACAGGTCGGGCGGCGACGCGACGAAGAGCGGCAGGCGGAGACCAGGTATCACGCTGCTGAACAGTCGGCCGAAACGGCCCTTGAACGCGTCCAAGAGCTCGAAGGTGCACTGCGCGAAGCCCGCGCCGAGCTCGACGCGGCGCGCCAACAAAGTCGTGTCTGGCGGGGCGAGCTCGACAACGCACGACGCTCTACTATGCGCGCCGACCAAGAAGTCGCGACGGCACGGCAAGCGCTCGACCGACTCGAGAACGACGGCTGAACAACGCTCCCGGCATACGCCGACCTGCGCAATGTTTTGCGCACGCCGTCCCGTGGGCACCCCTCGCGTGAAGCTTCGTTACCGAGGAGGTTCACCATGTCGACGATCGAAGAATCCATCGACGTTCACGTTCCGGTGACGACGGCCTACAACCAGTGGACGCAGTTCGAGGAATTCCCGCAGTTCATGGAGGGCGTCGAAGAGGTACGACAGCTCGATGACACCAGAACGCACTGGCGAGCCGAGATCGGTGGTCAGCGCCGCGAGTTCGACGCGCGGATCACAGAGCAACGTCCCGATCAGCGGATCGCGTGGCGTACGCTCGACGGACCGACGCAGGCCGGCGTCGTCACCTTCCATCGACTCGGAGACGACGACACACGGGTCATGCTGCAGATGGAGTTCGACCCCGACGGACTCGCCGAGACGGTCGGCGACAAGCTCGGGTTCGTGAAGCGTCGCGCCAAGGGCGATCTCGAGCGCTTCAAGGACTACATCGAAGCCCGCGGCCGCGAATCCGGCGCGTGGCGTGGCGAGGTTCCGGCGGGCAGCGGAACCCGCAGCGGTGCCCGGCGCGGCCGGGCGAACGATGGCTCCAACGGAGGCGACGCGTTCGGGGTCGTGTGACCGTGCGACGCGACGCGCTCGCCCGTCACCATGCTGACGGGCGAGCCCCTGTCCAGCCGTCGCGTCCCGGACATCAGAAATCATTCACTTCGGACACTTGCTGCACAATGGGCCCAAGGGCCCAATCTTTCCGGGCGGCGGCGCGCGTGGTTGGGTACGCTGCTCGGCACGGTGCATGGTGCATGTGGTCGTGCGGTAGTGCCCGGTTAGGAGGCGGCCCCAAGGGGCCGCCTCCTCGCGTTTGGGGCCGGTGCCGTCCCGGCAAGGAACCGGCATGACCTCCGAGCTCCCGGGACCGGCGCGCCGGGTGCACACGCGGCCCGAGGCGAGGACACACTTCGGCCGTTCTCAGGTGGCATACGGCGAATTCTCACGTGCGTGTGCCAACCTCGTCGGCGTGGCGCACATCAGGACTCTCGAGGGCCCGCTACTGCTCGCGCCGTCCGGCGGCCCCGACACGGCCGTGCGCGTTCCACGGTGGTGGAGCAGCTCCTGGTTCTGGGCTCCGTTCATCGCGGCCTGCGGCGTCGTCGCGGTGTGGCTCTTCGGCTTCCGCGGACCCGACGTGCCCGCGCAGCTGTACCTGTCGCAGCTGTTCCACACGCACGGCTGGATCCTCTGGAACAACAGCTGGTACGGCGGCCACTACCAGTTCTCGTATTCGGTGCTGTTCCCGGCGCTCGGCGCGAGCATCGGCATCTACGGCGCGGCCCTGCTGTGCGCGGCGACTTCCGCGTGGGCGTTCGAGCGTCTCGTCGTCGCGCACTTCGGCCGGCGTAGCGTTCTCGCGGTGACGCTGTTCGCCCTCGGCACGATCGTGCCGGTAGCGATCGGCCAGTTACCGTTCCTCGCCGGAGAGACGGCCGGGCTCCTGGCGCTGCTCGCCGCGCACCGCAACCACCGCGCCTTCGCGGTGGCGCTCGCAGCGAGCTGCGCGCTGTTCAGCGAGGTCGCCGGGGTCTTCCTCGTGATGGCGCTGGTGTCGTGGGGCCTGACCAGCGAGCGGGATCAGCGGGTCCCGCTGTTCGCGCTCGCGGGCGTCGCCGCGCTTCCGGTAGCGGTGTTGACGCTGACGCTGCCGAGACTCGGACCTTTCCCGTTCCGCGGACCGGATCTCGCCCTCGTCGTTGCGGTCTGCGTCGTCGGAGCGCTCGTCTTCCCGGCGCGTCACCGCGCAATCCGCGTGGCGCTCGCGCTGTATTGCGCGGCCGCGATCGTGGTGTTCGTGGTTCCCAATCCGCTCGGTGGGAACGTCGGACGCCTGGCCGCGTACTTCGCACCCCCGCTCCTGGCCGTGCTGTCCACCATTCCCGGCCGTCGCGTCCTCGCCGTGTTCATCCTCCCGTTGCTGGCATGGCAGTGGGCCGGGACCGTTTCCACGATCTCGGCCGCAACCGGAAGCGATCCGTCGGCAACCGCGAGCTACTTCACGCCGCTGGTCGACTACCTCACCCATCAGTCGGCGATCGGACGCGTCGAGATCCCGTTCACCCGGAGCCACTGGGAGGCGGCCTATGTCGCTCCGCACGTCTCGCTCGCACGCGGGTGGGTCCGCCAGCTCGACACCATCGACAACCCCATCTTCTACGGTGACGCCACACTCACCTCGGCCACGTACCACGACTGGCTCGTAGCCAAAGGTGTGACGTGGGTGGCACTCCCCAACGTGCCGCTCGACTACTCGGCTCAGGACGAAGCGCGTCTCCTCGCCTCGAACCAGCCGTACCTCCACCTCGTCTGGCACAACGCGAACTGGCAGGTGTGGAAGGTCGCCGACTCTCCCGGACTCGTGAGCGGCCCCGCGCAGGTCACGCGGCTGGACGCGAACCGGGTGACGCTCCAGGCAACCGCGCCCGGCACCGCGTTGGTGCGGGTGACGTATACGCCCATGTGGACAGTTGCGACGGGAGCGGCGTGCGTCGAGGCCGGATCGGGCAACTGGACGCGCGTCGTCATCCGTCGCGCGGGGCCGATCGAGTTGCGGACATCGTTGATCCACGCCAGCACCGACTGCCCCACCGCGCCCACGGGCTGACCGTCGTTTATCGCGCGGCGGCGAGCGGGGATGCTGCTCAGCGTGGGCGCGCCGGGGTGGCTCGGTCTGGGACACTTGACGGGTGACCGTCGCTGAGGTGGCGTCCTCGACGGTGCCGCCACGACGGCGGGCCGTGCGATGGGTGCACATCGCGCTGGGCGTGTTCCTCGCCGCGGTGGGCCTGTCGATCGCAACCACACTCGCCGGCGGCTTCGAGGATGCGTTCGAAGCGCTCCGACACGTGGATGCGCGGTGGCTCGTCCCCGCGGTCGCGTGCGAAGCGCTCAGCTACGTGCTGCTGTCGTGGCAACTGCGGTATCTGGCCGGCCGGCGCGCCGATCTGCCGCCCGACGCGGCATTGCGCATCGGTCTGGTGGTGTACGGGCTCGGGATCATCACCCCGGCATCACCAGCCGAGGGAATGGTGCTGGCGGCGGCCGAACTCCGGCATCGCGGGCTCACGAGTCGCCGCGCCGCTATCGCGCTCGGACTCTCGGAGTGGTTCAGCACCGGTGCGCTCTACCTCCTCGCGGCGGTCAACGTGATCATCGCCGTGCTCGTGGGCGACATTCCATCGGCCGAGCGGGTCCCCATGCTCGTCGTCGCGGCGGCGGTCATCGTGGTACTCCCGACGACGGCACTTCTCCTGCGCCGGCAATCCGTCGTCGAGCGTGCCGCGGTCATCCTCGGTGCATTGCGTCCACGGCGGCAGCGCAGCTCCGTCGAGGAACGGCGCGCGACGGGCGCCCGCTGGCACGCCGAGGCCCGGATCGTCCTCGGCAACCGCCGTGACCATGCGATCCTGCTGACGCTCGCGCTCGCCGCTTGGATCGCCGACGCGCTGTGCCTGTTCTTCGCGCTCGTCGCGGCGGGCGTCGTGCCCGACGCCGACGTGCTCCTGCTCGCGTACACGGCCGGCGTGATCGCGTCGGAGGTTCCGTTGCTGCCCGCCGGGCTCGGACTCGTCGAGACGGCGATGCCCGCGGTATTGCGCGGCTTCGCCATCCCTTACAGCACCGCGCTCGCGGGCGCGCTCGCCTACCGGGCTCTCGGGACGTTCCTGCCCGCGCTCGTCGGCGCGCTCGTCTTGCCGAGCCTGCGCGTGGTCAGGCGACGCGGCCTGACAACGGACGCGTCGACGACGAACTGACGACGTCCGCGGCCGCGATCACGGATGATGGTGCGCGGCCGCCTTCGCTTGGGCTGCGGCATTCCGCTGCTGCATGGCGGCAACCTGCGCGTCGTGCGCGGCGCGCATGGCTGCCACCTGGTCGGCGTGTGCCTGCTGGCTCGCGGCAACCTGCGCCTGATGCGCCGCCGCCGCGGCCTGCGCGCGCGCGTCCGCAGCTGCCTTCTCCTGTGCGGCCTTCGCTGCCTCGGCCGTCATGATCTGCTGTGTCCGTTGCGCATCCGCTTGTTGGATCTGCGCAACTTCCTTGGCGAAGTCCGCGGCGACGGCGCGGTACCGGGCGTCGTCGCCGGGAGAGAACGTCGTGGTGATGAGCCGTCCACCGCTCGGTGCCCAGTCGAGGATGAGATCGCTCCCGCGGAACGAGCCAGACCACGGGGCTCCGGCCGAGTTCTGCAGCACGACGTTTCCCCCGTCGAGACGGCCGTCGAGCGAGAGCCGGTCCTTCAGCACCGCGGCGGGATTCGTCGGATCGGTGTGCGTGAGGTCGATGGTGACCTTCAAGCGACCGCCGGTGTTCGTCCACGCGAGCAACGCGGCTCCACCGATGTACCTCCCGACGTAGTGGTCGGGCACCTTGGCGGCGGAGTTTCCTCCGCCGCCCGATGCCCCACCACCGCAGGCCGCCAGCGCGACCACTGCGAATGCGGCCGCGACGATCCGCCGGCGCGACGTGCACACCCGTTCCCTGCCCGCCGTCTTCATCGCCGCGTCTCCGTTCTTACGGAAGGAGGATGTACGTGAACGGGTGCAGGCCGCCCCACCCGTCGACGACGATCCCGTTCCCCTCTTGCGTCGTGGTTCCGGTGTTGTCGATCGCCACGCCCCGGGCGATGTTCCACGCCTTCACGCCGGCACGCGGACCCCAGTAGGTGTCCGACGGCGTCACGATCTGGGCCTTGCCCCATGCGTGCACGCCGCCCCAGCCGTCGAGGGTGAACCCACCGATGCCGCCGGGGAGCAGGGCGACGCCGTAGACGATCTGCCAGTTCGGCCAGTACGGCGCGTTGGCGGTGTTGGGCTGGGCCGTCGTGCAGAACGGGTGGATGCCGCCCCACGCGTCCACCGTCACGCCCTGCGAGTTCGCCGTGGGGTCGTAAGAGATGCCCCGTGTCGGCACGCCGAACTGCGAGGAGTTGTCACACGGCTGCACATTCGGCGCCGTTGAGCCCTTCGGGAAGACCCAGGTCTTCGCGGAGGAGTTCATCGTGACGCCGGCTAGGTCGTCGCCCTGGAGAGCCATGCTGTGCGTCGTCTTCTGACCGAACGTGTAGTGGGTGCTCACCATTGCCGGTGCGCCGCCGAACTGGTGGATGGCGCCCCACGCGTCGACGACGTATCCCCCAGGCTGCGTGCCCGGCGTCTTCGGATGTGTCAGGGCGACCCCACGTACGATGTCCTGCCCCGACCAGTACGGTGCGCCCGACATGTTGACGCCCGTCGCCGGAGTGGTCGACGAGCTCGACGGCGCGGCACTCGCGGCCGGGGTCGCCATTGCGACCAGCGCCAGGGCGCTGCACGCGATCGCGACGCGACCTGACCTGAAAAACCTGCTCTTCATTCCCTGCCTCCCCAGCGGTCCCAGAGTCCCGGGTCAGACAACCCGGGCTAAATGGTACGGACCGTCGCGTTCCGCCGCCAGCCCCAATGCCCAAATTTCTTCGTACCGCGCGCCCCCACGCGCGCCACGACAGCATCGCTGCTCGTATGTGAACGATCGATGAGGATCCGGTGGCGCGCAGGTGACTCCCCCGACGGGCGCCTTGAGAATGAGGCGGCGATGAAAGATGAAAAAGGCGTGAGCTCGCCAGCTTCCTAAGGCGGCAAAGGTTTCACAGAAATCTCCGAAAACCCGTGACTTCGCAGGCCTCTGCGACGTGTGCCCAGATACCTTTCACGGCCGGGCGGAAGCACTTGGGCGGGGTATTCATGCACAGTCGTTTCGCGAACCGGCTACGCCGGTTTCGCTGGCGCAAGGTCGCGTTCTTTTCAGCTATCGCGCTCGTCGTCATCGCGTTCTTCACCAGCCTGAGCCTGACGGTCATCGCGCAGAACTTCACCGGCCACTCTGCGGGCGCGGGCGCGGACGTCGGCCAGAACGGCAAGCTCGCGAACGCAGGTCCCGTCCTCGACCTGTCCAAGGCGGGTGACGCGTCGTCGCACCTGCCGGCACATACGGTTGCCCTGACCTTCGACGACGGCCCGGACCCTCGCTGGACACCCGAGATCCTCAAGGTCCTGCAGCGGCGCCACGTCCGTGCGACCTTCTTCGTCGTCGGCTCACGTGTGCTCGAGAACCCCCGGCTCGTGCGACAGGAGCTGCGCGACGGCCACGAGATCGGTCTCCATACGTTCTCCCATCCACAGATGGGCGGCCTCGCGCACTGGCAGCAGGATCTCCAGCTGTCGCTCACAGACAAGGCGGTCGCGGGTGCGACGGGCATGCACACCCGGCTCTACCGACCGCCGTATTCCAGCCGCCCCGTCGACCTGAGCGGGTCCGAATACGACTCTGCCCGGCGCGCCTCGCAGGCGGGCCGCTACATCGTGCTCGCGAACTTCATCTCGTACGACTGGCTGCCCGGCTCCGTGTTGAAGCTCGCCACCAACGCTCTGCCGCCCAGCCGACAGAGCGGCATCATCATGTTCCACGACGGCGGGGGTAATCGGCGCCATACGGTCGCAGCCGTCGACCGCTTGATCGAGCTGTTGCACCAGCAGGGGTACCACTTCGCGACGGTCTCACAGTTCGCAGGGCTGTCCCGTCACGACGTACTCGTTCATGCGTCGCTCGCCGAGCGCGTGCAGGGACTCACCCTCATCACCGGCACCTGGTCCACACACTGGGTCACCACGCTCTTCGGGGCGCTCACGACGCTCCTGCTGGTGCTGTGCGCCATTCGAGGGATCTTCGTCGTGACGTTCGCCCGCCGCCACCGCCGGCGTGAGTTGCAGGTGACGTCGGATCCCGCTTTCACTCCCCCGGTGAGCATCGTCGTGCCCGCGTTCAACGAGTCGCCCGGCATTGCGGCCGCCGTGCGATCGCTCGCGGCGAGCGACTATCCCGCGTTCGAGATCATCGTGGTGGACGACGGCTCGACCGACGCGACGAGCGAGATCGTCGCCGGCCTCGAGCTGCCACGCGTGACATTGATCCGCCAGGAGAACGCCGGAAAGGCAACAGCACTCAACACAGGGGTCGCGCATGCCCGCTACGACGTACTCGTACTGGTCGACGCCGACACGGTGCTCGAGCCACAGGCGCTCCGTCGATTGGTCCAACCCTTCCGCGATCCGACGGTCGGTGCCGTGAGCGGCAACACCAAGGTCGCGAACGGCAAGGGTCTGATCGGGCGTTGGCAGCACATCGAGTACGTCATCAGTTGCAGCGTCGAGCGACGCATGTTCGACGTGTTGGAGTGCATGCCGTGCGTACCGGGCGCCATCGGCGCGTACCGGCGTGTCGTACTCGACACCGTAGGCCGCGTGAGCCGAGACACGTTGGCGGAGGATACCGATCTGACGATGGCGGTGCAGCGGGCCGGATGGCGGGTGCGTTACCAGCCGGACGCCCGCGGTTGGACCGAGGTCCCGACATCGATGCGAGACCTGTTCCGCCAGCGGTACCGCTGGTCGTACGGGACACTCCAGGCGATGTGGAAACACCGCCGCGCCGTGCGAGAGAACGGAACCGCCGGCCACCTCGGGCGCCGAGGGATGCCGTATCTCACGTTCTACACGCTCGTGCTGCCCGTGCTGAGCCCGATCGTCGACGTCTTCGCGCTGTACGGCGTGCTCGTCGTCGATCCCGCGCACTCCATCGCCATGTGGCTCGCGGTGAACCTCATCACGATCGCCGTGGGGTTGTACGCATTCCGTCTTGACGGAGAGGCAGCGACCCCCCTCGTGACGTTGCCGCTCCAGCAGTTCGTGTACCGGCAGCTCATGTACGGCGTGGTTCTCCATGCCCTCAAGAGCGCCGTGCTCGGTATCCGTGTGCGCTGGCAGCGGATCACCCGGACGGGCGACTTCCGTACCGTCCCGGTCGAGGTCGACGGGAAGACATCCGCCGGCCCGACGGCTCCGGTCACCGTCATGACGAGCAACGCGGTTGGTGGTGGCACTCCTCCGGCCACGACGCCGGCACGTCCCGTTTTCGTCGACGACAGTCGGCGACGCACGCGTCGCGCGATCCGCTTCGGACTCGCCGCCGCGTGGACGGCGGCCGTCGCCGCGCTCGCCGTGCTGGCGAGTCTCGCCGTTCCCGTGTCACACGAGACCACGCTCAGCCAGCTGCCCAGTGGAGACGTCCCCGTCGTTCCGGCGCCGGGCAGCGGAGCAACAGTCGGGTCGGCGACCGGGCCGAAGCTCGACGCACGCGCCGGTGCGCCGACCCACCACCAGATCGCGCTGGACTCGTCGCCGGGCGACGCTCAAGCGGTCGGGGCCGGCCAGGGTTGAACACGGCGACCTGGCCGAAATCGATCGCCCGTCGCCCGGCACAATGGTGGTATCGGTACGCTGCATCTGGTCGATGCACGCGACGAGCGATTTCGACGTGCACGAACGTACCGGTGCGGCAGGGCTGATGGCCCCGGGCCGACGAGGGTTGGAGGTTCAACAAGCGATGCACCCCGATGAAGAGCAACTGATTCGCGATCTCGCGCAAAAGGTCGAACAGGACCATCCGGTCGACAAGGACGCCGACGCGGCTGCCGTGATCGAGCAGACCATCGCGAACCAGCCCGACGCGATCTACATCCTCACCCAAGCCGTTCTGGTGCAGGAGCAGGCGCTCCACGCGGCGCGCGACCAGATCAACAACCTGAACCAGCAACTCGCGGAGGCGCAGCAACGGGAAGCGCCACCGGCACTGGCATCGAGCACCGGCGGGGGCTTCCTGAGCCACCTGTTCGGACAGTCGACGCCCACAGGCGCCGCTCCACAGGTCGCGACGCCGCCGGCCCAGCCGGCCCAGCCCGTCGTCGTGCAACAGGCTGCACCGCAAGGCGGTTTCGGAGGTGGCGGGTTCCTCCGGAACGCCGCGTCGATGGCGGTCGGCGTCGTCGCCGGCGACACGATCTTCTCGGGGTTGAGCGACCTGTTCAATT
>CAZJSY010000042.1:0-24121 GCA_964548555.1 uncultured Burkholderiales bacterium
CCACGAGCAGCCGGCCGTGGCCCGCGTCTCGGGTCTGGCCTAGCCTCGACCGGCGGCATGACATCGACTCCACCGTTCATCCACGCCCGGGCCCAGATCGAAGACGGTGTCGAGATCGGGCCCGGCAGCGCGGTGTGGGCCGACGTACACGTGCGGGGTCCGGCCCGCATCGGGAGTGAGTGCATCGTCGGTGAGAAGACGTACATCGCCTACGGCGTCGACATCGGCGATCGTGTGAAGCTCAATGCGTTCGTGTACGTCTGCACCGGTGTGACGATCGAACAAGGGGTGATGGTTGCCGCCGGCACGATCTTCACCAACGACCGCTTCCCGCGAGCGACCACGCCCGACCTCGCGACGCTGCGGCCCTCCGAACCCGACGACGAGACGTTGTCCACACTGGTTCGCGAAGGCGCGACGATCGGCGCAGGCTGCGTGATCGGCTGCGGTCTCGCGATCGGTCGCTTCGCGATGGTGGGCATGGGTTCGGTCGTGACCCGTTCCGTTCCCGACTTCCACCTGGTGCTCGGTCACCCCGCACGATCCGTCGGCCTCGTCTGCCGCTGCGGGCAGCCGTTCCTCCACTTCGGCGACACGTCGGTGCCCGACCGCGACGAAGCGACCTGCGGCGCATGCGGCCGGCGGTACGCGTTCGGCGGGCGAGAGGTGCGCGAGCTCGACCCCGTAGCGAAGGTCTAGGCCGTCGATGGGGGGCGGACGGCGTTGGGCGGTCGTCGGTGGAGGAATGCTCGGGCTGACACTCGCCTTGCGTCTCAACGAAGCCGGCCACGACGTCGTGCTCTTCGAGGGCGCCGACAACCTCGGCGGTCTCGCTTCGGCGTGGCACGTGGGCGACGTCGTGTGGGACCGGCACTATCACGTCACGCTGCTGTCGGACGTCCATGTCCGCGGTGTCCTGCGCGAGCTCGGTCTCGAATCCGAGATGCAATGGGTCGAGACCAAGACGGGCTACTACGCGGACGGCCAACTCTCCTCGGTGTCGAACACGCTCGAGTTCCTGCGCCTGCCCTCACTGAGCCTGATCGACAAGGCGCGTCTCGGTGCGACGATCCTCTACGGCTCCAGGATCCGCGACTGGCGGCGGATGGAGCAGATCCCGGTCGCGGATTGGCTCACGAGATGGTCGGGCCGTCAGACCTTCGAACGTTTCTGGCTCCCGCTGCTCCGGGCCAAGCTGGGGGAGAGCTACCGCGACGCGTCGGCCGCATTCATCTGGGCGACGATCCAACGTCTCTATGCCGCACGCCGAACGGGTCTGAAGAAGGAGATGTTCGGTTACGTGCCGGGCGGATACGCGCGCATCCTCGGCCGCTTCGCCGACGTCCTGGCGGATCGTGGAGTCGAGCTCGTGCTCGGGCGTCGCGTCGACAACGTGGGCCGCGCCGGGGGCGATGACGGCGTGCGGATCTGTCTCGAAGGCGGCGAGGAGCATTCGTTCGACGAGGTGGTGATCACCGCTGCCGCGCCCGTCGCGGCACGGCTGTGTCGAGACCTGCGCGATGACGAGCGCCGCGCACTCGAGGCGATCAGGTACCAGGGGATCGTGTGCACCTCGGTGTTGCTTCGCAGGCCGCTCGGTCCGTATTACCTCACCTACATCACCGACGACGTTCCGTTCACCGCGGTCGTCGAGATGTCGGCGTTCGTGGATCGATCCTTCTTCGGTGGTCACTCGCTGGTCTACCTCCCCAAGTACGTGCCACCGGACGACGCTCTGTTCGGGCAGAGCGACGACTCGGTCGAGTCACGCTTCCTGGACGCACTCCTGCGCATGTATCCGACGTTGCGGGAGGACGACGTCGTCGCCTGTCGCACGTCGCGGGTGCGCCAGGTCTTCGCGATCCCGACGATCGGCTACTCCCGCAAACTGCCGCGTACACAGACGAGCATCCCAGGGGTGCACATCCTGAACTCTGCGCACATCGTCAACGGCACCTTGAACGTCGACGAGACGGTTCAGCTCGCGGAGGAATGGGTCATCGGTCGGGCCGGAATGCTCCCGAGCGGCGGGCAGACCGTCGTGGCGGCGCACTGTGAGTAGCCTTCCGCCGAGGTGGTTCGCATGAAGCCGGTGGCAAGCCTGTCACTCGACCTCGACAACCAGTGGTCGTATATGAAGACCCATGGTGACGGGGGCTGGGAGTCGTATCCGTCGTATCTCGACGTCCTCGTACCGAGAGTGCTCGAGTTCCTCGCCGCTCGAGGGCTTCGCATCACCTTCTTCGTGGTCGGTCAGGATGCCGCGCTCGAGCGCAACCGCGACGCGCTGGCCGCGATCTCCGCCGCCGGTCACGAGATCGGCAACCATTCGTTCCGGCACGAGCCGTGGCTGCACCTGTATTCGGAACACGAATTGCAGCGCGAGTTCCAGCAGACCGAAGACGCGATCGTTGCTGCAACGGGGCAACGACCCCTGGGGTTCCGCGGGCCCGGGTACAGCCTGTCGGAGACGACGTTGGAGGTGCTCCTCGACCGCGGCTACCGATACGACGCGTCGACCCTGCCCACCTACATCGGACCACTCGCGCGGTTGTTCTACTTCCGTACCGCTCGGCTCGACGACGAGCAGCGCCACGAGCGCGCACAGCTGTTCGGCTCCCTCCGCGACGGCATGCGCCCCGTCGGCCCCTATCGGTGGGCCGTCGGCGACCGCACCCTGCTGGAGCTACCGGTCACCACGATGCCGGGCGTGAAGGTGCCGATCCACGTGAGCTACCTCCTGTTCATGAGTGCTTACTCGCCCGCGTTCGCGCGTCTGTACTTCGCGACTGCGATGCGCGCGTGCCGTCTCGCGGGTATCGGGCCCTCGATCTTGTTGCATCCTCTCGACTTCCTCGCCGGCGACGACGTCGACGCGCTCGCGTTCTTCCCGGGTATGGCGCTGCCGCGGCAACGCAAGCTCGAAACGGTCGCCGCAAGCCTCGAGCTGCTGGCGCACCACTTCGACGTCCGCCCGGTCGGTGAGCACGCGGCGGAGCTGGAGCGCCGTGGCGGTCTGCGCATCGTTGCGCCGCGATTCCGAGGAGACGTCGAAGGGATGCGTACCGGCAGGGTCTCCACATGAAGAGGGAGCGCGACCTCGAGTGGGCGCCCGAATCGGTACAGCTGCCGCCGCGACGACCCGAGGACCGACCGCTCGTCTCGGTGATCGTCCCGGCCTACAACGAAGAGGCCATCATCACGCAGAGCCTGCAGACCCTCTCCGACTACATGACGTCGTTGGAAGATCTGTACCGGTGGGAGATGGTGATCGTCAACGACGGCAGCAGCGACCGCACCGGCGAGCTTGCCGACCGGTTCGCGCTCACCCGCAACAACGTGCGCGTCCTGCACCATCACGTGAACTTCCGGCTGGGTCAGGCGTTGCGGTACGCATTCAGTGGGTCTCACGGCGACTACGTCGTCGTGATCGACTGCGACCTGAGCTACGCGCCCGAGCACATCGGCCGGCTGCTCTACACGATCCAGGACACCCGCGCCCGTATCGTCATCGCTTCGCCGTACATGGTCGGCGGCAAGACGACGAACGTCCCCTTCACGCGTCGACTCGCCAGCCGCTGGGCGAACCGGATGTTGGCGTTCGCCGCGGGCGGTCAGCTTTCGACGGTGACGGGCATGGTCCGCGTCTACGACGGTCGGTTCCTCCGCACCCTCAACCTCAAGGCGATGGACACCGACATCAACACCGAGATCATCTACAAGGCCCGGGTCCTCAGAGCGCGGATCGTCGAGATCCCCGCGCACCTCGACTGGTCGTTCCAGTCGACCGACGGCATGCGACGCGCGGGCGGCATCAAGATGCGCCGCACGACCGTGTCGTCGTTGTTCAGCGCGTTCATCTTTCGGCCGTTCCTGTTCTTCACCCTGCCAGGTCTGCTCCTGCTGGGAGCGTCGCTGTACACCGGCGCCTGGGTGATCTGGCACATCGCCGACCAGTACGGGAAGAAGTCGGCGTTCGGCAACTACGGCCTCACGGGAGCGATCCAGAACGCCTGGCACCAGGCCCCGCACACGTTCTTCATCTTCGGCATCAGCCTCTTGCTGTCGGTGCAGCTGCTGAGCCTCGGCATCATCGCGACGCAGAGCAAGCGCTACTTCGAGGAGCTCTTCCATCTGGGGACGTCCGTTCTGCAGCGCATCAAGGGCATCGACCCGGCCGACCACCTGGAGTTCGAGGACGACGTGTCGGGCACGATGACGCAGGGCCCCGTCGAACCGAGGGCCGACGGGCTGCTGGGCGACGGCAACTCCCGGTGACGCGTCGATCGCGGCGGCGCATGCACGGTCTCTGTCCCGGCCCGACCAACCCCTGACAACCCCTGAGCCGCGGGCGCCCGGCGTTACACTCCTGCAGTCGGTGCGCCCGGGAGGCGGCCGCAGCCCTGGCCGCAGCCGGGGCAGGTCCGAGCCGGGTCGCCATCGAGGAGGTGCCGCCGTATGCGAATCGCCGTCGGCTCCGACCACGCCGGCTACCGGCTCAAGCAGCACCTCGTCGGTGTGCTGAAGCACTGGGGGCACGAGGTCGACGACCTCGGCACGACGTCGGAGGAGCCGGTCGATTACCCGCCGTTCTGTGCGGCGGTGGCGCGAGCCGTCGCCTCGGGTGAGGCCGAGCGGGGCCTGGTGTTCGGCGGGAGCGGGCAAGGGGAGCAGATCACGGCGAACAAGATCCGCGGTGTGCGCGCCGCTCTCTGTCACGACCTCTACACAGCCCGGCTGTCGCGCCAACACAACGACGCGAACGTGTTGTCGATGGGTGGACGGATCGTGGCCCCCGAGCTGGCCGAGGAGATCCTCGAGCTGTGGCTCACGACCCAGTTCGAGGGCGGCCGCCACGTCCGTCGTCTGGAGGAGATCGCGGAGATCGAGGAGGCGGAGCGAGCATGACTCTCGGTGCGGATGGAGCGGAACCCCGCTGGCGCAGCCGTTCCGAGCGGGAGCGGAGGGAGCCATGAACTCTCGTAGCGATCGAACGACATGGGGTGACGCGGCGCTCGCCGCGACCGACCCCGTGCTCGCCGACATCGTGCGGCGCGAGCTGGAGCGGCAGAACACCACCATCCAGCTGATCGCGTCCGAGAACTTCGCGTCGCCCGCAGTGATGGCCGCACAAGGGTCGGTCCTCACCAACAAGTACTCGGAGGGGTATCCGGGCAAGCGCTACTACGGCGGCAACTTCGTCGTCGACGAGGCCGAAGAGCTCGCCCGCACCCGAGCGCGGGAGCTCTTCGGTGCCGAGCACGCGAACGTGCAGCCGCATTCGGGTGCGACCGCCAACATGGCCGTCTACTTCGCGCTGTTGCAGCCGGGCGACAAGGTCATGGGGATGCGCCTCGACCAGGGCGGCCACCTCACGCACGGTTCACCGGTGAACTTCAGCGGCCGCATGTACGACTTCGTCGCCTACGGCGTCGACCCCGAGCGTGAGGTGCTCGACTACGACGAGGTACGCGACGTCGCGCGGCGTGAGCGGCCGAAGGCCATCATCGCCGGCGCGACCGCGTATCCGCGTCTGATCGACTTCCCGACGTTCCGCTCCATCGCCGACGAGGTGGGCGCGTTGCTGATCGTCGACGCCGCGCACATCGCCGGACTCGTCGCCGGTGGCGCGCACCCGACCCCTGTGCCCTACGCCGACGTGGTGACGTTCACGACGCACAAGACGCTGCGCGGTCCGCGGGCCGGCGCGGTGCTGTGCCGCGCGGAATACGCGGCCGCAATCGACAAGGCCGTCTTCCCGGGGCTGCAGGGCGGCCCGCTGATGCACGTGATCGCGGCCAAGGCGGTCGCGTTCCACGAGGCGTCACAGCCGTCGTTCCGGGAGTACTCCGCCGCCATCGTGCGCAACGCGAAGGCGCTGGCCACCGCGCTGGCAGGCGAGGGGCTGCGGATCGTGTCGGGCGGCACGGAGAACCACCTCATGCTCGTCGACCTCCGGCCTTTCGGTGTCACGGGCAAGGTCGCCCAGCAGGCCCTCGACCGTGCCGGTATCACCTGCAACATGAACACCATCCCGAACGACCCCGAAAAGCCCTTCGTGACCAGCGGTCTGCGTCTCGGTACCGCCGCGGTCACCACTGCCGGTATGGGCGAGCCCGAGATGGAGGAGATCGCCGCCCTGATCGCCCGCGTGTTGCGCGCGGTCGACGACGAAGACGTCATGGCCGAGGTGCACGACGCCGCCAACCGCCTCTGCTCCAAGTTCCCCCCGTACCCGACCCACTGACGCTCGTGCCGGACGAGACGCGCAGCGAGCTCGCGAGCGAGCGAACGAAGCGGGTGGTGCAGGGCGGGGTCTGCAGCCCTGCAGCAACGGAGCGAGCGCAACGGCGCGGCGAGGGAACGAGCGAGTAGGCATGGCGGGTTATGCGATCATCCTGGCGGTCGCGGCCGGAACCACCGCACTGCTGACACCGCTCGTCCGGCGCCTCGCGTTACGCGTCGGCGCGGTGGCGATGCCCGGGCCCCGCAAGGTGCACGACCGACCGATGCCGTCGCTCGGCGGCGCGTCGATGTTCGCAGGCTTTCTGGTCGCGATGGCGGTGGCATCGCAGATCCCGCAGTTCCACGAGATGTTCCACGGCTCCTCGGAGCCGATCGGACTGGTGCTGGCCGCGGCGGTGATGTTCGTCGTCGGCGCCGTCGACGACTTCCGTGAGATGTCGCCCCCGGCCAAGCTCGCCGGGCAGGTCCTCAGTGGCAGCGTGCTGTCGCTGATGGGTGTGACGATGCTCTTCTTCCACGTACCGTTCTCGAGCTTCGGCACGGTGGTGCTGTCGCCGGATCTCGCGCCGCTCGTGACCGTGTTGACGGTCGTCTTGATGGCCAACGCCATCAACCTCATCGACGGCCTCGACGGTCTCGCCGCCGGCGTCGTCATCATCGCCGGCTCCGCGCTGTTCCTCTACTCCGACCGGTTGTTCAAGGACGGGTTCCTGGAGGGATCCAACATCGCTCCGCTCGTCGCGGTGATCGCGGTCGGCATCTGTCTCGGCTTCCTGCCCTTCAACTTCAACCCGGCCCGCATCTTCATGGGAGACGCGGGCGCGTTGTTCCTCGGCCTGCTGATGGCGACGACGACGATCACGATCGGCGGACGGGCCGACTACGAGTATCCGGGTCAGACGTATTTCTTCTATGCGCCGCTGTTCATCCCCATCGTCATACTCGGCGTGCCGATGCTCGACACGATCTTCTCGATCGTCCGGCGCGTCGCGCGCCGGAGGTCGTTCGCGATGGCGGACAAGGACCATCTGCACCACCGGTTGATGCGGCTCGGACACGGGCCCCGGCGCACGGTCGTCCTGTTGTGGGCGTGGACCGGTCTGCTGTCGGCCCTCGCCCTGTTCCCGCTCTACACCAAGCGGGGCAACGGCGCGGTGCCCGTGGGCGTGCTGGCGCTCGGACTCGTCCTGTACGCCGTCTTTCACCGAGGTGCCCGCGAGGCGCGCCGGGCCGGCGATGCAGAGTCGGTCGACGAGGTCCCGCCCGACGCGCCGGCCGAGCTGGACGCAGAGGTCCTCGATCTCTCCGCCCGCTCCGAGCGGGCGACCCGACGCTCTCGCCGCGACCGCGCGCCGGCCGGCCGCTTCGATGCGGGCGGCCCGGCCTGACCGTGCGGACGAAGCTGCGCCCCGGAGCGCCGAGCGTGCGCGGGCCGGGTATCCCGGTCCGCAGCGAGCGCGACCGTTGACGCAGCCGGACGCCCGGGAGGGCGCAGCCCGAGGGAGCGATGTTCCTTACCTGGTACGTCATGGCAGCACCGCGTCCGCACGGTGCACGATCGGTGTCGTGGGTAGCACCAGGGGGCGCGAGTGGCACGAGTTGCGCTCGTGCAGGCGCTCCGTTAGATTGCGAATCGTTTCACAAAGCCCGTGGGCCGGAGTCGCGCGCGGGTGTGGGGGTTGACCGGGTGGACGTCCGGAGCCGGCGAGCGACCGTGCAACAGGGGTATAACGACGGGCTCACGCAGGCGCTGACATTCGTTGCCGGCCCTGTGCTCCTGGGTCTCGTGGGGTTCGGCCTCGACGTCTGGCTCGGCACTCGACCGGTGTTGATGCTGGCGCTGGCGTGCTTCGGCGTCGTCGCGACGTTCGTCACCGCATACTACGAGTACCGGGCGACGTGCGAGCGCGCCGACCAGGGGAAACCATGGACCCGACGTCAGGCGTAGCGGGGGCCGAGCCCGCCGGCACGCGCGGGTACGAGTCGCAGGTGGCGGCCGACCTGGCGCGCCGCGCCGCGATGGTCGCTCCGGTCGTCGTGGTAGCCCTCGGGCTCGCACGCGGGCTCGACGGCGCAGCGAGCGCCCTGGTCGGGCTGGCTCTCGTTGCGCTCAACTTCCTGCTCGCGGCCCGCCTCGTCGGTTGGGCGGCCGGCAAGTCGATCGCCGCGGTCTACGGCACCGTGATGGGCGGCTACGTGCTGCGGCTCGGTGCATTGCTCGGCATCGTCGTCCTGCTCGAGCGCGTGCCCTGGATCGACGTGCCGGTGCTCGTGATCACCATCGCGGTCACGCATCTCGCACTCCTCGTGTGGGAGATGCGCTACGTCAGCCTGTCGCTCGCCGCCCCCGGCCTCAAGCCGGCCGCGCCCCGCCGGCGCGTCGCGTTCGCCGGTGTCCGCCGCTCGCCCGACCAATGGACCAAGGAGTAGTCGGCCTCGTGCTCGGTGCCTTCACGTTCCCGCCGATCGACGAGATCTTCGTCTGGAAGGACATCGCCTTCAAGGGCACGCCCTTCGCGCTCAACAAGACGGGCATCCTGGTGATCGCGTCGTCGATCATCCTCGTGTTCCTCTTCATCAAGGGCTCCCGCAACATGCAGCTCGTGCCGCGGGGGCTGCAGAACATCGTCGAGATGGCCTACGAGTTCGTCGACCGTGGCATCACCAAGGACATCATGGGCCCGGCGGCCGGCGGCTGGACGCCCTTCCTCGGCACGCTGTTCTTCTTCATCCTGTTCCTGAACATCTGGGAGATCATCCCGGGCGTCCAGTTCCCGCCGACGTCCCGGATGGCCATCCCGTTCTACCTCGCCCTCCAGAGCTACGTGATCATGCTGGCGGTGGGGTTCAAGAACCAGGGCTTCCGCTACGTCACCCACCACATCTTCCCGCCGGGCGTGCCGAAGGCGCTCTACATCCTCGTCACGCCGATCGAGATCGTGTCGGTGTTCCTCGTCCGGCCGTTCTCGTTGGCGGTCCGGCTCCTCGCCAACATGATGGCGGGTCACATCCTGCTCACCGCGATGGCGTTGCTGACCGCGTACTCGCTCACCAACGCTCCGCCGATCGCCATCGGGCCGTTCCTGCTCGGTATCGCGGTGACCGCGTTCGAGGTGCTGGTCGCGGTGCTGCAGGCCTACATCTTCACCCTCCTGACGGCGGTCTTCGTCGCCGAGGGAATGGAACCACTCGAACACCACTAGGAGAGGAACGAACAACAATGTCGCTTCTGCTGCACCTTGCCGCGCAGAATCCGGGAGAGCTCCAGAAGGGCCTCTCCTCGATCGGCGCGGGTATCGCGTACGGCGCCGCGGCCATCGGCCCCGGCATCGGTATCGGGTACGTCGTCGGCTCGGCCATCACCGCGATGGCGCGCCAGCCGGAGATGCAGGGCCCGGTACGCACCACGATGTTCCTCGGTATCGCGTTCACCGAGGCGCTCGCGCTGTTCGGCTTCGTGCTCTTCTTCCTCGCAAAGGGCTAGGTGGCACTCGTGGGATTCCTACTGCTGGCCGCGGAGACCACCACCAACGTCACGGCCAAGAACCCGATCATCCCCCAGGGCAAGGAGATCTTCTGGGGTTCGATCTCGTTCCTGATCGTGCTCGCGTTGCTCTGGAAGTTCGCGTTCCCGGCGATCAAGAAGGCGTTGGCCGACCGCGAGCAGCGCATCCGTGACGACCTCGAGCGGGCCGAGCAGGCTCGTCAGGAGGCCGAGAGCTCGCTCGAGGAGTACCGGCGACAGCTCGCCGAGGCACGCGCCGAGGCCGGCCGCATCATCGAGGAGTCACGGGAGGCGGCCGACCAGGTCCGCAAGGACCTGATCGCACGGGCCGAGGCCGACGCGGCCGACGTCCGGGCCCGGGCCCGCGAGGACATCCGCCTGGCGACGGAGCGGGCGATGACGGAGCTCCAGGAGCGTCTCGCCGACCTGACCATCGAGCTGGCCGAGAAGGTCGTCGAGCGCAACCTCGACCGCGAGACCCAGATGGCGCTCATCGAGAGCTACATCAACCAGGTCTCCAGCGCGTCGTGACCATGGGAAGGACGGACCGTTCCTGATGGACCGCGTACAGGCCTACGCGAACGCGTTCTTGGAGGTGGCCCGGGCGGAGGGTCGCCTGACCGACGTCGAGGACGAGCTCTACCGCTTCGCGCGTGTCTATGCCGGCTCCGACGATCTGCGGATGGCGCTGACCGATCCGGCGCTGCCGGCCCAGGAGCGGGTCGCGATCGTCGAGGACCTGCTGGGTGGCAAGGCGCTGTCGGCATCGGTCGCGCTGGTCGACATGGTGGTCGCCGCCGGGCGGGTCAGCGACCTCCCCGAGATCGTCGATCGGTTCGTCGAGCAGGCTGCGCAACTGCGCGACCATGAGGTGGCCGAGGTGCGTACCGCGGTGCCGCTGACATCCGAGCAGCAGCATCGCCTGGCCGAGGCACTCGCGGCCGCCACCGGCAAGCAGATCGAGTTGAAGGTGGTCATCGACGCGTCCGTCATGGGCGGCGTCGTCGCCCGGGTCGGCGACCTCGTCATCGACGGTTCGGTCCGCGCCCGTCTCGACCAGCTGCGCCGGCAGCGCCAGACCTGACCACCACACGGCCTTCCACCAGATGAAAGCGGAGTAACGATGCCCGAGCTGACCATCAACGCCGAGGAGATCGCCGAGGCACTGCGCAAGCACGTCGGCAGGTTCACGCCGACGGTGGCACGCGCGCAGGTCGGCCGGGTCCTCGAGGTGGGTGACGGCATCGCCCGTGTGGCCGGCCTCCCCGAGACCGCGGTCAACGAGCTGCTCGAGTTCGAGAGCGGCCTCCTCGGCCTCGCGCTGAACCTCGACGAGGAGTCGATCGGTGCCGTCGTGCTCGGCGAGGTCGACGAGATCGAGGAAGGCGGATCCGTTCGCTCGACCGGGCGCATCCTCTCCGTGCCCGTCGGCGACGGTCTCATCGGCCGGGTCATCGACGCGCTCGGCCAGCCCGTCGACGGGAAGGGCCCGATCAGCAGCGACACCCACCGGCGACTCGAGGTGCAGGCGCCCGGCATCGTGGGCCGCACGCCCGTGAAGGAGCCGCTCCAGACCGGGATCAAGGCCATCGACGCGATGACGCCGATCGGTCGCGGGCAGCGCGAGCTCATCATCGGCGACCGCAAGACCGGCAAGACGACCATCGCGGTCGACACGATCCTCAACCAGCGCGGCACCGGCGTGAAGTGCATCTACGTCGCGGTCGGCCAGAAGGGCTCGACGGTGGCCCAGACCGTCGCGACCCTCGAGGCGCACGGCGCGCTGGAGTACACGGTCGTTGTCAACGCGCCCGCGGCCGACGAGGCGGTGTTCAAATACCTCGCCCCCTACGCCGGCTGCGCGATCGGCCAGCACTGGATGGACAACGGCCAGGCCGCGCTCATCGTGTACGACGACCTGTCGAAGCAGGCGGAGGCGTACCGGCAGCTGTCGCTCCTGTTGCGCCGCCCGCCGGGCCGTGAGGCATACCCCGGCGACGTGTTCTACCTGCACAGCCGTCTGCTCGAACGCGCGGCCAAGCTCAACGACGCTCGCGGCGGTGGGTCGCTCACCGCGCTGCCGGTCATCGAGACGAAGGCGGGCGACGTGTCGGCGTACATCCCGACCAACGTCATCTCGATCACCGACGGCCAGATCTATCTCCAGGACGACCTCTTCAAGGCCGGCGTGCGCCCCGCCGTCGACGTCGGTATCTCCGTGTCGCGCGTGGGCGGGTCGGCCCAGATCAAGGCGATGCGCGCGGTCGCGGGCACGCTCAAGCTCGACCTCGCCCAGTTCCGTGAGCTCGAAGCGTTCGCGACCTTCGGTTCCGAGCTCGATGCCGTGTCGCGGGCGCAGCTCGAGCGCGGTCACCGGCTCACCGAGCTGCTGAAGCAGCCGCTCAACTCGCCGATGCCGGTCGAGAAGCAGGTGATCTCGATCTTTGCCGGCACCTCCGGTCTGATCGATGACATCCCGGTGTCCGAGGTCCGCCGGTTCGAGGCCGACCTGCTCGCGTGGTTCGAAGGGCGTCACGCCGGCATGCTCGACCAGATCCGCGAGACCGGCCAGCTTCCCGACGAGGAGCTGCTGCGCCGGGCCATCGAGGAGTTCAAGACCGTCTTCGCGGCCACGATCAGCACCGACGGCGAACGCCCGCACTCCGAGGGCTGAGACATGGCGGGTGGTCAAGAGCGGATCCTGCGGCGGCGCATCCGCAGCGTGCAATCGACGAAGAAGATCACGCGGGCGATGGAGCTCATTGCCGCGAGCAGGATCGTGCGCGCGCAGGCCCGCGTGGAGGCCGCCCGTCCCTACAGCGAGCAGATCACGCACGTCATCGCGAACCTCGCGGGTGCGGGTAGCGAGGTGAAGAGCCCGCTGCTCGAGACGCGGGAGGTGCGGCGGGTCGCATATGTCGTCGTCGCCGGCGACCGCGGGTTGAGCGGCGCGTACAACACCTCGGTCATCCGAGCTGCCGAGCGGGGGCTCAAGGCTCAGGTCGCGGAGGGTCGCGACTACGCACTCGTGCTCATCGGGCGCAAGGCGGAGTCGTACTTCCGGTTCCGCAACTACAAGATCGACGCCTCGTTCACGGGGTTCACCGACGAACCGCGATATGAGAACGCGAAGGAGATCGCGGCCGCCGTGATCGCGGGGTTCGAAGCGGGCGATTACGACCGCGTGGAGCTCGCGTATACGAAGTTCATCTCTGCCGGTCGACAGGAAGTCGTCCTCACCCCTCTGATGCCCCTCGATCGCTCCGAGCTCGGCATCGAGGAAGCGCCGGGCGGCGACGACGGGCAGACCGTGCGTGCGCCCTACGAGTTCGAGCCGGAACCGGCCGTGATCCTCGAACGATTGCTGCCTCGTTACGTCGAGTCCCGTGTGTTCGCTGCGCTCCTCGAGGGCGCGGCATCGAAGGCCGCGGCACAGCAGCGGGCGATGAAAGCGGCCACCGACAACGCCGACGACCTCATCACCACGTACACGCGCCGCATGAACCGTGCCCGTCAGGACGCCATCACCACGGAGATCATGGAGATCGTGGGTGGGGCGGAGGCGCTACGGGCCGGCCGCGTCCGCACCGAGCCCGATCGTCTGCTGGCCGAGCTCCTGCGTGTGGAGCACGTGCCGGCCGCCGACACCCAGTAAGAGTTCGCAAGCCGTCAGGAGCGCACCACATGACCACCACCGCCGAGGCCCCCCAGCATCGGGAGCGCGAACTCAAGGACGGGCGGGTCGTCGCCATCGCGGGTCCCGTCATCGACGTCGAGTTTCCTCCCGACGCGCTGCCCGAGATCAACACCGCGGTCGAGACCGACGCCGAGCTCGAGGGCGAGACGGTCACCATCACGGCCGAGGTCGCGCAGCAGATCGGTGACAGCCGCGTGCGTGCCATCTGCCTCAAGCCGACCGACGGACTGCGCCGGGGCGCGATCGTGCGCAACACCGGCCAGGGCATCACGGTGCCCGTCGGCCAGGGCACGCTCGGCCACGTCTTCAACGTGATCGGTGAGCCGCTCGACGTCACGGTCGACGAGCTCGGAACCATCGAGGACCGCTGGGAGATCCACCGCGAGCCTCCGCCGTTCGACCAGCTCGAGCCCCGGGCCCAGATGTTCGAGACCGGCATCAAGGTCATCGACCTGCTCGAGCCGTACGTGCAGGGCGGCAAGATCGGCCTGTTCGGCGGTGCCGGGGTCGGCAAGACGATCCTCATCATGGAGATGATCAACCGGGTCGCCACCCAGCACGGTGGTGTGTCGGTGTTCGCGGGCGTCGGGGAGCGGACCCGCGAGGGCACCGATCTCTGGATCGAGATGCAGGAGTCGGGCGTCATCGAGAAGGCCGCGCTCGTGTACGGCCAGATGGACGAGCCGCCCGGCGTCCGCCTGCGGGTCGCCCTCTCCGCGCTCACGATGGCCGAGTACTTCCGCGACGTCCAAAACCAGGACGTGCTGCTGTTCGTCGACAACATCTTCCGTTTCGTGCAGGCCGGCTCCGAGGTGTCGACCCTGCTCGGCCGGATGCCCTCCGCCGTTGGGTACCAGCCGACCCTGGCCGACGAGATGGGCGAGCTGCAGGAGCGCATCACGTCCACCAAGGGTCGCTCGATCACGTCGTTGCAGGCGGTCTACGTGCCGGCCGACGACTACACCGACCCGGCGCCGTTCACGACGTTCACCCACCTCGACGCCACGACCGAGCTGTCGCGTGACATCGCCGCGCAGGGGATCTATCCGGCGGTCGACCCGCTCGCATCCACCTCGACGATCCTCGCGCCGGAGGTCGTCGGCGAACGGCACTACAACGTCGCGCTGCGGGTTCAGCAGGTGCTCCAGCGGTACAAGGAGCTGCAGGACATCATCGCCATCCTCGGCATCGACGAGCTTTCCGAGGAAGACAAGGTGATCGTGACCCGGGCCCGCAAGATCCAGCGGTTCCTGTCGCAGCCGTTCTTCGTCGGCGAGGTGTTCACCGGCCTGAAGGGCATCTACGTGCCCGTCGAGAAGACCGTCGAGAGTTTCGAGAAGCTCGTCGACGGTGAGCTCGACGACGTGCCCGAGCAGGCGTTCTTCAACGTGGGCGACGTCGACAGCGTGCTCGAGAAAGCCCGCGAGCTCCAGCGTCAGGGCAGCTGATGCTGCACGTCGAGCTCGTCTCGCCCGAGGAGATCCTCTTCCAGGGCGAAGCCGAGATGGTCGTGTGCCGCACGTCCGACGGGGAGATCGCGTTCCTTACCGGGCACGTGCCGTTCCTCGGCGCGCTCGGCGTCGGAGAGGTGCGCATCATTCAACCGGGCCACGAGGTGCAGGCCGTACAGGTCGAGGGCGGCTTCGTCGAGGTCCGCGACGACCGTGTGATCATCCTGTCCGACGCGGCCCGGCTCGGCGAGGCGGCTCCCGAGTCCTGACGCCGTAGCCTGGCCGCTGATGCGGAGGGCGGCGGTCGGGATCGGGCTCGTGGTGCTGCTCGCCGCGTGCTCGGGTTCGGCGCGTCGCGACGAGGCGGCGCCGAGACCGGTGGCCTCGCGGTCTACGGATGCCTATCGGGGCCTGGGCACGTGGGTCGACGTGTACGACTTCGTGCCCGCGTTCCAGAAGGCGGGCGAGCTCCCTGCGGTGACCGTCGATTCCGTTCCCGACATGGCACGCCTCGGTGTACGCACGCTGTATCTGCAGGCCGCGCAGGACGACACGAGATCCGCGGGCGACGTCGTCGAGCCGCAGCGCGTGGGCGACATGCTCGTCGCGGCGCACGCTGCAGGGATGAACGTGGTCGCCTGGTACCTGCCGCACTTCGCCGACGTGAGCGCCGACCTCCGCCGTCTCGTCGCGTTGCGCGACTTTCGCGCCCGCAACCAACGCTTCGACGCGATCGCGCTCGACATCGAATGGACCCGCGACGTTCCCGATCCGACGTTGCGCAACCAGCGGCTCGTCGACCTTTCCCGCCGCCTCCGTGACGCGATGCCCGGGATCGCGCTGGGAGCGATCGTGTACCCGCCCGTCCAGCTCGATGTCGTCAATCCCGCGTTGTGGCCGGGCTTCCCGTGGCGGACGCTCGCCCCCTTCTACGACGTCTGGCTCCCGATGAGCTACTGGACGGTCCGGTCGGCCGCCTCGCCGTATCGGGAGGCGGGTCGGTATACGAGCGACAACATCACGGCCCTGCGCAGCGTGCTCGGCGCCCGGACGCTGATCCATCCCATCGGTGGTATCGCCGACGCCGCGAGTGCGCGCGACATCGAGGCCTTCGCCGGCGCGGCACGGGCCGGCGCCTCGATCGGGTGGTCCATGTACGACTTCGACACCGCGCACAGCGACGCGTGGCCCCGCCTCCGAGCCGGGCGCTGACATGCCCAGGGTTCGTCTCGGCGTGGTGGTACTTCCGCCCGGCGACGTGACCGCGGAGATCGACGTGCTGCGCCGTTCGGTGGGTGACCCGCAGCTCGGGCGCATACCCGCGCATCTCACGCTCGTCCCGCCGGTCAACGTGCGTGAAGAGCAGGTGGACGGGGGGATCGCGGCGATGCGCGACGCGCTCGGGGCCGTCCGGCCGTTCGCCCTCACGGTGGGTCCGGCGACGACGTTCCTGCCCGCGGCGCCAGTGCTCTATCTCGCGGTGAGCGGCGACGTCGAGGCCCTGCACGACGTGAAGCAGCGCGTGTTCAGGCCGCCGTTCAGTCGCGCGGTCGAGTGGCCCTACGTTGCACATCTCACCCTGCGGGACGAGATGGAGCCTGCTCGCATCGACGCGGCGGTCAACGCACTGGCCGACTTTCGCTCCACGTTCGAGGTCGACCGGGTGCACGTTCTGCGTGAGCAGTCGGGAACCTGGTCACCGCTCACCGATGTTCCGTTCGGCGCACCGGCCGTCGTGGGTCGCGGCTCCCTCGATCTCGTCATCGGAGAGTCGGAGCAGCTCGATCCGCAGGCGCGCGCGTTCGCTACGCGTGCGTGGCGCAGGCACGACGAGGGACAGTTCGGCCCGGGAACACGGTGGGAGCGTCATCCGTTCGCGCTGACTGCACGCCGCGACGGTCGTGTCGTCGGCGTCGCGACCGGCTGGACCGGGCTCGGCGTGGCGTATCTCTCGGAGCTGCTGGTCGCCGAGGACGTACGCGGACAAGGCGTCGGTTCGCACCTCCTGGCCTCCTTCGAGTCGCTCGCGGCACGACGCGATGCTCCTCGTCTCGCGTTGCGCACCGACGCCGCCGCGGACGCGGTCGGCTTCTACGAACGACACGGATGGCGTATCGAAGCACGCTTCGACAACTGGCTCGGCGGCGCCGAATTCGTACAGCTTCGCCGCGACCTCTGAGACGAGGCTCGCGACCGAACGCGACTAGTCGAACTTCACCGCCGAGTACCGCATCAGCTTGTGCCAGCGGTGCTGCGAGTCGATGCGCCGGATCGTCCCCGACTTCGACCGCATCACGAGCGTCTGTGTCCGCGCGCCTTCGCCGAAGTACCGCACACCGCGCAGCAGCTCGCCGTCGGTGATGCCGGTTGCCGCGAAGAACACGTCTTCACCCGAGACGAGGTCGTCGATAGTGAGCACTTGCTCGAGGTCGTAGCCCTGATCGATCGCCGCTTGGCGCTCGTTGTCGTCGCGCGGCCAGAGACGTCCCTGCATCGCGCCGCCGAGACATTTCAGCGCGCAGGCAGCGATCACGCCTTCGGGTGTGCCGCCGATGCCGAACAAGACGTTCGCGCCGCTGTCGGCCCACGCGGTCGAGATCGCGCCGGCGACGTCGCCGTCGGGAATGAGCCTGATGCGCGCACCGGCGTCGCGGCACTCCTTGATGATGTCCTCGTGACGGGGCCGGTCGAGGATGACCGCCGTGACGTCGTCGACGTCTTCCCCGAGCGCCTTCGCTACCGCGTTGATGTTCTGGGTCACCGACGCTTCGATGTTGATCGCGTCGGCGGCCTCAGGTCCGGTGGCGACCTTCTCCATGTAGACGCACGGGCCGGGATCGAACATGGTGCCGCGTTCCGCGAGGGCAATCACCGAGATCGCGTTCGGGCGTCCGAGTGACGTCAGTGTCGTGCCGTCGATCGGGTCCACCGCGATGTCGCATGCGGGGCCGCCGCTGCCGATCTCTTCGCCGTTGAAGAGCATCGGGGCTTCGTCCTTCTCGCCTTCCCCGATCACGACCACGCCGTCCATCGACACGCTGTTGAGCACGAGGCGCATGGCGTCGACCGCCGCACCGTCGGCGGCGTTCTTGTCGCCCTTGCCCATCCAGCGCCCGGCTGCGAGCGCGGCGGCCTCGGTGACCCGGGCCAGCTCGAGGGCGAGGTTGCGATCCGGCGCCTGTGGCTGCTCCATGGGGGGACTGGCTCCTGGGTCGACTGCGGGACCCGCATGCTACCGACCACGTCGGAGCGGGTCAGCGGCCATGTGCCGGTTCACGATGCGCGATCATCGGGGCGATGGAGTCGCGACCGACCGGCCACGGGCGAGCTGCGTGGCGGCGCACGTTCGATGCCGCCACGCTGCGTGAGATCGATGCCGACAGCCATTCCGGGGTCCCGCTCGAACCCGCGTACGGTCCCGACGACGGCCTGTTCCCCGGTCAGTATCCGTACACGCGCGGACCGTATGCGTCGATGTACCGCTCGAAGCTCTGGACGATGCGCATGTTCGCGGGCTTCGGGACACCCCTCGACACGAACCGTCGCTTCCGCGACCTGCTGGATGCGGGAGGCGACGGACTGTCGACCGCGTTCGACCTGCCCACGCTGATGGGACGCGACTCCGACGATCCGCTCGCGGCGGGCGAGGTCGGCAGGTGTGGTGTCGCCGTCGACACGCTCGTCGACGTGGAAGACCTCTACCGCGGCATCGACCTCGGCAAGGTCACGACGTCGATGACGATCAACTCGCCGGCCGCAGTGTTGCTGGCGATGTACGTCGCCGCGGCCGAGCGCGCGGGAACGCCGCGGCGCGAGCTCGGCGGCACGCTGCAGAACGACATCCTGAAGGAGTACCAAGCGCAGAAGGAGTTCGTGTTCCCGCCGCGACCGTCGATGCGCATCGTGGCCGACACGATCCGGTTCTGCGCGGCGGAGATGCCGCGGTGGCATCCGATCTCGGTGTCGGGCTACCACATCCGCGAAGCCGGCTCGACCGCGGTGCAAGAGCTCGCGTTCACGCTGGCGAACGGATTCGCATATGTCGAGGCCGGTGTCGCGGCGGGGTTGGCGGTCGACGACTTCGCGCCCCGGCTCAGCTTCTTCTTCAACGCCCATGTCGACTTCTTCGAGGAGATCGCGAAGTACCGCGCGGCGCGACGCATCTGGGCGCGTTGGTTGCGCGAGCGCTACGGAGCCGAGCGCGAGCGTTCGATGCAACTGCGCTTCCACACGCAGACCGCCGGGGTGTCGCTCACTGCCCAGCAACCCGAGGTCAACCTCGTGCGCACCGCGATCGAGGCGCTCGCCGGCGTGCTGGGGGGCACCCAGAGCCTGCACACGAACTCCATGGACGAGGTGCTCGCGTTGCCGAGCGACAAGGCGGCTCGGCTCGCGCTGCGCACGCAACAGGTCATCGCGTTCGAGAGCCGCGTCGCGAATGTCGCCGATCCGCTCGGCGGTTCGTGGTTCGTCGAGGCGCTGACGGACGAGGTGGAGTCGCGGGCGGAAGAGATCTTCTCCCACCTGGACGCGCTCGGCGAGGGCTCGATCCTCGAAGGAGTGCTGCGCGGCATCGAGGAAGGCTGGTTCCAGGGTGAGATCGCGGATTCGGCCTACGAGCTCGAGCGCAAGCTGAACGACGGCCGTCACGTCGTCGTCGGCGTCAACGATTTCTTCGAGGGCAACGACGAGCCGCCCCCCGAGATCCTCCACATCGGCCCCGAGGCCGAGGAGCTCCAGTTGAAGCGGCTCGCCGGCGTGAAGCACGACCGTGACGGTGCACGTGTCGACGCCGCGTTGGCACAGGTGCGAGCCGATGCGGCGGATCCGACGCTGAACCTGATGCCGGCATTGCTCGAAGCCGTCGGTACCCACGCAACCGTCGGCGAGATCATGAACGCGTTGGCGCAGGTGTTCGGGCGCCATCGCGAACAACCGGCCATCTGAGGTCGGGGTGACGATCGACGAGCACGTGCTCGATGTCGCGCGTGACGCGAAGGGGTTCATGCCCGACGACGAGGGCCTCGCGCTGCACGATGCGGGGGTTGCCGGCGGCGCGGTCGGCCCGTTGCTCGAGGTGGGCACCTACTGCGGGAAGTCCGCCGTGTATCTCGGTGCCGGAGCACGGGCCGCGGGCACGGTCGTGTTCACCGTGGATCACCATCGGGGTTCGGAGGAGAACCAGGAGGGTTGGGAGCACCACGACCGCGAAGTCGTCGACCCTGCGACCGGTCGCATGGACACGCTGCCGTTCTTCCGGCGCACCATTGAAGCCGCAGGCCTCGAGGACGTCGTGATCGGCGTGGTGGGGGAGTCGACGACCGTGGCCCGCTACTGGAGGACTCCGTTGGGATTGTTGTTCATCGACGGCGGCCATGCCGAAGACGTCGCGATGGCCGACTACGAGACCTGGGCGTCACATGTCGCCGCCGGCGGCCTGCTCGCGATCCACGACGTCTTCGAGGACCCGGCCGACGGCGGGCAGGCGCCGTTCCGGGTCTGGCAACGCGCCGTGCGCGAGGGCTTCGAGCCGGTCTCCACGACCGGCAGTCTCCGCGTGCTCCACTGCTGATCCGCGCCCGGCGCCCCGTATCGACCGGCGCGTTTGAGGTAGGCCGATCCGGTCGTAGACCTCAAGCGGCCGCTCGCAGGAGGCGCGCATGACAGGTATGTACTCGGAGGCTTCCACCAGGATGGTCGGTGCTGCGAACGGCATCGACTACGCGTACCGCGAGCTGGGCGACGGTCCGGTGCCGCTCGTTCTGCTCCAGCACTTCCGCGGCAACCTCGACAACTGGGATCCGGCGCTGATCGACGCGCTCGCGTCGGGTCGGCCGGTCGTCATGTTCGACAATGCCGGGGTGGGCGGCTCGACTGGGAACACTCCGAGCACGATCCAGCAGATGGCGCGTGATGCAATCGAATTCCAACATCGGCTGGACACACCCCGACGAGGTCAACACCGCGCTGCTGGAGTTCCTCCGGCAGTGACCACGCGGTGAGAACCGGTCGTGATACCCGGGTAGCTACTCCAAGCCGCGGCGGCGGCGTGACACGACCTCGAGCTCCGCGAGCAACGCCTCCCGGTCGAGGCCCGCGGGTAGGCCCTCACCCCGGAAGAAGCCGGCGGTGAGGCCGGTGCCGCCAAGGGCATGGGCGGCGAGCACCACCGCAGCCGAGTTCCACGTGGGCTGCTCCACCGGGTACAGCTCGCCGTCGCGCTCGAATGCGCCGCCGTCGAAGTTCGCGCCGGTCCAGTAGCCGCCGCCGGGCGCTCGGAGGAACTGGATCCACGAGAACATCTCCAACGCGCGTTCGCGCTCGCCGATCGCGTCGAGGGTCAACACCAGCTCGCACGTCTCGGCGGCGGTGACCCACGGTTGGTCCGAAACGCATCGGACACCTCGGCCTTCGACGACGAACGTGCGCCAGCGTTGCGCGACACGCTCGTGGGCGGCGTCCCCGCGCAGCACGCCGCCGAGGACGGGGTAGTACCAGTCCATCGCCCAGCGCGACTTGTCGAGGAACGCGTGCTCGCGGTGCTCCACGGCGTGGGCGAGCGAGCCGAGCGACAGCTCCCAATCCGGCCGTTCGTGACCGAGGTGCTCCGCGAGCACGACCGCACAGCGGATGCTCGCATGAATGCTCGACGAGCCGGTGAGGAGCGCGCCGTCGTCGGGATCGTCGCCGCGCCATGCGATCTCGCCGTCTTGGCCCTGGAAGCTCAGCGCGAAGTCGATCGCGCCTTCGACGACCGACCAGAAATCGCGCAGGAAACGGTCGTCGCCCGTGGAGAGGTAGTGGTGGAGGACGCCGTTCGCGACGTAACACGTCACGTTGGTGTCGAGCGTGACGTCCTCGATCTCGGGACCGATGTAGTAGGCGTGCCACCCGCCGTCGGGCCGCTGCATGCTCCGCAGCCACTCGTACGCACGCTCGGCCTCGTGATGGCGACCGCCCACGTCGAGCGCCATCGCGGCCTCGACGAGATTCCACGGGTCGGTGTGACCGTCCGGGAACCACGGGATGTTGCCGTCGGGCAGTTGGATCTGCGCGATCGCGTCGACCGTCTCGGCGATGGCTTCGGCGGTGAGCACGCCGTCCACCTGAGGCAAGGTCATCAGCCGACCCCGGCCATCGCCGGCACGCCGCTCGAGACGGGCACCTGTTCGGGCTTGTCGGCGTAGAGCACGACGCTCTTGCCGAGCAGCGGGTTCAACGCGCGCTCGAGTCTCTGTGACCAGCGCGGGCGATTCGTCAGCTCCCATACGAGGAAGTCGTGGTACTTGCGGGCCAGCAGCCGGTCGGGACGATCGACTCCTCCCGCGCAGCGCACCCACCAGTAGGGCGAGTGCAGCGCGTGCGCGTGGTGCGAGCCACGCAGCTCCAGCCCGGCGCGACGCAACTTGGTGTCGAGCTCGGGACGCCGGTAGATGCGGACGTGACCACCCGGCTTGTCGTGATAGTCGCGGTCGAGCGCCCAGCAGATGCGCTCAGGTACGCGCGAGGGCACCGTGACGGCCATGGACCCCCCGGGGCGCAGGACGCGCACGAGCTCGGCCATGGCGGCTTCGTCTTCCCAGATGTGCTCGAGCACCTCCGACGCGATGATCCGGTCGAAGGCGCCGTCGGGGAAGGGCAACGACAACGCGTCGCCCTGAACGGCTCCGCCGGGCACGCCGTCGGGAAGCTCGCCCGCCTCGAGCATGCCTCCCGTGACCGCTCGCACGTCGACGAGCTCGGGGAGGCTCGCGTCGAGCGCGACGACCACCGCGCCCGTGCGCCATGCGGCGAAGGCGTGGCGCCCACCGCCGCAGCCCAGGTCGAGCAGGCGCATCCCGGACCCGAGCCCGAGACGTTCGAAGTCGACCGTCAGCATCAACGCGCTCCCGTGTTGGTGTCGATGACGCCGAGACGCGCCCGGCGCTCGAGCAGCTCGCGCCAGTTCTCGACCGTGCCCTCCGCGGTGTTCTTCCACGTGAACCGGTTGAGCACGCGCTCGCGGCCGGCGCTGCCGAGACGGGCGCGCAGCTCCGCGTCGCCGAGGAGTCGCAACATCGCGACGGTGAGGGCCGACGGATCGCCGGGCGACACGGTGAGCGCGGTGTCACCGTCGGTGCCGACCACCTCGGGTAGGGCGCCGCCGGTGGTCGCCACGACGGGCACACCGCAGGCCATCGCCTCGATCGCGGGGAGGGAGAACCCTTCGTAGAGCGAGGGGACAACGGCGATCTCCGCCTCCGCGTACAGCTCGACGATGCGCTCGTGCGAAACGCCCGAGACGAACTGCACGACGTCGCGCAGCCCGAGCTGGTCGAGCAACGCCGGGATGCGGCTCTTCTCCTTGGGGCGACCGATGACGACGAGATGCGCGTCCTCGCGTTCGACCCGCAGCTTCGCGACCGCTTCCAGCAGGGGAGCGAGACCCTTCATGGGTACGTCGGCGCTCGCGGTCGTCATGATGCGCCCGGCGACGCGTGCGACGTTCGGCAGTGGGCGGAACCTCGTCGTGTCGACGCCGACAGGAACGACGCGGAGCCGGTCGGCGTCGACCTTCATCTGCGCCACGATGTCGCGCCGCGACGACTCGGACACCGTCACCAGTCGCGGAAGCCGGCGTGCCACACGCATCTGCATGTCGAGGAACCCGTACCAACGCCGCAGCGTGAGGCGTCGCCACGGGCTCGTCGCGTGGGCCATGTCGAGCTCGCGATCCACCGTGATCGGATGGTGCAGCGTCGCCATCACCGGCCATCCGTCGCGCAGCATTCCGAGCAGACCCGAACCGAGGCACTGGTTGTCGTGCACGAGGTCGAAGTCGCCCCGGCGGGCGGCGAGGATCTTTCGAGCTCGGAGGCTGAACGTGTAGGGCTCGGGAAAGCCTGCGCTCGACATGATGCCGACCTCCCGGAGGTCGACGAGTGTGCGGACCTCGTGGGGCCAGGGCATCCGAAACGGATTGTCCGACCGGTACAGATCGAGGCTCGGCACCTTCACGAGCTGTTGCGCGTCGTCGAGCTCGGGATAGGGCTGACCCGACAACACCTCGACGTGGTGGCCGAGTGCGGCGAGCTCGCGCACCACCTCGCGTGTGTAGACGCCCTGCCCTCCGCAGTGCGGGTTGCCGCGGTAGACGAGCCAGGCGATCCGCAGGGGACGATCGGGCAGGGGCATGGCGCACAAGCCTGCCGAGGACGGACCCCTCCGGGCAAATGTTGCCAA
>CAZJSY010000043.1:0-24110 GCA_964548555.1 uncultured Burkholderiales bacterium
GCTCAGATCACATGTTGCGCGACGAGGAACAGAATTCCGCCGGCAACGGCGAGCCAGGTTTCAGGGAGCCGAAAGATCTTCATCGGCGCGGATCCCATCTCGTCATGCGCTCAACCGGCGTCGAGTTGCGCGATTTCGTCCGGAGCGAGTTGCAGCGCAGCGGCGTCGAGGTTCTCCTCGAGATGCGCGACCGAGCCCGTGCCGGGAATGGGCAGCATCACCGGGGAGTGCGCGAGCAGCCAGGCGAGCGCGACCTGATGCGGCGTCGCGCCATGACTCGACGCGATCTGCGCGATGGTCGGATCCGACCCGATGCCACCCGCGTCGATCGGCGCCCACGGAAGAAACGCGAGCTGCTCACTCTCGCAGCGGATGAGGAGCTCCTCCGACGAACGGTCGACGCGGTTGTAGCGGTTCTGCACGGAGACGACCGGAGTGATGCGGAGCGCTTCGGCGAGCTGAGCGTCGGTGACGTTGCACAACCCGATGTGGCGGATCTTGCCTTCGTTCTTCAGCTCGACCAGCGTTCCCACGGAGTCTTCGAACGGGACGCGAGGGTCGGGCCGGTGGAACTGATACAGCGGGATCTGGCCGAGGCGTAGCCGTTGCAGGCTTTCCTCGCACGCGGCACGCAGGTGCTGTGGGCGGCCGTCCGGTTCCCAACGGCCGGGTCCCGGTCGGGTCAGACCGCCCTTCGTCGCGATCACGAGGTCGTCCGGATACGGGTGGAGCGCCTCCGCGATCAGCCGCTCACTCACGAAGGGCCCGTAGGAGTCCGCGGTGTCGATGAAGTTGACGCCGCGCTCGACCGCGCGTCGCAGCACGGCAATGGCCGTGTCGTGGTCGGGCGGATCGCCCCAGATGCCGCGACCGGTGATCCTCATCGCGCCGAACCCGAGCCGCCGGACGGGGAGATCCCCTCCGACGCCGAAGGTGCCGGCGAGGTCTTGTGTGGTCGGGCCGTCGCTCATGGGTGCTCCCTGTCTCCGGCGATCTGCCACCTCGCACAACCGCGAGAGTCACAGGAGACTTCCCACCCGCAGGTCCGCTACACGGGAAATCACCAAATCGCGTGACGTCTCCGTTTGCCTGCCGGACGATGTGAAAAGGATCGGAGCGATGACAGGGGATGTGCTGCAGCCGGCACCCGGCGTGGTGTCGAAACCGAGTCCGTACTCGGTCGACGAGACCGTCCGACGGTTCATCCGGATCGTCGACTCCAAAGGCATGAAGGTCTTCGCTGTCATCGACCACAGCGGTGAAGCCGCACGTATCGGCGTGAGCATGCCGGAGACCAAGCTCGTGATCTTCGGAAGTCCCCAGGCCGGGACGCCGCTCATGCTCGCGGCGCCTCTGAGCGCTCTGGATCTGCCGCTCAAGGTGCTCATATCGGCCGACGCCGACGCCGGCACGCGCGTCAGCTACAACGCGCCGTCGTACGTTGCCCGGCGGTACAACTTGGCTCAGGAGCTCGAGTGCCGTCTCCAAGGCATCGAAGCTCTCACGGACACGCTCGTCGGCGAGACCGATGAGGCGCGCAGCGACTCGAGGCCGGAGCACGGCGCACCGACTGACGCCGCTCAGAACTAGCCGCCGAGGATCGAGGGGAGGACGGCCGAGCTCCCGAAGAGGAACATGCCCCCGATGACCAGGCTGAAGGCGGCGGTGACGGCGGACACAGCGACGTACAACCGGAAGTTGCGAGCCGCGCCGAGGAACCCGAAGGTTCCCGCGACCGCGATCAAGGAGTTGGACGAGAGGAGCCCGACGAGAAAGGCGACGAGCAGCAGCATGCCGGCGCCCTTTCCCCCGGCACCGGCCGCCGTCACGAAGATCAGCACCTGCGTGGGGGTCTCCGCTCCGACGCCGTGGATCATCCCGATCCCGAACGCGGTACGTGGGCCGTAGTTCGCGAACGGATCGTCTGGCAGCGGCACGACGTGGCGGTGCCGGTGCCGGTGTTCCGGCTCCGGTCCTCCCGCTCGACCCGCACCGCTGGCGACGACCTCGTGTTCGTGCGCGTGTCGATGGTCTTGTTGATGCACCAGATCGTGCGGGTCCGTCGCAGGATGCGCGTGGTCGTGCTCGATCTCGATGAGCTCGTCCTGTCCGCCCCGCGATCGCAACCACCTGACGCCGCGTCGCACGCCCGCGAAGACCAGCATCCACCGGCTGCGCATTCGGAAGTCGCGCCCATGGCGAAGGAGGCCGTAGATCACGTAGACGCCCAGGAGGAGGAGGGTCGCCCCGACGAGCCGTTCCATGACCGTGTCGGTTCCGGCCGGGAGTCGTTGGGTGAGGACGACGGCGGCGAAGCCGAGGGCGAACACGACCAGTCCGTGACCGAGCGCGTACAGCGTCGCGAACCACATCGATCGTCGGGGTTCCGTCTGCGAGCTCGTGATGTCGCTGAGGGCGGCGAGGTGGTCCCAGTCGATGCCGTGGCGAAACCCGAAGCCGAACGCGGTCAGAACGACGCCGATGTGGAAGGCCTTGCGTACGCCGACCGCCGCAACGACCGCGATCATCCCCGTCCCCCGACTCGTGTGGGTCCTTGGTCAGTTCGATACCACAGGGCCCGATGGATGTTCCAGGTCGGCCCGCCGAGCGCCGCGCTTCAGTGATGCGCGGCGCCCTTGTGTGCGAAGCGTACGGGTTCGGCGTCGAAGCGTTCGCGACAGCGGTCCGAGCAGAACCGGTACCTGCGACCTTCGTAGGTGGTCTGTGCCGGTGCGTTCGCGGTCTGCACCTGCATTCCACAGACGGGATCCGTCGCATAGCCGCGCCTCCCGCCGAGGCGCGCCCGATTGTGGTGCAGCCAGAACAACACGCCGAACACGCCGAGGAACAGGATGTTCAAGAACGTCGTGGAGTTCCACGCGAAATGGGTTGGCGCGATGGTCTTGTGCCTCGATGTCGGAATGGCCCCGAAGAGTGAGAACAGACCCTCGACGATCAACCCGGCCGCCGCCATCACCGCGTAGAAGGTGACGAAGAGTCGGAGCGCGAGGCGGTTGCCGTAGTACTTGCGATAGATCAGCACGAGAGGCAGTGCGATCAAGTCGGCGAAGACGAACGCGATCACGCCCCCGAAGCTGATGCCGCCGTGCCACAAGGCGGCGGCCATCGGGACGTTGCCGATCGAGCAGACGAAGCTGATGAACGCGATGAACGGCCCGACGATGACGTTCTCGACGCTCGTCCAGAAGCCGTGGCCCGACAGGAACACGTCGTTCCACACGCTCGTCGGAACCATGACGGCCAACAGGCCGGCGACGCCGTACCCGATCACCAGCTCCTTCCGGAGCATCGTGATGTCGGCGATCGTGTAGCCGGCCGCGTCGGCCCACGCCGCCTTCGACGTGAGCTTCTGCCGCCACGGGGTGCGCTCCAGCTCCTCTTGACGCTCCTCGCTGACGCCGGCCATCGCCGAGTGGTCATGGGCCGTCGCCCCTCCGTGACCGAGCCGCTCGCGGGCCGGCGCGACGACACCTCGGTGGAACACGAAGCCGCCCACCACGGCGAGCAAGGCGATCATGATCGGGCCGCCGACGAACTCGGCGACCGCGAATTGCCAACCCAGCAGGATGACGAGCACGACACCGAGCTCGATCACGAGGTTGGTCGAGGCGAACATGAAGACCATTGCCGACACGAAGTCGGCGCCCTTCTGGAACAGCGACTTCGCCATTGCCGTCGCGGCGTAGGAGCAGCTCGACGAGACCATCCCGAACAGCGACGCGCGCGTGACGGCGGCCGGACGGTGGTCGCCGAGCGTCCGTTGCATCGCTTCTTTCGAGATGAACGCCTGCACGATGCCGGACAGCGCGAATCCGAGCACGAGTGCCCAGAGCGTCTCCCAGAGCATGAAGAACGCCTCGCGGCCGCTGTCGGCGAGATCTCGCAGGAGCGAAGCTCCGACCACCTGGATCATCATCGGGGCTCAGCCGTCAGGACCGAACGAGTCGGGCGATCGCGGCCGACGCTTCGGCGACCTTCTGCTCGGCCGCCTTGCCGCCGGTGGTGACCGCGTCGGTGACGCAATGGGTCAGGTGTTCGTCGAGCAGCTCGATGGCGACTGCTTGGAGGGCCTTGGTGACCGCGGCGACCTGGTCGAGGACGTCGATGCAGTACTTGTCCTCGTCCACCATGCGCTGCAGGCCTCGCACCTGACCCTCGATGCGTCGCAGCCGCTTGTGGATCGCTTCCTTCTTGTCGTTGTATCCCGCCATGCGCCCATGATACCCCCGAGGGGTATCTCTGCCCTTGCAGAGCGCCGATATGACGGACGATACTCGGGCTGACGTAACGATCGTTACATCACTCCCGAACGAACGGCGGACCTGCCCATTCATGTCCTGGCGCCTCGTGGTCTACCGATTGCCGTCCGAACCGTCGCGGCACCGCGTGGCGGTCTGGCGAGAGCTGCGAAAGATCGGCGCGGTCTCGTTGCAGCAGGCGACCTGGGCGGTGCCGTCAGGTTCCCAGTTCGATGCCGCGCTGGCACGAGCCGCCGAAGTCGTCGAGCGCGCCGGTGGGCAGGCGTTGACCTTCACCCTTGTCGAGCACGATCCTGCGATCGCGACGCTCGAGCAACTTCATGTCGCAGATCGCGAAGCGCAGTGGCGCGAGTTCCTGTCGGAGTGCGACAAGTTCGAGGCCGAGATCGCGCATGAGGTCTCGATCGAGAAGTTCACGCTCGCAGAGTTGGACGAGGAGGAGCAGAGTCTCGATCGTCTACGCCGTTGGTACCGCGAGCTGCGCGCGCGTGACCTGTTCGGGGCGCCGTCCGCGGGGAATGCGGAGCAGCGGTTCAAAGAGTGCGTCGAGACCCTCGAGCAGTTTGCCGAGCGCGTCTACGAGTCACGCGAACCCTGAGTGACATGAAGGTCGTACGCCGGCTTCGTTCCACGCGCGGGTCGGCGCGGTTGCGCCAGGTGCGACCCCTGTATGCGGCCGGTTTCGTCACAGCGTTCGGCGCGCACGCGGTTGCGGCCAATCTCGGACGCTACTCGTCGAGCCGTCACGCGTCACTGCTGGAGCTCGGCATGTTGCTCGCCCTCTACGACGGTGCCGAGGTGGTGTTGAAGCCCGTCTTCGGCACACTCGCCGACCGGGTCGGAGCTCGGCGCGTCCTGCTCGGCGGCCTCGTCGGTTTTGCCGTCGCGTCGATGCTCTTCGTGCTCGCAGGTGACCCCGACCTGCTCGGCGCGGCCCGCTTCGCCCAGGGTGTCGCGGCCGCGGCGTTCTCGCCGGCGGCGAGCAGTCTGGTTGCAACCCTCGGCGGGAGCACGCGCAGAGGACGTGCATTCGGCGGATACGGCGGCGCGAAAGGGCTCGGCTATCTCGCCGGTCCGGTCGGAGGGGGGTTCCTCGTCCGGGTCGGTGGATACACGTCGTTGTTCACCGTGCTCGCCGTCGTCGCCGTGGTGGTGGCCGTGTGGGCAGCGCGACGCGTGCCGGACCCTACGTCCGCGCCGCGCGCGCGTACGACGCTGCTCGGCCTCACCCGTCAGCTGAGCCGTGCTTCGTTCGTGCGGCCCGTCGCGGTCCTCGGCGCCGCGACCGCGGCACTGAGCGCGGGCGTCGGGTTCCTCCCCATTCAAGGCCAGCGCGCGCATCTCAGCTCGTTGACGACCGGCGCGATCGTCTCGCTGTTGGCGGCGGCAGCCGCGCTCGTCCAGCCGTGGACGGGTCGAGCGATGGACCGGGGTCGTCTCGTAGCCGCCTCCGCGACGACGGCCGCGCTCACCGGGATCGCTGCCGGATTCTTCGTGACCGCGACATGGCACGGCCCGGGAGCGTTGACCGGCGCCGCGTTCTTGATCGGGACCGGCGTCGGTATCGCGACGCCCCTCGGTTTCGCAGCCCTCGCGCATGCCGCGCCCGAGGGTCGTATGGGTCAGACGATGGGCGCCGGCGAAGTGGGCCGCGAGCTCGGCGACGCGGGCGGCCCGCTGCTCGTGGGCGCGCTGAGCACGGTCGGTCTCGGCGCGGGTCTTGCCGGTCTCGGTGCCGTGATCGCGGTCATCGGCGTAGCGACGGGGTCACGGCGGCGATTGTGGCGGCGAGCACCGTTTTCACGCCGGGAACGCGGGGAATGGTGACGTGACGGCGCGCAGGAGTTCACCGTCGGACACGACGACCAGGACGCGGGCACGAACCGGGATCCGCAGCGATGACGGGGAGCTGATATGGAGGCTGCCGGCACAACTCCTGACGTCGGGCTCGCACCTCGCGATGTGGTGGCGTGGTTCGAAGCGGGGGGCCCGTTCGCGACGCTCTCTCTGAACACCGATCCCCGAATCGAGAACGCGGCCCAGTACTCGGAACGCCGCTGGCGCACGCAGCGCGAGGAGCTCGGGACCGCCGGAACCCCGGAGGCGGTGCTTGCGACGATGGACCCGGTGATCGGGGATGCGCACCTGTACGGCGCCGGCCTCGCCGTGGTGGCTGGTGCCGGAGGGCTGCTCCATGTCGAGCACCACGCGCACCCACCGGCCGTGGAGTTCGCACGCTGGTTGCCACTCCCGTCGGTCGCGGGCATCCTCGAGTGGCGACAGAGCCACGTTCCTCACGTGCTCGTCCTCACGGACCGTCGCGGCGCGGATCTCTACGCGGCCGACGCGACCGGCAACGAGCTCCGGGACGAGGCGGGGGACCCGAAGCGGCGGGTCGAGAAGGTCGCGCCGGGTGGATGGTCGCAGCGGCGCTACCAGCAGCGTGCCGAGGTGGCGTGGGAGAGGAACGCCGCGGAAGTCGCCGACGAGCTCGTGCTGTTGGTCGAACGCGTCGACGCGAAGATCGTCGTGGTCGCCGGCGACGTGCGTGCGACACAACTGCTGCGCGAACACCTGCCGGAACGGGTGGCGGCGCTCGTGCACGAGATCGACGGCAACCGTGCCCGTGACGGCTCGGAGACGGAGATCGCGTTGGAGACGTCGCGCCTCGTTGCGACGGCGGCCGCGCGCGACACCGTCGCCGCGATCGAGAAGTTCCGCGAGGAACGCGGTCAGCACGACCGCGCCGCTCAGGGGGCCGAAGCGACGCTCGCGGCGCTGCAAGAAGCGCGCGTCGAGCTGTTGCTGATCCACGACGACCCGGACGACATCCGTGCCGGCTGGTTCGGCGAGCGCCCGACCGATGCCGCGGTCCGTCCCGACGACCTCGTCGGCCTCCGAGAGGAGCCGCAGAAGGCTCGCCTCGTCGACGTGGCGTTGCGCGCCGCGCTGGGCACCGGTGCGAAGGTCCGCATCGTCCCGAAGCACGGTGGTCCTGCCGAGGGCATCGGTGGCATCCTTCGATGGAGAGAACCCGAGCGCTGAACGCTCCAACTGTGCGACGTGATTGCACGGCATCAGTCGCGCGGCTGTCAGAACTCCTCAGCGCGAAGGCGAGGCACCGGCCGCCGCGGCCGCTGCGGTGGCGGTCGGACAGTCACCGCGCGCCCGCCCGCAGGCCTCCATGTCGCACAACCGGCAGAGCCATCCCCCCGAGTGAGGGCGGTTGCGGGCCCGCTCGGCCAGCCGGCGGTTCGTGACCGCGGTGAGCAGCTTCTCGCAGAGGGCGCTCAGCGAGTCGCGCTCGTCAGCCGTGAGATCCGCGATGGGGTCGTGCAGCGCGCGGGCGCGGGCGGCCAGGATCCGTTGTGCTCTGTTGCGACCTTTGGCTGTCAGTGCCAACGACACGGAACGAGCGTCGTGCCCGGCCCGGCGCGCGACGTAGCCGCCCTCCTCGAGGCGGTCAACCAGGCGTACGGCGCCGGAGTGCGTGAGGCCGACGACCCGACGGAGCTCGTCGACCGTCGGACGATCGAGGAACTCGTGCAGCGCGACGAGTGCGCTCGGGCCGGCCGACGCCTGGCCGGCCGCGGCCTCGGTCACGTCCCGCAGGTCGTCGGCTACGGCAAGCGCCAGCGCTCCGAACAGGTTGGTGAGGCGGCGGTCGCTCTCACGCAACGTCGTATTCGAGCTCGAACGTCGCCTGGGAGCCCATCGGCGCGCTGAAGGAACCGTGTCCGTCGAGCCCTCGGAGCGCGTCCGTGCCCGAACCGGGTATCACAACGGCGTCCCATGTCGCGGTCTTCCCGTCGAACGCCCCGCGCGTCTCGAGCACGAAGCTGCCGTGGCGATCACCGATCTGTCCGTCGACGCTCTGGAGGCCGAGGAAGCGGGCAGTCCCGTCGGACCGGTAGGCCATCAGCCAAAGCGCTGTGCCCTTCCCGGAGACGTCGCCCTCGAACTGTTGGACCACGGATGCGCGGGTGAGCTTGGCGCCGTCGCCGCGCTCTTCGTACGTGTTCTCGTCCCACGACAGAACTTGGAAGGAACCCGTAGCCGTTGGCATGTCCGCCTCCTCGTCACTCCGGCCGTAGCCATGGCAGCATATATGTGTGACGCACACATAGGCGTTGCCCAGCCTTTCACAGGATCCCGGCGAACGCCAGGGTCGTTGCGATGGTCCCTGGTCGCTGCAACCGGCCTGCGGACGCGGTGTTCCCGAGCACCGACGCAGTTCGTCGGGTCAGGCCTTCCGACGCTGGCGGATCCGGCGGTACCTGATGTCGAAGCGTCGGAGCTTCGCGTTGTAGTCGTTGACAAGCTTGTTGCGCTTGCTTGGGTCGCTCTCCGCTGCCAGGGCGGCGTCGAGCTCGGCCTCGAGCTCGTCGATCTTCTCTTCGGTGGTCTTCGGCCGCTCCCGCTTGCGGCTCGGTGTCTCCTGCTCGACCATCGGCGCCGGCACCGCTGCCCATACCGGATCGATCGACCGGGTCGACGTGTCGTTCGGGATGTCGAGCTGGCGTCGCAGCACGTACTGATCGGACGCCTTGTTCACGTGCACGGCGACCATGTCGAGGCCTTTCAAGCAGGCCTCGACACAGCGGGTGCCGGTGCAGTAGTCGTAGCCGAGCGCCGCTCGTTCGGCGGATATCTCCCCGCCGCAGTTCTTGCAGTTCATTCCGACTTCGAAACCTCCAGCTCTCTTGCGGTCGGAGTTCAACGCGGCCGACGTCAGCGCTATTCCCTCCGTTCTTCCACCGAGCGTCACCGGTGCTTCACCCAAGTGTGGATTGGCACCGCTCGAAAGTGTGGGGTGATGTCCGGCTCCATGACGGACCCGGTGTCGAACCGCGATAATCCCGGTGATGCCGGAACCATCGAGATTGCGTCGGTCCGACTTCGAGCTGATCGCCGAGTCGATCCCGCACATCGTGTGGCTCGCCGGCGCCGACGGATCGACGGATTACTTCAACGAGCGCGGCACCGAATACACCGGTTTGCCTCGGCAGGCCAATTACGGGTGGGGATGGGTGGAGCTCGTCGATCCGCGAGACGCGGAGCGGGCGCGGCTCGGTTGGCAGGTCGCGACGTCGACAGCGACCCCGTTCGAGCTCTCGTATCGCATCCGGCGCAGCGACGGTGAGTTCCGTTGGCACGGGTTCCGGGCCCTGCCCGTGCGCGGCCCGCGGGGCGAGGTCGCCAAATGGATCGGCACGGCCGACGATCTCGCCGACGCGGCCGCGCCGCACGACGAATCGTCCCGGGTCGAACGTCAGGCTGCTGAGCTGCGTGCACTGCTCGAGACCATCCAGCCATTCATGGGTGAAGCGTTCGGCGTCGTCCGGCCCGACGTGTTGCGCGCTCGGGTGGAAGCGATCCTGTCTCCGATCGTGCGGCACTCCGCCGTCGGCGCGTCGTCTGAAGGAGCGGCACACGTCGTCTCGGATGCGCCGGCGACCGATGGCCTGGGGGCGCGAGAAGTGGCGGTGTTGCGCCTTCTCGCGCGCGGTCACACCAACGCGGAGATGGCCAACCTCCTCGGCATCTCATTGCGCAGTGTGGAGGCGAGCCGTTCGCGCCTCCGTCGTTCCCTCGGGCTCCACACACGCGCGCTCCTCGTGCAGTACGCGCACGAGTCTGGTCTGATCGACGGCACCACCTGACCCCGACATTCCACGCAAGAACGCCATCGAAGGCTTCAGCCGCGGCGGGTGCGTCCGCGTAGGGCAGCCAGGCAGATCGACATGCTGATGGTGCCGACCACCGCGATCGCCAACGCTGCTTTGGCGAGCGAGTCGGCCTGCCAACCCTGTGTCACCAGTGACCGTTGCCCTTCGAGGACGTAGGTGACGGGGTTCCACGCCGCCACGTGGTTGAGCCAGCCGTTCAGCTGATTGCGCGGCACGTACGACGACGTCATGAAGAGGAACGGGAAGAACAGCAGGAAGCTGGAGTTCACCGCGGCGGGGTTCCCCGTCTTGAGCGCGATCGCGTATCCGAAGCCGGCGAAGGCGAGGCTCCAGAGCCCGGCCATCAGGATGAACAACAGCACGCCGGCCGGGCCGGCCTGCACGTGCACGCCCAACGAGAACGCGAGCACGAGAATCGGAACCGTCAATCCGCACGCGATGGCGACGTCGGCGACCATGTGACCCACCAGGATCGCGAGGCGCCGCACCGGCGTGAGCAGGAGCCGGTCGAAATACCCGTTCTGGATGTCGAGGACGAGGGCGCCGGCGCGCGAGACGCCGGTGACACCGATCAGGATGCACGTCGGCAGCATGAACTGCTTGATGTCGAAGCCCCTGAGGTTGCGCTCGGTCAGTCGCTGGAGCGTCCCGATGTTCACGAGGAAGAAGAACAATGCGATGAAGATGGGCGGGATGACGCTCTCCAGTTCGCGTGGAACCGAGCGCAGCGCCCGGCCGGCGATCGAGACGACGTCCCGCACCGGTGTCGCCGGTCGGGCCTGGACCGCTCGGCCGGTGTCCGCGTCGAAGCGGAGACGTTCGGGACGGATGTCGATGCTGGTCATCACGCGACCTCCATGCGCTCGTGATCGTCGGGCGTCGAGTCGTCCGCGAGGATGCGGTTGCCGGTCAGCTCGAGGAACACGTCGTCGAGCGTCGGGGTACGCAGTGTCAGGTGGTGCACAGCGCCCACGGCGTTGAGCGCGACGGCTACCGCGCCGATCGTCGCCGCCCCGTCGATCGCCGTGACGATCAGCTCGTCACCGTGTGATTCAACGTCGCGAACGCCGCCGACCGTCCGCAGTGCGTCGCGCGCAACCTCCGCGCGTGCATCGACCCGGGCGACGATGACGTCGGCGCCGACACTGCGCTTGAGCTCGTCGGGGGTGCCTTCGGCGACGATGCGACCGTCGTTGATGATGCCGACCCGATCGGCCAGCTCGTCGGCTTCCTCCAGGTACTGCGTCGTGAGAAAGATGGTCATGCCGAGCTCGCGGTTGAGCCGGCGGACCTCGTCCCACATGCGCGCCCTGCTCACGGGGTCGAGACCCGTGGTGGGTTCGTCGAGGAACAGGACGCGGGGGTTGTGTACCAACGCCGCCGCGAGATCGAGCCGTCGCTTCATCCCGCCCGAATAGGTGCCGATCGGGCGCTTCAACGCGTCGCCGATGTCGATCAGCCGCGCCAGCTCGTCGAGGCGTCCGTCGATCTCGGAACGCGACAGTCCGTACAGCCGACCCTGCAGACGCAGCAGCGCGATCCCGGTCTGCTTGGGATCGAGTGCCGCTTCCTGCAACGCGACACCGATGCGCAGACGAACCTGTTCGGGCTCGCTCTGGACGTCGTACCCGGCGACCGCCGCCTTCCCCGCGCTCGGGGTCAACAGCGTGCACAACACGCGCACGGTCGTCGACTTCCCTGCGCCGTTCGGTCCGAGAAAGCCGTAGATCTCACCTTGCTCGATGCGCAGGTCCACCTCGTCGACGGCATTGACGCCGTCGAAGCTGCGCACCAGCCGCTCGGCGACGATCGCAGGTGCGCGTTCACGTGTGATGTCGGTGTGGCTCATGCCTTCCGTCCTTACGTCGTCTGCGACGGCCATTGAGACCGGTCGGGCGGCCCGCATTCATCGGTGGTCGCGCGGGTCCGGACGAACATAAAGGTGAGAACCGGCCACCTGGTGTCCTATTTCTTCCGTAGGATCGAGACATGCGCGCCGACCGGCTCGTCGCGATCCTCCTGTTGCTCCAGACCCACGGGCAGCTCACCGCGGCGGACCTCGCGGAGCGCTTGGAGACCTCGGAGCGCACCATCCGGCGCGATCTTGAGGCGCTCGGGTCCGCCGGGGTGCCGGTCTACGCGCAGCGCGGCCGCGGCGGTGGATGGGCGCTCCTCGGAGGCCACCGGCTGAACCTCTCCGGTCTGACGACCGCGGAAGCGGAGGCCCTGTTCCTCGTCGCGGGGCCGGAGCGTCTTGCCGGCCTCGGCGTCGACGCAGGCGTGCGCTCCGCTCTGCGGAAGCTCGTTGCCGCGCTGCCCGCGCCGCTTCGTGATCACGCGAGCGCAGCGCGCTCGGCCGTCCATGTCGACCCGGCGCGGTGGGGCCGGCGCGCCGCGCAGCCACCGGGTCATCTGGACACGCTGCGGGAGGCGGTCATCGCGGGCCGGCAGATCGATCTGCTCTACGCGAAGCCGCGCGAGACGGCGACGGAACGGCGGGTGCATCCGTACGGTCTCGTCGCAAAGGCCGGCACCTGGTACCTCATCGGCGGGACACCCGCGGGGTTGCGGACGTTTCGCGTCTCGCGGGTGCGCGCCGTGAGCGTGACCAACGAGGCGGTCGACCGACCCGAGGACTTCGACCTCGCCGCCGCATGGGACACGATCGTGGAGCAGTTCCCCGCGCCGGTCGGCACGTTCGAAGTGGAGTTCCGTGTCGCGCCCGACGCGGTCCAGTGGGCGCGCGCCGCGTTGGGGGAATGGGCCCGCCTGACATCTCTCGACGGGCCCGACCGCGACGGCTGGGCGCATTTCCGCGCGTTCTTCCCGAACGCGGGGGCCGCCGCCGCGAACCTCGTCAGCTTCGGGAATCGGGTCGTCGTGCTCTCGCCGCCCGAGGTTCGCGACGCCCTCGCGCGCATGGGGCGTGACCTCGTCGCCGTGTACGGGGCCGGCGAAGACTCCCACCGCGCCGCGGCCGCGCGAAAGCGGTTACCGACCTGCGATTGATCGCTTCGCCGGCGGGTAGAAGGCGCCCATCAGATGGAGGGACGGTGTGATGTCCGGGCGTGGTCCTGAGTACGGGGCGGACGAACTTCCGACCGTCCACTCGGTCGACGAGCTCGCCGACTTGGTCGGTGACCGCCACGACCTGTACTTGCGATGGTCACGTGGCCCGCGGGCCGATCGCGATCGGGGAAGTCGGGACGCCCTCACGGGGGTCGAGCTCCCTGGTCTGTCCGTCAACACCCTCGGGGTCGAGCCGTGGTGGGGTGAACGATCGCGCCGGGTGTGGGTGGCCCGCCGTCTCTACGACTACCAGCACCTGCAGCATCGGCACGGGCGCCACAGGATCGCGTGGGTGCTCACGGGACACGAGGTCGGTCGCGGTCCCGACAACGAACCATTGGTCGACGAGGTGTCGCCCGTCGCGTGGGTCGCCGGATCGGTCGCCGACGAAGCGCGTCGAATCATCGAAGACCTCGCCGGCGATTGGGGCTCCCTGGCGCGGAGCGAGTCCGACTCCGCGCCTGCCGGACGATGAAGCCGAGCGGTGGTGCCACCGCTCGCGGGATGAATCAGGCAGACTCCGCGCTCTCGGCGAGACCTTCCACGGCGCGGTTACGGCTGCGCGCCGCGAGGGCGTGGCCGGCTGCAATCACAAGCGCGACGGGCCAGTCGATCAACTCTGCGAGTGCCATCACCGTGAGGCCGGCGTAGAACGCAGCGCGATCCGGCGGTGGTACCGGCACCGACACGTTCAGCCACGGCAACCGGAGGTGCGAGCCGTCCGGGGCCGGGGTCTTCGTGGACCCGCCGCTCGAGTCGGACGCCATGGTGTCGGTATTCCCCGGCGGCTCGCGACATGAACCTCGATTCGTCCCGCAGCGCCGCCCCGCCGGCGGACGAATCTCGCTCGGGACGGTGTGTCTTCGAAAGCGCTCGGGTAGTGCGCGCCCCGAACGGCTCCCCACATCACCGGCAATGGGAGGTGAGCCATGAACTCGGTCGTCGACGACCTACGCCACCGGTCGAGCATCGGCAACGGCGACGGCGCGATCCACCGCAACGGCGGCGGCGCGCCGATGCAACACCGCGGCACAGGAATCGATCCGGCGACGAAGCAACTTGCTGCCGGACTCGGATGGTTCAGCTTCGCGCTGGGCACCGCGCAGCTGGCCGCACCGGGTGCCGTGTGTCGGCTGATCGGCGTCGACGACAACGTTCGAAACCGTTGGATCATGCGCAGCGTCGGCGTGCGTGAGATCGCGGCGTGGTGGGGGATCATCCGCAAGGGCCGTGCGGACCGGTGGCTCTGGGGTCGCGTCGCGGGCGACATCAAGGACCTCGGCCTTCTGAGCGCTGCACTGTCCAATCCCGACAACGAACGCGGTCGCGTCGCGGGCGCGCTCGCGAACGTCGCCGGCGTGACGGTGCTGGATCTGATCGCGGCCCTACGGATGACGCGGGCCACGACATCGACGGGGCAACCCGCCATGCACGCGACGGCCGCCGTCACGGTGAAGCGTCCACTCGATGAGGTGTACGGCTTCTGGCACGAGTTCGAGAACCTGCCGCGCTTCATGACGCACGTCGAGTCGGTGCGCACGACCGGCAGCGGTCGCTCGCATTGGGTGGCAAGTACGCCACTGTTGCCGAAGAAGCTCGAATGGGACGCGCAGATCATCGAGGACGTGCCCAACCGGCTGATCTCGTGGCGCACGGTCGACGACAGCAGCATCCCGAACGCTGGTTCGGTTCGGTTCGCCCGCGCACCGGGCGGGCGCGGCACCGAGGTCACCGTCGAGCTCGACTTCGACGTCCCCGGGGGCCAAGTCGCGGACCTCGTCGCGAAGTTGCTGGGCGAGGAGCCCGCGCTCGAAGTCAAGGACGACCTGCGCCGCTTCAAGCAGGTGATGGAGACGGGCGAGATCATCCGCTCGGAGGGCAGTCCCGAGGGGACGAAGCCGCACGTCAAGCAGCGGCCCGCGCAGCCGCTGCCTTGACGGCGCCGGCTCGGCGGGCACGGGAGGACACGAGATCGAGAAAGGACGCTTGCAGCGATGAAGGCGAACTGCTGGATGGGAACGAACGTCGTACGGGTGAACGACGTACCGGATCCGAAGATCCTCAACAACCGTGACGCCATCGTGCGGATCACGTCGACGGCGATCTGCGGATCCGATCTCCACCTCTACAACCACTATGTGCCGACCATGGAGAAGGGCGACATCCTCGGACACGAGTTCATGGGCGAGGTCGTCGAAGTCGGGCCCGAGGTGAACAACCTCGATGTCGGGGACCGTGTCGTCGTTCCGTTCCCGATCGCATGCGGGCGCTGCAATGCCTGCGAGCACGGCCTCTACTCGGTGTGCGAGAACTCGAACCCGAACGCGCGCATGGCCGAGAAGATGTGGGGGTTCCCGGCGGCGGGGATCTACGGGTATTCGCACCTCACCGGCGGATACGCGGGCGGCCAGGCCGAATACGCGCGCGTCCCCTTCGCCGACGTCGGGCCCCTCAAGATCGACAACGACCTGCCCGACGAGAAGCTTCTCTTTCTCTCCGACATCTTTCCCACCGGTTACATGGGCGCCGAGGTTTGTGACATCCAGAACGGCGACGTCGTCGCCGTCTGGGGCTGCGGCCCGGTCGGCCAATTCGCGATTGCAAGCGCGCTCCTGCTGGGAGCGGCGCGTGTCATCGCGATCGATCGTTTTCCGTACCGGCTCGAGATGGCACAGACGAAGGCCGGTGCGACGGACATCGTCAATTACGAGGAGACCGACGTCACCGAAGCCCTGAGGGACATGACCGGTGGACGCGGCCCGGACGCGTGCATCGACGCGGTCGGCATGGAAGCGCATCACGGATCTCCGCCGCTCGAGATCTACGACAAGGCCAAGCAACTCACGCGGCTCGAGACCGACCGACCTCATGCGTTGCGCCAGGCGATCAGAAGCTGCCGAAATGGGGGCACGGTCTCTGTGATGGGCGCGTACGGCGGCTTCGTCGACAAATTCCCGATGGGCACGGTCATGAACAGGTCGTTGACCATCAAGAGCGGGCAGTGTCACGTGCAGCGCTACATGCGGCCGTTGCTCGAGCGCGTAGAGCGGGGCGAGATCGACCCGGGCTTCGTCGTGACGCATCGGCTCGGGCTCGACGAAGCGCCGAAGGGCTACGAGATGTTCGAGCACAAGCGCGACAACTGCGAGAAGGTCGTCCTCACGCCCTGAACGACCGGGAAACCGAAAATCCGGCGAACGTGGCGATAGGCGATCCATCATCGCGGATAGACGGTGTCTCTCGTTCTTCACCAAAAGCGCGAGGCCGTGGGCGGACCCGGGTACCGATATCCCGACCCCCAGATGACCCTACGCGTGCACGACATCCCGAGCCCCTCCCCGACGGCCCTGCTGCCGGCCGAGTCGCTGTGCCGCGCGGTTCGTGCCAGTCGGCTCGCGGTCGGTCTCCTCCACTTGCCCCAGCGTCGCTTCGCGGAGATGAGCGAACGGGCCAAGGAGCTGCTCGGGCTCGAAGCGGTCGATCTGCCGGAGTTCGACGTCTTGATGCTGTCGGCGGATCCGGGAGGGACGGCACTGACATGGAACCTCATCGCCGACGGCGTGCTCGACGCGTATGCCGGGCGGCGACGGATGCGTGTCCGCGGCAAGGAGATGATCTGCAACATCAGCGTCCGCGTCGTCGCCCGCGGCGAAGAGAAGGCTGACTCGCCATCGGCTCAGCCGGATCCGCGGGTGACGCAATCTCGGCAGTCGTGTTGTGCTGTCGTGACGCTCGACCTCGCGGGCGATTTGGAAGCGGCTCCGAGCCCGTCGCCAGGCGCAGCCGCGCCTTCGGGCGAGTACACGCTGACGTCGCTGCTCGACATCGTGCATCCGGGCGAAGTCACCACGATCCTCGACGCCTTCGAGCGCGTGATGGCATCCGGCCAACACGTCACGGTTCGGGTGCGATGCAGGAGCCGGGGCGGAGCGCCGGCGATGCAGGTCGTGCTGCGCCGGGTCGACGGTGATCCGCCGTCCTTCGGCTACGCAGTCCTCCGTGAAGACGACGGCGGTCTGTTCGGGCTCGGCAACTCCGAGCTCGAGCGGCGGCTTCAACACATCTCCGAAGAGATCCAGGCCATCGCGCGGCTCCGCAGCGTCGGACATGCACCCGACCCCGATCGCATCCACGGATTGCGCGATCTCACGTCGAGACAATGGGAGATCGTCACGCGTCTGCTACGTGGTGAGCGCGTCCCGACGATCGCCCGGACGATGTACCTCAGTCAGAGCACGGTCCGGAACCACCTCTCGGGCGTGTTCAGGAAGGTCGGCGTGAGCTCGCAAGAGGAGCTCATCGCCGCCTTGCAACGACGCGAGTGATCACCCCTGGATTGTGGCGCCACACCGGAGGGTAAAGGCCACAGTGCTTTGGGAGGTGACCATGCTGTACGACATTCTGATTGCACTGTTGATCACGGCCGCGGCTGTTGCGCTCGGCCTCACAGTCCATCCGCTGCTTTTCTTCCTCATCGTCTTCGCGATCGTCTACATCGTCGCTCGGCACCGGACCGGCGCCCGAATATGAGCGCCGGCTCCTGCAGCTGAGGGAGTGCGGGCCCGGGGCGGCGTCAGCGCGGCCCGGTGTCGCGCTGCTCCGGGACCAACGAGCGCACGAACCCGATCAGCTCGCCAACGGTCTCGAGCCACGGCAACGTCGGGGGTTCGCCGACGTCGTCGACTGACAGGCCGCGCTCCTCGAGAAGCTGCTCGCGCACGCTGACGAGCACTTCGATGAGGGCAAGTGAATCGAGACCCACATCGCCGAGCTGCGCGTCGTCGGTGAACACCGAAGGCGGTTGCTTCGTCACGGCGGCCAGCTCCGTGCGAAGCAACGTGGCGATGCGGTCGTCACTCGTCAGCGTCATGAGAAGTCCACCCGTGCGAGAAGGCCGTCATCTTCAGCCAGCGCCCGACGAATGGCCGTCCGGCGCAGCTTGCCGCTCGGCGTCTTGGGCAACGATCCCCGCGGTACGAATGCGACCGTGGTCGGTGCGGCACCGGTCTGGCGCGCAACCACGGCCCGGATCTTGGGACACGCAGCTTCGAGCTCCGCCTTCGAGAGACCGCGCCGGTTCGGTTCCGCGACGATGGCCAGGCCGCCGTCGGGAGCGCTGACCGCGGCGACGCACCCGGCACGGATCAGCTCGTGCTCCATGCACGTCTCGATATCGGCGGGATACAGGTTCCGGCCGGCGACCACGATCACCTCGTCGCCACGGCCGATCACGAACAGCTCGCGGTCCTCCATCAGGCCGATGTCGCCGGTCACGAAATAACCGTCGTCGGTGAGGGAGAGCTCCGCTCCGATGTAACGGTCGAGCAAGGACGGGCTTCGCAACTCGATTCGGCCGATCCCGTCGTCGCCGCCCTCCACGCGCACGTCGATCCCGTCGAGGGGTGCGCCGGTACAGACGAGCGACGCGCCCGGGCCCGCCGCGTCATGCGTGGGATGGGCGATCGAACGCCACGGTTCCGAAGGTCGCACGATGGTCACGGCCAGGGTGGCTTCCGCCATCCCGTATGCAGGACAGAGCGCCAGCGACCGGAAGCCTGCCGGTGCGAACGCCTCCGAGAAGCGGACGAGGGTGTCGCGCCGTACCGATTCCGAACCGACGACGCACGCGTGGAGCCGGGACAGATCCACCGGTCCGAGCCGTTCGCGCGTCCTCACCGCGAGATCCAGCGCGAAGTTCGGCACGGCTGTCACCGTCGCCCCGGACTCCGAGCATGCCCGAAGCCACGAGGCCGGGCTGAAGACGAATGACTCGGGCGTCATGAGATCGAGCGAGTGATGGCCGAATCGCGGCGCTCCCGCGGCAAGTGGAGCGAGAAGCTGCCCGATCAGTCCCATGTCGTGGGACAGCGGGAGCCACGAGCACGACCACTCGTCCGGCTCCACCTCGAACGCGTCGATAAGGGCGAGAACGTGCGTGCCCACGGCGTGGAGATCGAGATGGATTCCCTTTGGAGTGCCCAGACTCCCGGAGGTGAACTGCACGAGCGCGGGTGCGCCCGCGAGTGGTTGCGGTCCGTCACCATTCGACGCGTCCTCGAACGTCGAGACCGGTACCGGGATCGGTGTGTCGCCGAGGAGGCGGGCGTGGTCGGGGTCCAGCAGTAACCGCTGCGCACCGACGACCCGGCAGAAGCGGGACAGCTGCTCGACGTAGACGTCCGGCGCCGTACCTCGTGCGGGGAGCGGCAGCGACGCGACGGTGCACCCGGCGCGCCAGGCGCCGAACAACGACGTCACGCATGAGCCGGTGTTGGTGAGGACTGCCGCGACCGTTCCGCCGGTGCCCAGGGTGCCCGCGACCCACCTCGCCGCGCGCTCGGACGCGCGCCACAGTTCGCCGATCGGTGTGGGCTCGACGCCGTCGTGGCGAAAGCGAATGGCTCCGTGACCCGTGGCAGCGTCTTCGAGCAGGTCGAGGATGGAGGCGGGGTCGCCGCCCGTGCCGAGCGCTGCATCGTCTACGAGTCCGACCGCCATCGTCGCCCCTTACAGAACCAATGGGATCACGGCCGCGCTGAATCCGGCCGCTCCTCCGACCAGAAGGATCTTGTCGCCGATGCTGACCCGACCTTCCTCGATTGCGAGGTCCAGCGCGACCGGGATGCTCGCCGCCGCGGTGTTCCCGAATCGATCGAGCGTGATCATGCAACGGTCGACGGAACCGCCGAGCAGGGTCCCGATTCGCTCGATGACCGAACGCGACACCTGGTGCGGAACGACCAGCGCAACGTCGTCGAGGTCCCAGTCGAGCTTCAGCAGAACATCGTTCACGAGCCGCGGGATGTGGTCGACCGCCAGCCGCTGCAACATTGCGCTCCGGCACTCGAAGAACATGCGCTCGGGCGCCGGGCCGTAACGCGTACCACCGCCCAGCACGGTGGACAATTCCCAGTGACGGCCGTCCGACTCGAACGTCCCGCGCATCACGCCCCGGTCGGGGTTGCTACCGGCCTCGATCACGCATGCCGCTCCCGCGTCACCCAGCGTGAGCGCGGCCAGGCGCGTCTGCAGGTCCTCGGTGCCAGCGATGTCCCACTTGATGGTGGGCATGAGACGCTCGCCGCTCGCGACGACGACGCGCGACGCGCGGCCTGTTTCGATGAACGATTGTGCGACGTCGAGTCCGTTCAGGAAGCTGTTGCACGCGTTCTTGACGTCCATGACGGCTGCGCGGTGGCAGCCAAGCGCGGCTTGCAGCATGTTCGCGGTCGCGGGTTCGGACACGTCGTGTGACGCGGACGCGAAGATCAGGAGGTCGACGGCGTTGGGCTCGATGCCTGCGACGGCGAGCGCGCGTTCGGCGGCACGCGCCGCGAGGTCCGACGAGCAGGTGCCCTCGGGCGCGTATCGGCGCTCGACGACGCCGGTTGCCATTTTGATGATGCCCTTGGGGATGCACCATCCGCCGCTGCGGCGGTCGACCTCCGCCTCGACCATGTCCGAGGTCCACACGGTGTCGGGCAGGTACCGGCCCGTACCCGTGATCGTTGGACGAGCCGCAGAGGCGGATTCGGTCATGGACGGCGCCCTGCCTGGGTGGGACCGCTTTCCGCCTGCGGTCCGATGTCATGACGCTGTCATGCCACCGGCGCGTCGCACATCCGAGGTATCCCTAGTTCTCGGGATTGTTCGAGGTCACGTCGCGCGTTCGGCCGCGCGCCTGCCGTCAGATGGGCGAAGGCTCCGGCGGCGCTCCGGCGAAGAGCTCGTTCGACGTCTGCGCGAGCGTCCGCACGAGGGCCATGTCCGACGACGCGCCGATGCGCCGAAGCTGCTCGCCGAGCGCGTCGGCTGTCAGGAGGAGCGGCCGCGCGGCGAGCGCTTCGTCGACGAACGACATGAACCGCCGGGCGTACTGGGAGGGATCGGCTCGCTCGAGCGCATGAGCGCGGGCACGCGCGCCGAGCCGCTCCCGCTTATTCCGGTCGGACACCAGCCGGCGCAGAGCATCCGACACGGCGCGTGACTCGTCGTTCGGGTCCGTCTTCACGACACAGTCGTCGGGCACGTCGGCGTAACAGCCGGTGTCGGTGACGATCACCGCCTTGCCGTGGTGCATCTGGCTGACCAGGGATGCCGACGCAGCTTCCAGGGCCGGGTTGCGCAGGTTGACGCAGACGTCGGCACGGTGGATCAGACCGTCGAGCGTGGCGTCGGACACCCGACCGCGAAGCTCGACACAGTGGTCGAGCCCGAGGTCGCGCACGAGTGCCCGAAGGCGGCGGTGTTCGTCGGACTCGATGGATCCCGCGAGGACGTATCGCACGCGGGCCGCGAGCTCGCGGTCGGCGGCCAGCATGCGGAGCACGACCTCGACGCGCTTGTTGGGGTTCACGTGGCCGGTCCCGAGCAGCATGACCCGTCCGTCGTCGCGCTCGTCGGCGCCGCCCTCCGGCACCGAGCAGGACGAGACGTGCGGCAGATCCAGGACGGCCGTGGGACCCATGAACTGCTGGTCCACCCGGGCTCGCGCGAACTCCGAGTGGGTCACGACCCCGAGAGCGCGGCGGATCGCGAGCTCGAACATGGGCATCTGGTCCACGAACACCGGACGCCACGACCAGATCGGACCCGCTTCACGCGCGCGTTTCGCCAGTTCACGCGCCTCCCGACCGTAGAGCCGTTCGATCTCACCGAAATAGCGGCCGAGGTCGCCGTGCTGCAGGAACAGATCTGCGAAGAAGTGGTGCATGCAGAGGTCGTGCAGGACGACGATGCCCGGCACCTTCTGCGACGCCTCGTATACGGCCCGATGGAGCGGCAGGTTGTCGCCCATGCAGTAAGCCACGATGTCGAAGCTTTCGAGCTCCGCACAGTCGGCCTCGTCACCCTGGAGCAGAGGATGCGTGTGGAGCTCGGTCGAGAGCGGCTGGGTCGTGGGCGGATGAAAGATCTCGACGGTGCACAGGTGTGCGAGCTCGTCGGTGACCGCGCGACTCACGGCCGCGATCGCGCTCTCGCGCCAGAACGGAGTGCACCATGCAATCCTCACGATGCCGCCTCCACGAGCGTGTCGACCACGCGGGACCAACTGAGGCCGAGGTCGGCCACGCGCTCGCTGCCTATCTCACCCATGCGGCGCGCTTTGCGTCGGTCGCGCGCCAATCGGTCGAAGGCGTCTGCGAGTGAGAGCGGATCCGGTGGGACGACCGCACCCGTGACGCCGTCGTCGACCAGCATTCGAACACCGCCCGCGTCGTCGGTGGTCACGACGGGCTTGCCGGCGGAGAGTGCCTCGAGCGCGACGTAGGAGTAGCTGTCCTCGTCCCACGGCATTGACACGCAGGCGAGGGCGTCGCGCAGATAATCACGCTTCTCGCCTTCGGAGATGTGCCGCATGACGAGTTCCACACGGTCTGCGAGGGCGTGACGGGACACCAACGCCCGGAGCCGCTGCTCGTCGGCTTCGGTCTCGGGTGCTCCGGCAACCACCAGCTGGATGTCGGTTCGGACGTGCCGCATGGCTTCCACCGCCAGGTGCTGCCGCTTCGCTGCGTTGACGCGACCGCCGACGAACACGAAACCGCCATAGTCACGGGGTATCGGTGCGGTGCCGTCGTGAGGAGGCGGCAGGAGGACTTCGGACTGAAAGCCGTTGTAACGCGACAGGCGGTCGCTGGTCACGGGCGAGTTGGTGAAGATCTTGCGGCAGGATGCAAAGCACCGGTTGTCGGCTCGGATTACCGAGTCTCGGATCTGTTCGACCTCGGGTGTCGACGGAAGTCCCTGCATCGGTGTGTCCCACAGGTCGTACACCTGCCGGAACTGATGGAGCAGCCACAGCACCTTCGTGGCGTGTTGCACGAGATACGCGGGGAACTTGAGCCCGATCACCGCGTCGGCGAGGTCGATCTCGACGAGCGCGGCGGCGAGCATGCTCTCTGCGATCTTCTCGGGCGGATCCCAACGGAAGGGCAAGCGAACCAGCTGCGCCCGGTGGCCGTGTTCGTTCAGCTGGGCGGTCAGCGTGTCGGCGAGATACTCCGCGCCGCCGCGCGTGAAGGGAACGCAGTTGTTGACCACGACAATCTTCATCGGAGCAGTCGATCGACCGTGGTGTCCCAGTCGATCCGAAGCTCGGCGATCCGGCGTTCACCGGCCTCGCCCAAACGCTGCGCGAGCGCGCGGTCTTCCCACAGCTGATCGAAGCATGCGGCGAGCGCAACCGGATCGGGCTTGCTCACGAGCCCGTTGACTCCGTCGGTGACGAGCTCGAGTGTGCCTCCGCCGTCGATCGTGGTGACGACCGCCTTTCGCGAATGGTGTGCCTCGAGCGACGGAAAGCCGTAGGAGTCTTCGTCCAGCGGTATGTAGGCGACCCCGAGGCACGTCGCGAGCAGATCGATCTTCTCGTCTTCCGTAATCCAATCGTCGAGCAAACGGACGCGGGACTCCACGCCGAGCTCCGCAATGAGGTTCGTCACCACGCGCCCGTACGCGTCGTCGTCGTATTGACCGGCGAGGACGAGCTTCACCGGAGTGGTCACGTGCGCCATCGCCTCCACGGCGAGCCATTGGCGCTTGTGCCCGGTAATCCGACTGGGATAGAAGACGAAGTCCCCGTATTCGTCGGTGCGGAAGCGCTCGGGTCGCCAGACGGGTGGATAGAGCACCTCCGCGTCGAGCCCGTTGAAGCGACGCAGACGATCCCTGACGATCGCGGAGTTCGTGTACAGGTGTCGCGTCTCGCGGAGGGAAATGTCGTCGGCGGAGCGGAACATCGCGCGATAGGTCTCGCCTTCCGGGTCACCCCTGACGTCCTGGTGCTGCGTGCCCCACAGGTCGTAGACCGGGCGATGATGATGAATGAACCAGGCGACTTTGCTGTGGTGTCGCAACAGGTGCGCCGGGTAGCGGATCGTGATCAGTCGGTCGCCGCACTCCGCCACGTCGAAGAGACGCATCCCCACCATGCGCGCCGGCATTCCCGGAGTGGTCAGTCGAAACGGGAGCTTCAGCACGTCGACGTCGTGCCCGCGCTCGCGCAGTGCCGCCTCGAGCCAGTCCACGATGAACGTGCCGCCGCCCTCGATGAAGGGCATGACGGTCG
>CAZJSY010000044.1:0-22831 GCA_964548555.1 uncultured Burkholderiales bacterium
CCTCGATGCGCAGGATGAACGTCCCGCCGTGATGCCGTGCGAACAGCCAGTTGAACAGCGCCGTGCGCGCTCCACCGACGTGCAGGAAACCGGTCGGCGCGGGTGAGAAGCGGACGCGTACGGGTTCGGCCATGTCGTTCGAGTCTACGGTTGGCGCCCCGCGCTGCCGTCATCCCGCGCGGCCGCGATCCCGCGCGGTCGTTATCCCGCCCGGCCGCCTTCGGCCGGTGGACAGCTGACGCCGGACGGGCGAAGCACAGCGCAGAAGAGGTCGCGACTGACCTTCCACGATCCATCGCCGCGGGTCACACGGCCCTCGAACGTCATTCCGGGGCCGCCGACCAAGCCGATCGCGACACGCACCTCCGCGACGTCGGGGCTGACGAAACGGATGCGGTCGAGCCGCTGCTCGAGCTCGACATTGCCGTACTGCTCGCGCGCCTGGGGGTGCAACGGCGCGAGACGGTCGCCGTCTTCGAGCGCGCGGGCGCGCTGCGCGTCGCCGGCCGGACCGGAAAACAGCACGAGATCGACCACGCCGACGATCTCGGTGACGGCCTTGTCGTCGGGAGGCTCGCCGAAGACGCGCGCCGGCAGGCGGAGCGACCGTGTGTCTGGCGGCGCGTCGGCGATGATCTCGCCGGCCAACGCGGTGCACAGGTCGCAGATGACCGCGCTCGCGCCGACGACGTAGTGCTCGACCTCCCAGAGGTCCCGTCCGCAGAACGAGCACCCGCGCTGCGGTGGCTCGAAGGGCACCGCCGACGTCGTGTGGTGCTCGCCCGGTGTGGAGACGTGCAGGCCGCGGGGCCCCCGCCGCGACCGGAGCTCCGTGACGCGCTGACGCACGCCGTCGAGATCGACCCCGAGCTCGGTGAGGACACGGGCGGCCGTACTGTCGCCCTCCCGGATGAGACCCAGGAGCAGGTGCTCGGTGCCGATCTCGTGGTCTCCCGTGTGCATCGCCTCGCGCAGCGCGCCTTCGAGGGCCCGTTTCGCCTGCGGCGTGAATGGGATGTGCCCCGACGGGGCGCGTTCGCCCCGGCCGACGAGCGCGACGACCTTGGCGCGCGCCGTGTCGATCGACACGTCGAGGGAGCGGAGCGTGAACGCGCCGATGCCCTGTGCCTCCGCGAGCACGCCGAGCAACGCGTGCTCGCTCCCGATGTACGGGTGGTTGAGGAGCAGTGCCTCCTCCTGAGCGAGCACGACACACCGCCGCGCCTGATCGGTGAAGCGCTCGAACACGAGCGGCAGTATCCCGCACAAGGGCTGCGTCCGCTATGCCGCCTTCACGGCAGGAGCAGATGCGTGTCGCCGAACTCGTGCCAGAGGTACGCGCTCCGCAGCGCCGAGCGGTACGCAAGCTCGAGCGCCTCCCGGCCCGCGACGGCCTCGAGCATCAAAAGATGCGATGCGCGAGGCTCGTGCCAGCCGGTGAGCAGGCCGTCCACGGCCCGGACGCCGCGCTCCGGCGTGATGACGACGTCGGTCCAGCCCTCGCCGGCGTGCACCGCGCCGCCCTCGTCGGTGACGGTCTCGAGCGCGCGTACCGCTGTCGTGCCCACGGCGACTACGTGGCCGCCTTCGGCGTGCGTCGCGTTGACCCGCGCCGCCGTCACCCTCGGCACCCGGTAGCGCTCAGGGTACGGAGCCTCGTCGCCTTCGAGCGATGACACACCGGTGTGCAGGAGGAGCGGCGTGATGCCGATCCCGCGCCGCACCAAGTGCGTCACGAGCTCCGTGGTGAACGGTCGCGATGCCGACGGCATCTCCGCGCTGCCAGGCTCGCTACCGAAGACGGTCTGGTACGCCCCGAGCGGCCACTGTCGTGGGACGTGCGCGTAGCGGATCGGTCGGCCATGACCGAGGAGGAACGGCACCACCTCCTGCACCCCACAGAACGTCGCCAACCAGAGCCGATTGGAATCGGGCGCACGAGCGAGAAGGTCGAGCCCGGCACCGTCGGCCAGGACCACGTGCTCGCCGCGGACGTCGGCTGTGAACCTCGTCGTGGCACCTTCATGCGGTCGACGCAGCTCCACCAACCAAAGACCACCGGGCAGCTCGGTGGAGACGTGCACGGTCAGGACATCTCCGCGTAACGAACCGTCGAGCGCCGCAGGAACGGTCGACGACACGTTCACCACGAGCAGGTCGCCGGGTTCGAGCAACGCGGGGAGTTCGTCGAACTGCGCGTGGACGGGAACGTTGGTGCCGCGAGAGACGAGCAGCCGCACGTCGGATCGCCTCAGTCCACGCGCTTCCGGTGGTTCGTGGGCCTCCAGCGAAGCCGGCAGCTCGAAGTCGAGCGCGCGGCCGGTCGCGAACGGTGATCCGATCCGGGGAGGAGGATCGATCTTCAATGCGGTCATGGGACGGGTACCTCCCGTGCTTCGTAGCGGCCGCTCGGGAGATCACCTTCGATGAGTGCGAGCAGGCCCGGAACGCTCTCCTCGGGCATCGGCCGATCACTGATGTCCTCACCTGGGAACGCGGCTTGGTGCATGTCGGTGCGCATGTCGCCCGGATCGACGCTGTACACACGCAGGTCGGGATGTTCCACGGCCAGCACGCTGGTCAACTGTTCCAACGCCGCCTTGGAGGACCCGTAGGCGCCCCAGCCGCGATACGCCTCCACGGCCGCATCCGACGAGACGTTGACGATCCGTCCACTCCGGGCGAGCAGCGACGGCAACGCGCGCTGCACGAGCGCGAGTGGCGCCACGACGTTGACCTCGAGCACGCGTGCGAACGCGTCGATCGAAAGCGAGTCCAACGCCGGCAACGGGCTCGGTCCGAGCTCGCTCGCGTTGTTGACGAGCACGTCGACACCGCCGCGCTCCTCGGCCGCGGCCACGACGGCGTCACGGTGCGTGACATCGGCGACGTCGCCCGGGATCGCGACGACGTCCGCGCCGTACGCGCTCCGCAGCTCGGCCGCGACCTCGTCGAGCCTGGAGACGTCGCGACCGTCGATCACGAGCGACCACCCGCGCGACGCGAGCTCCCGGGCGAGGGCCCGTCCGAGTCCCCGAGAGCCGCCTGTGATGACTGCCACCGCCATCGTCGACCTCCCTCATGGTCAGCCGGAGTCCCCCCGGTCGAGCAGTTGAACAAGAAGATACTTGTTTTTCTTCCGCTTGACCAGCCCCGTGAGATCGCGGCGAAGCGCCCTCACGCCGTCCTCGCGCGAGTTGGAACGTGCGTTACGGGCGTTGCCGCTCTTCCGGAACGGGATGGCGGAACAGCTGGGACGCGTTCTGCCACGTGACCTTCCGGATCTCCTCGTCGCTGAGCTCGGCGAGCGCCGCGTCGGCGAGCAGTTGCGTGTCGGGCCACGTCGAGTCGGCGTGCGGGTAGTCGCTCTCGAGGCAGATGTGGTCGATCCCGATGTGGTCGCGCAACGCGAACGTCGACCCGAGGTCGATCGTGCAGAACCAGAAGTTGCGTCGCATCGCGTCTGTTGGCGACAGGTTCGGATCGTCCCAGCCGTGCGAGCCCGCGGCGGAATGCGTGAGCACGTAGTCGATGCGGTCGATCAACATCGGGACCCAGCTGATACCACCTTCCGAGAACGCGATCTTGAGCTCCGGGAACCGCGTCGGGATCCGCGCCCAGAGCCAGTCCGCAGCGGTGACGAGCGCGTTCACGGGGAACAGCGAGGTATAGAGCTCGAGGGGCGCGCCCGGTGAACGAGCCGCACTCCACGACGACGACCCGTTGTGGAGGCAGACCACGGTCCCCGTCTCCTCGCAGGCGCGCAGCACAGGATCCCAGTGGTCCGAGTGCATCGAGGGCAGCTTGAGGTCGATCGGGTTCTCAGGGAAGCTCAACGCCTTGAAGCCGCGTTCCGCGTTGCGCTCGATGTCGCGCGCGGCGATCTCCGGATCCTTGAGCCATGCGAGTTGCAACGGGATGATGCGGTCGGGATGCGCGCCGGCCCACTCCTCGATGTGCCAGTCGTTCCACGCGCGCAGGCACGCCAGCCCGAGCTCGGCATCCTTGCTGTTCGCGAAGATGGTCCCGGCGAACCCTGCGATCAACGACGGGAAGCACAACGAGGCGTAGATCCCGTCGATGTCCATGTCGTGGATGCGCGCCTCGATGTCCCAGCAGCCGCGTCGCATCTCGTCGAAGCGCGCCGGCTCCATGCTCCACTCGTTCTTCGGGCGCCCGGCGACCGCGTTCAGCCCCACCTGCGGATAGAACTGGTCCTCGTACACCCACATCTCGCGGCCGTCGTCGAGCGTGACCACCCGCGGCGCACGCTCGGTGAGCTCGGCAGCGACGCGGCCTTCGAACACGTGCGCGGGCTCGATCAGGTGGTCGTCGACCGAGATGATCGTGAACGGCTGCGGACGGGGCTCGGGGTCGGGAAGGAACGTGGCCTCGCCGGTGTGCTTCGTTCCGCCTTCGGCCTCGTGCAGGTGCCGCATCATCCGCTCGCTCACGGCCATGAGACGTCCTCCTCGTCGCAAACGGCCCCCGAGTGTGACGCCCATGTCACAGAACCGCAAGCGGGGAGCTCACCCGCCCGGCTGCGCGACACTCGCACGACGTCCACCGATCTTCCTTCCACCGACCCCACTGCGACCCGGGCCCGTGATCCACGTCGTGAAGCGGCCGATCTCGCCGGACCGGCATTCACCCCGCGGGTCCTCGAGCCCTCGCCACCCGCGGTCATAGACGAATGGTTCGCCGACGACCCCGTGGCGCCCGAGCCGCACGCCGAGTCGCACCCCGCGTCGGCGCCAGCGCGACCCCGGGCCACGGTGATCACACCGATCCCCGGCGGCGACACGACGTGGGACGCGTGGGCGACCGCCCACCCGCGGCACGCGCCGTGGGTCAACGCCCGCTGGCTCGGCGCGTACCGGCGCCTGGGCGACCCGCCGCCGGAGCTCGCGACGACCCGGGACGCTCTGCACCGGCTCGCGGTGTACGTGATCTCGCCGGCCCGGCGGCGCGCCACCGGCAAGATCGGCCTCCGTTACACCTACGGCGGCTTCGGCACACCGTTCTTCGGCCGCGACGAGCAGATCCGGATGGTCGGCGACACGTTGGTCCGTCAGCGCGGCGACGACGCGATCACCGAGCTCGTCGACACACTCGCCGGCGCAGCGGCGTTCGTCCTCGGCGACGCGCCCGACGAGACGGGTGCGCAAGGCTTCGACGTCCCGCCGCTCGGCGACGCCGCGGCGACACTGCCCATCGAGCCCGTCGCGGCCGCCTTCCTCGGCGACTGGTACGGATTCGCGTACTCCGTGCTCGAGGAGCTCCGGTCCGACGACGAGTCGACCGATCCTTCGCGCGTTCAGATCTGGCCCGAGCACTTCGACGCCGCGTTCGACTGCCTCGGTGAGGCCGGCGCACAGCGAGCCACGTTCGGCGCGTCACCCGGCGACGCGCAGGTCACGCGTCCCTACCTCTACGTGACGCCGTGGAACTTCGAACAGCTCGCTGCGGGCCCGGTGTGGAACGCGACGGCCTTCCAAGGCGCGATTCTCGAGCTCCCCCGGATCCTCGACGCGGCCGATCAACGTGCCGCCGCCCTGAGCTTCTTCCGCGACGCGCGCTCGGCTCTCACGAACTGAGAGCTCGACGCGCGGAAGGCGGAGTCCCCACCGCCTGCTCCGCCAGCGAAATCACCCAGGCCGCGTTGACGAGCCCAACGTGGCTGAAGGCCTGCGGAAAGTTGCCGAGGAGCTGGCCGCTTCGCGAGTCGACCTCTTCCGCGAGCAGACCGACGTCGTTGACGAACTCGATCGCGCGCTCGAACACCTCCCGGGCGCGCCCGGGCTGACCCGACATCGCCATCGCCTGCGCCAGCCAGAACGTGCACAGCAGGAACGCGCCTTCGTCCCCGGCGAGACCGTCGTGTGCGCGGTACCGATAGACCAGCCCACGGTCATCGGTGAGCCCTTGCACCGTCGCATCGATCGTGGCGAGAACCCTCGGATCATCCGCCGGTAGGAAGCCCACGAGCGGGATCATCAGGCTGGACGCATCGAGATCGGTGGAGCCGAACGACTGTGTGAACGCGCCCGCTTCGTCGCTCCAGCCGTGCGTCAGGATCGACTCCCGGATCTGTTCCTGCGTCTCCTTCCACCCGGCGACCCGGTCGTGTGCCTGCAACTGATCCGCGAGCTGCATCGCTCGTTCCAACGCGACCCAGCACATGAGCTTGGAGTAGAGGAAGTCCCGGGGCTCGCCACGGACCTCCCAGATGCCGTGGTCCTTGTCCTCCCATCGCAGGGCGGCGGTATCTGCCACGTCGACGAGGAAACGCCGGGTGGCCGGCGAGAGCTCCCCCAGCTGGTCAGACACCAGGTATGCGGCATTGAGCAGCTCGCCGTACACGTCGATCTGCCGCTGCCCCCACGCGCCGTTGCCGACCCGAACCGGCGCGCTGGCGCGCCAACCGGAGAGATGCGGCAGGACCCGCTCGGTGAGGTCGCGTTCGCCACCGATCCCGAACATGATCTGCAGATCGCGTCCGCGAACAAGCGCGCCTGCGGCCGACGTCGTGATGTAGTCGAAGAACTCGTGCGCCTCGTCAGGGCACGCAGCAACCCACAACGCCTCGATCGTGAAGCATGCGTCACGTACCCAGGAGAAGCGGTAGTCCCAATTGCGGCTGCCACCCTCGGTCTCGGGGAGCGATGTCGTCGCCGCGGCGCAGATCGCGCCGGTGGGCTGGAACGACAGGGCCTGCAAGACTCGACCGCTCTGGTGCACGAGCTCGCGCCACGGGCCCTCGTACGCCTGGTGCAACTCGGCCCAGGACTCCCAGGCGCGAAGGGTGTCGTCGAGTCGCTCCGCGACCTCCTGCTCGCTCCAAATGCGCGCGGTGTCGCGGTCCACACGGCGGCAGTGGTGCATCGCGAAGCTGATGCGCTGCCCGTTCTCCAGTCTGAAAAGCGATCGTGCAGTCGATCCATCGATGAGGAGAGCGACCGGTGAGGAGAGCATCAGAACGTCGGAACCGCCGACCGCGCGCACACCGCCGTCGACCTCGTCGAGCAGGGGATGGATCAGACCGTATTCCGGTCGCGGCGCGCACTCGTAGTCCACCTCCACCGTGCCACCCGTGCACGTGACCGACCGCACGACCACATGTGGAGCATCCTTACCGAGGTCATGTTGGCGATTGTTCTCACCCGTCACGAGCGCGTCGCGTAACACCACCGTGCCCTCCGGCGTCTCGAACGTCGTCTCGAGCACCATCGTGCGGTCGACGTAGTGGCGCGTGATGACCGCTTCCGCGACGGGCCTGATGAACCAGTGACCCGCCTCCTGGCCGAGGAGCCGGCCGAACACGGACGGACTGTCGAAGCGGGGCATACAGAGCCAGTCGATCGAGCCGTCGCGCGACACGAGTGCGGCAGAATGCCGGTCCGACAGCAACGCATACTCGGCGAGCGGCGTGGTCGTCATGCGCGCCTATTACAGACCATTCCTGCGTGGAATTCCGTCGCTCAACGACCAATTTCCACGCCTGAACGGCGCGGTCAGCGCATGACCGCTACCGACCAGACGCCGCGCATCTCGATGACGATCTCGTGCTCGCGCTCGGAGATGCGCGCCGCGACGTCGCCGCAGCTGGGGCAGCGCAGAACCACACCGGCGCCGATATAGCTGCGGAGCGCACCCGCCATGTTGCGGTCCCCGCACGACGAGCAGACACGTCGGAACATCGTGAAGTCGCGGACGAAGATCTGGTCGAGCATCCCGGCCATGGCGTTGCCGTCGAGGTGCTCGTCGTCGGTGTTCGCTTCGGAACGCTGCTCGTCCACGTCATCCTCCCGATGGGCCGAAGCGCTCTGTCCTGATCGCGTGTGGGTCGTGGCCGAGCTCGACCAGCAGCTCGGCCACGGTCTCGACGAAGGCGGTGGGACCACATACGTACACCAGCGGCCGGCGCTGCGCGTCGGCTCCGATGGCGCGCAGCATGTCGGCATCGACACGGCGGGTCCAACCCGTCCAACCCGACGGCGCGTCGCGCGTCAGCGTGTAGTGCACGTCGACGCCCTCACGCGCGCGGCGCTCGAGCTCCTCGCGGTACAGCACCGCGGGCAGCTTGCGGGCCGACACGAGCAGGCTCACCGGCACGGTCGCGCGGGCCGCGTCACGATGTCGGAGCATCGCCATGAGCGGCACGAGACCGGACCCACCCGCGATGAGCACCAGTGGGCCTCCGTCGCTCGCCTGCCATGTGAAGTAGCCGCCGACCGGTCCGCGTATCTCCAGCGGATCGCCCGGGCGGAGCTCCTCCACCAGGTAGGGCGAGACCTCGCCCGAGTCGATGAGCTCCACCGTGAGCGCGACATCCGACTCTTCCGGCGGCGAGGCGATCGAGTACGACCGCTCGGTTTGATAGCCGTCCTCTGCGGTCAGCCGAACGTCGACGTGCTGACCCGCGAGATGTCCTGGCCACTCCGGTATGTCCAAGACGATCGTGCGTGCCGAGTCGCTCTCCGGTCGCGACTCGCGCACGGTCGCGACGCGCCATATCAACGGCACCCGGCGCATCGCTAGTCGTTCCAATACCGCTGCTCCTTCCACGGGTCGCCGTAGTTGTGGTACCCGAGGTTCTCCCAGAACCCGGGTTCGTCGTGGTCGAGCAGTTCCAACCCGCGCACCCACTTCGCGCTCTTCCAGAAGTACAAGTGGGGCACGAGCAGACGCGCGGGTCCGCCGTGCTTGGGCTCCAAGGGCTTCCCGTCGTACTCGTACGCGACCCATGCACGGCCACCGGTCACGTCGGCAAAGGGCACGTTCGTCGTGTAGGCGCCGTCGGAGTACGCGACGACGAAACGAGCCGTCGTGCCCACGCCTTCGAGGAGTGTGTCGATGCTGACGCCCTTCCAGTTCGTGTCGAGCTTCGTCCACTTCGTCACGCAGTGGATGTCGGCGTGGACCTCCTCCGACGGCAGCGCCAGGAACTCCTGCCACGACCACCTGCGGGGCTCGTCGACGGCGCCCTCGATCGTGAACGACCACTCGTCGAGCGACACGTGCGGGGTGGGTCCCGCCGACAGCACGGGGAATCCGTCGACGACGTACTGCCCGGGTGGGATACGAGCCGCGTCCACATCCGTCGGACGACGACCCCGGAAGCCACGCGAGATCAGCGCCACCGGCCCCTCCTCTGCCGCGGTTCTCGCTCCATCATCGACCAGAGCAGAGCGTTCGACCAGGCCCCAGAAATATGGCGACGGCCTCGGAGCGGGTTGCCACGCGTGGTCAGTGAGCGCAAGGCTCGGATCACTCGGTAGCCGGTCGGACGGGGGAACGAGATGGACGACGTGCTCGGATACGCGGGGCGGAGTGTGGTTGTCACGGGCGCGGCCTCAGGAATGGGTGCCGCGACGGCTCTGATCCTCGTCGACGTCGGCGCGGAGGTGACGGCGCTCGACATCAAGCCGACATCGGTACCGGTGAAGAACAGCTTCGAGGTCGACCTGCGCGATCCGGGCGCAATCGACGACACGGTCGCGAAGATCCCCGGCCCGATTCATTCGGTGTTCAGCTGCGCCGGCCTTCCGGGGCCGCCGTTCTCGGAGGTCGACACCATGCTCGTCAACTTCGTGGGCGCGCGGCACCTCATCGAGGCGTTGGTCCCGAAGATGTCCGAAGGATCTTCGGTGGGGATGATCGCGTCGGCGGCCGCCGTCGGCTGGCAGCAGAACCTCGAAGCCATCAACGCGTTCCTCGCGAACGACACGTTCGACGGCGCGAAGGCATACCTCGAGAAGAATCCGGACGCGATGGGCGGCAGCGGCTACTGGTTCTCGAAGCAGGTCATCAACGCCTGGGTCGGCTCAAGGGGCGCCGATCTGATCGCGCGAGGCATTCGGTTGAACTGCATCAACCCGGGCCCCACCGCCACGCCCATGATGCCGGCGTTCCACGAAGCGGTGGGCAAGGAACTCGTCGACTCCGCGATGGGCCCGATCGGCCGGTACTCGCAACCCGAGGAGCAGGCGTGGCCGCTCGTCATGCTGAACAGTCCTCGCATGAGCTACGTGACGTGTGAGCAGCTCTGGACCGACGGCGGCTTCCTCGGCGCGCTCACCACCGGCCGGCTGCAGGCCGGATTCGCCGCCGGCTGACATCGCGCCACGCTGTCTCGTCCCCCTCCCGAAGGATCAGCACATGCGCACCCCGATCTGCGACCGGCTCGGCATCGAGTTCCCGCTCTTCGCGTTCTCGCACTGCCGTGACGTGGTCGCCGCCGTGAGCAAGGCGGGCGGATTCGGTGTGCTCGGCGCACTCGCATTCAGTCCCGATCAGCTCGAGATCGAGCTCAACTGGATCGACGAGCACATCGACGGCAAGCCGTACGGCGTCGACTTCGCGATGCCGGAGAAGTTCGTCGGCAAGGGTGAGGAGTTCTCGCTCGACTCGTTGCAGGCCATGATCCCCGTCGAGCACCGGGACTTCGTCGAGAAGATCCTCGCGGAGCATGGCGTGCCGCCGCTGCCCGACGACGCCGACGCAGTCATGAAGGCTGCGGGGCTCGGGGTGGAGGCCGAGGGTCCGGGTCAGGTCGAGGCGACGCTGCGTCATCCGGTGTCGATGCTCGTCAACGCGCTCGGGCCACCGCCCGCGTACGCCGTAGAGGCTGCGCACGGGAAGGACGTTCTCGTCGGTGCGCTCTCGGGCAGCCCGAGACATGCGGAACGCAACGTCGAGCGCGGGGTCGACGTGATCATCGCGCAGGGCACCGAGGCGGGCGGTCACACGGGCGAGATCTCCACGATGGTTCTCGTACCCGAGGTGGTCGACAAGGTCGGGCCCGACGTTCCCGTGCTCGCGGCCGGAGGGATCGGGCGCGGCCGTCAGATGGCCGCCGCGATGGCGCTCGGTGCGCAGGGTGCCTGGACGGGCTCGATCTGGTTGACCGTCGCGGAGTCGTCGACCCAGCCCTGGGTGATCGAGAACCTCCTCGCCGCCGGGTTCACCGACACCGTGCGGTCGCGGTCGATGACCGGAAAGCCCGCGCGACAGTTGCGCACCGCATGGACCGATGCGTGGGAGCGCGACGACGCGCCGGATCCGCTGCCCATGCCGTTGCAGGGCTTGTTGTACGCCCCCGCCGCCCACCGTTTCATGCGCGTGCAGTCGCGCGAGCTCTCGGGATCACCCGCGGGTCAGATCGTCGGACGGATGAACCGCGTTCGTCCGGCCCGCGACGTGGTCTACGAGATCGTCGAGGAGTGGATCGACACCATGCAGAAGATGTGCGCGTCGATGGACGACGGGGAATGACGGTGCGGACGGAGCGAAGCTCCGCTCGGCGTAGCCCCCTCGAGCGAGAGCGGAGGGAGCCATGAGTCTTGGCTCTCCCGTCGTCTCTGAAGAGATCGATGACGGCATCGTGCTGCTCACGCTCAACCGCCCGGAGCGGCGCAACGCGTTGAGCGCACCGTTGTTGGACGCGCTGCATCGAACGTTCGACGCGATCGAATCGGATCCGGCCGTGCGGGTTGTGATCCTCACCGGCGCGGGCGAGGGCTTCTCCTCCGGCGCGGACATGAAGGGTGGCGACGATCTGACGACGCTCGACGGCGTGCCCGTCGCCGCGTTGCTCGGCCGCGTGCAGGGTGACACGGCCCGCACGCTGATGGCCCAAGAGCTCATGGCCTCGTTGTTCGAGAAGATCCACCGCCTGCGTCAACCGGTCATCGCTGCCGTCAACGGGGCGGCGGTGGGTGGAGGATTCGCCCTGGCGCTCTCGTGCGACATCCGCTTCTGCGCCCCCTCGGCGCGTTTTGGCGCGGTGTTCATCAGTCGGGGCGTCTCCGCGTGCGACATGGGCACGAGCTATTTCCTTCCACGACTCGTCGGCGCCTCGCGGGCGGCGGAGTTGATGCTCACCGGCCGCGTGTTCGACGCGACGGAGGCCCGCGAGATGGACCTCGTCCTCGACGTCGTGCCGGACGGCACGGTCGTCGATCGCGCGCTGACGACCGCGCGCCAGATCGCAGCGAACGGACCGCTCGCGGTCTGGATGACCAAGCAGACGATGTGGCAGACCGTCGACTCACCGAGCCTTCGCCACGCGCTCGACATGGAGAACCGCACCCAGGTGATGTGCACCGCGACCGGCGAGCTGTCGGAAGCGTTCGCTGCGTTCCGGGAGGGTCGCCGGGCGGAATGGAAACCCCTGTGAGCGACGACGAGCGGCTCGGGCCGACCGACATCGACGACGTCCTCACCACGACACGCGCCGTCCGGAAGCGCCTGGACCTGGACCGTCCCGTGGAGCGTGACGTCGTCGAACGGTGCATCGACCTCGCGCTCCAGGCGCCGAACGGCTCCAACCAACAACTCTGGCGCTGGATCGTTGTGGACGATCCCGCCGTGCGGCGCAAGCTCGTCGACATCTACGCCGCCGCGATGACCGACTACATCAACCGCCCCCGACGCAGCAGTGCTCCATCCCGTGCCTCCACGCAACCATCGCCCGCGATGCAACGCATGACGGAATCGGTGATGTGGCTGCGGGAGCACTTTCACGAGGTTCCCGTGCTCGTGGTCCCGGCGGTCGGCGGGCGTACCGACACCGGCACCATCTTCGAGCAGGCCAGCCGTTGGGCCTCGATCATCCCGGCGATCTGGAGCTTCATGCTCGCGCTGCGCAGTCGGGGCCTCGGCAGTGCATGGACCACCCTGCACCTCCACCGCGAACGCGAAGCAGCCGATCTCCTCGACATCCCGTACGACCGCTACATGCAGGCCGGCCTCTTTCCCGTCGCCTACACCGTCGGCACCGACTTCAAGCGAGCAAGCCGTCTCCCCGCCGGCAAAGTGATCGGCTGGAACTCCTTCCCCCACTAACCCACACGCAGGGTGCCTGCACGGTTGGTAACGCGCCCGCGCCGCTCCCCGCGCGTGCGCGCGTCAGCTGGCGATCGAGATGACCGTCCGAACGCCGCGGCCAGCTTCCAAATCCGCGAACGCCTCGTTCACCTCTTGTAGCGAGCGGCGCGCCGTGATCAACGCCTCGAGATCGAGTCGGCCGCTGCGCCACAAGCCGATCAGCCGCGGAATCTCACGAATCGAGTTGCTGCTGCCGAGCAGGCACCCGACCAGCTTCTTTTCGGTCGCGCTGAACACGACCGCGGGCGAGATCGTGATGCTCTCGTCGATCGGCGGCGCGCCGACGCACACCGTCGTGCCGCCGGGTCGCACCGCTTCGAGGCCGACGGTGGCCAGTGCCGCACGCCCGGCCGCCTCGAACGCGTAGTCGACACCGACCTCCGTGAAGGCGAAGGATGCGGCAACCACGTCGTCACGCGTCGGATCGAGGGCGTCCGTGGCGCCGAGGCGAAGCGCGACGTCGCGGCGGGCGGCGACCGGATCGCTGACGATGATCCGTGACGCGCCCGCGATGCGCGCCCCCTGGACCACCGAGAGACCGATGCCGCCGAGCCCCAGTACCAGCACCGTGGCGCCCGGCTCGACACGTGCGGTGTTGAGCACCGCGCCGACCCCTGTCTGCACGGCGCACCCGAGAACGCAGGCCACGTCGAGCGGCGTATCCGCCGGCACCTTGATCGCGCCGGTCTCGTGTGTGAGCACCTGCTCGGCGAACGCGCCGACACCGAGCCCCCGGTAGACGGGCGCGCCGCGCCGTGACAGTCCCGTGGACCCGTCAAGGAACGTCGCGCTCATGATGGAGCGACTGTTCATACAGACGCCGGGCTCACCGCGCACGCACCAGTAGCACCGGCCGCACGGCGGTAGCGGTGTGAGCACCACGGCGTCACCGGGTTCGAGTGACGTGACTCCCTCGCCGACCGCATCGACGACGCCCGCCGCCTCGTGTCCGAGCACGACCGGCAGCGGTGCCAGGCCGCTCGCCGCGACGGTGAGGTCGGAATGACACACGCCGCAGTGCGCGACCCGGACGCGGACCTGCCCGCGGCCCGGCTCGGCGATGTCGATCGTGTCGAGCACCATCGGCGCACCGGCGGACTCGAGCAACGCAGCCTGCATCGTCACCTCTGGAGCGCGCGTGGGGACATGGTGAACGTGCCGGATCGGCCGGCACGAAGCGGCAACGTAGTCGGCAGGGCCCGACGGATCAGCGGCAGCGCAGCTGCGACGGCACCACGTGAGCGACGAGCCTGGCCGCGCCGGGAGCGACATCGAGCCAGTGTTCGACGTCGAGCACGATGCTGCCGAGCGCCGCGGTTGGATACCGGGGCGACCAGCCGCACAGCAGCGCAGTGAATTCCTCGATCCACGGGTTGTGTCCGACGAGCATCACTGCCTCCGCATCACCGGGGAGCGATGTCACGACCGACAGCACGTCATCGGCCGCCCCCGCCATGTACAGCGCGTCCTCGAACTCGACCGGGCACTCCAACGCGGCGACCACCGGCTTTGCCGTCGCCCGCGCCCGACGCGCGGTCGAGCACACGACGAGATCGATCGGCCAACTCGCGACGAGTCGGGCGACATCGCGCCGGGCCCGCCGGCCGCGCTCGTTCAACGGGCGGTCGTGATCGGAGCGGCACGCGTCCGACCAGTCGGACTTCGCGTGACGCAGGAGATGGAGAACCTTCACGACCACCTCTCGTGAGTGCCCGGCTTCGCGACGCGAGCGCCGGAGAGCAAACAAAAGGAGCCCCGAGAAAGGTTCCTCCGGCAGTTCCTTTCGGAACCGCCTTCGGTCTCCCTCTCGGGACTCCGTTTGCGAAGCTACCCCCGCGAGCAACCTTGGTCAAGGGCGCAAAACGGCCCGCGATCACGGCCCGTACGCTTCGCTCGGTATGGACGCGATCCTCGCGGCGCTCCGGGATCAACACGCAGAGCTCGACGCGCTCCTCGCTCCACTCGACCAGCGCAACTGGTTACGACCGAGTCCCTGCGAAGGCTGGACCATCGCCGACGTCGTGCTGCATCTCGCGCAGACCGACGATCTCGCGCTCGCAAGCGCCCGCGGGCGCATGGTGGACGCGCTGCAGACCCTCGCGGGCGGGGTCGACGGAGCGACATCGGTCGACGACGGTGCGGCCGCGCTGGTCGAGCGCGAGCGCGGTGTGTCGGGCCGCGTCGTTCACCAACGTTGGCGCGCCCGCGCGGCGGAGCTGCGCGACGTGTTCGCGTCGACCGATCCGCACGCCCGGCTCGTGTGGGTGGCCGGTGAGCTCTCGGCGCGCACGCTCGCGACGACCCGACTCGCAGAGACATGGATCCACACGCACGACGTCGCGAGCGCGCTCGATACCGAGATCGCTCCGACCGATCGCCTGTGGCACATCGCCCGGCTCGCGTGGCGCACGATTCCGTACGCGTTCGCTCGCGCCGGCCGTCAGCTCACCGGCCCCATCGCGTTCGAACTGCGCGGCCCGCGAGGTGACGAGTGGACGTTCGCGCCGGAGACGTCCCCGCTCACCCGGATCTCGGGTGAGGCGCTCGAACTGTGCCTCGTCGCCGGAAGGCGGCTCGCCGCCGCCGACACCGACCTCCGGGCGACGGGCCCGGACGCGGCCGCAACCCTCGAGCTGGTACGAACCTACGCCTGACACCGCGCGTGATCCCGCGCGCCCGAATCGGCGCCGGCGCCGTCAGATCCAGCCCTCCCGCGTGGCGCACAGTGCGGCCTCGACCCGGCTGCAGACGTCGAGCTTTCGGAAGATCTCCTGGATGTGCGTCTTGATCGTGTTCTCGCTGAGATGCACGCGGGACGCGATCTCTCGGTTGGAGAACCCTTCGGCGATGAGCGCCAGGATCTCGATCTGGCCGTTCGTGAGCGGCGCCCGGGTCGCCGCCCGATCGGTGTCTCCGGTGCGGAGACGGTCCAGCAACGGACCCGCGACCGCGCCGTCGATCACCGTCTCGCCGCGGTACACCGCGCGGATGCTCTGCCGGAGCTCGAACCGCTCGATGTCCTTGATCACGTAGCCCCTCGCCCCGGCCCGCATCGATTCGTCGACGAGCTCGTCGTCGGTGAACGTCGACACCATGAGCACTCGCACTTCGGGGTGCGCGGCGACGAGGCGCCTGCACGCCTCGGGCCCTCCCTCGCCCGGAAGCCGTGCGTCGAGCAACACGACGTCCGGGGAGGTCTTCTCCACGAGTGGCAGCAGCCCTTCGGCCGAGGCGAGCTGCCCGACGATCTCGAAGTCGGGTTCCGGCGAGAGGATGGTCTTCAGCCCCTCGCGAACCATCTCGTGATCGTCGACGATCAGGATGCGGATCATCACGACTGCGCGGGGAGGGGAACGCTCGCCCGCACCGTCAGACCCTTCTCGTCGCCGTCCTCGAGTTGGAACGTCCCGCCGAGACCGTTGATCTGTTGACGCATGTTCTGCAGTCCGTAGTGCAGCGCGCTCGGCCCCTCGGTCTCCATCGCGAGATCGGGAATGCCGGCACCGTCGTCCTGGACGACGACGTCGACGTGGTCCGGCTCGAACCGGATGCTCACGAGCACCATCCGCGCACGGGCGTGCTTCACCACGTTGGTGAGCGCTTCCTTGACCACGGCGTACAACGTGCCCTGCACATGCGGCATCGCCCCCGTCGGCGTGCCGCTCACGACGAGGTCCGTCTCGAGGCCCGACGTGCGCCCGACGTCGCTCAACAGCCGGCGCACGGCCTGCGTGAAGCCGGCATCGGATCCATCGCGTGATGCCAAGGCGAAGATCACCTCGCGTACCTCGTCGGCGCTGCGGCTGGCGAGCTTGCGAAGATGCCGAAGCCGCTCCGCGACCTCGGGATCGAGGCCGTCACGCTCGAGGAGCGAGCTGAGCTGGAGACCGATGGTGAAGATGTCCTGCTCGATCCGGTCGTGCAACCCGGCCGCGATCCGTTGCCGTTCGAGCGACAACAGCTGCTCGCGCTCGGCGCTGCTCAACCGAGTGTTGAGCTGTTGCAGCCGATCGATCATCTCGCGCTGTCGCTCGTACAACTTCCCGTTGTCGATCGCCACCGCCACCTGGTTCGCGAACGTCGAGAGCAATCGCTCGTCGTCGGCGTCGTAGCCGCCGCGCTTGTTGGCCACGCCGATCATCCCGATCACGACGGCCCCCACGCGAAGCGGAACTCCGAGGAACGTCCGGATCGCGGGATGCCCCGGCGGTGTGCCGACGCTGAGGGGGTCGTGCTCGACGTCGTTGGAGTGGTACGGCCGCTCCTCGGTGATCACGACGCCGAAGACGCTCGGACGTATCGGCATCCGACTGAACCGCTCGAAGAACATCGGATCGGAGGGCTCGAACCCCTTGACCGAAACGACGTCCATGTCGACCCGCTGCTCGTTGATCAGGTCGATGAAACCCATCGCCGACATGGTCAGGGCCAGGCAGTAGGTCAGCGTACGGTCATAGATGCCCTGGAGATCCCGCTGCGCGGCCACGTCGACGGACATCTCGTAGAGCGAGTCGAGCTGTTCGCGAAAGCCGTCGCCGAGCGTCGACATCCATCTCCCCGTGTCCCCAACGGGATCGCTACCCGGGTGAACACCCGCTCACCCGATCGGGCGGCGACAATCGACCCGGCCAGGCGATGACGGGACACGCCGTATTCGCGATCTTCGAAAGTCCTGATGACCAGGCATGGTTCCGGACACGGTGCAGGCACGTTGATCAGCTACCTCGACGTCGTCCCGATGCTGCGAGGCGCATGCCCGTCGTTCGAAGGGTCGCCCGAGGCGGTCGCTTCCGAGCCGGAGAGCGGCGAGTTCCTGCTGGCGGCACACTTCGCCGCCCACCTCTTCGCGCTTGCCCGCGAACACCGCACCGAGAGCTTCCCCGCTGTGTTCGCGGTCGTCGAGCGGGTGCTCGCCGAGGGCGACCTCGAAGCGCACCACCTCGTCGAGGATGGACTGCTCGACGACCTGACCAACCCCCGGCTCTTCGACCACCAGCGGACGTCCGTCGGTGTGTTCGAGCCGTGGCTCGGGCCCTTGACGCGCCGGGTGCCTGCGGTGGCGGAGGCGCTCGAGACGCCCGACGACGGGGCGGGCCCTGGCCGGGACGATTCTTTTTCTTGACTTGTTCCAGTAACTGATGCTCTCATCGGACGGTGACGACGTCCGAGAGCGAGCGGGCCCGGCTGGGCGCAGCCGGCCTCCGGGTCACTGCTCCCCGTGTCGCGGTGCTCCGCCTCCTCGAGCGGCACCCGCACGCGACCGCGGAGACGGTCGCGCGGGCTGTCCGTACCGACCTCGGCGCGGTCTCGACCCAGGCCGTCTACGACGTACTCAACGCGTTCACTGAAGCGGGCATCGTCCGGCGGATCCAACCCGCGGGAAGCCCGGCCCGTTACGAGCTGCGCATCGGCGACAACCATCACCATCTCGTCTGCCGGGTGTGCGGGCGCGCCGACGACGTCGACTGCGCGGTCGGATCAGCGCCCTGTCTCGAACCGTCCCACACGCTCGGCTACCGCCTCGACGAGGCCGAGGTCGTGTATTGGGGCATCTGCCCCACATGCCGGCAGGCCGAGCAGGCCGAGCAGGCCGGATCGAACGCGGACTCTTTCTAGCGGTCGATCCATCGCGCGTTGCGCGAGAACAACGGCGACCAACAGCGTACGCGCCGAACTCCTACGGCGGCCCCGCGGCCGACACCACGCGTTCTGGCGACATCGCGGGCTGGACGGTCTCGGGCGACATGGTGCCCGCCGCAGCGGAGGGCCTTTCGGAAAGGAATAGCGGAAGGTTGTGTGGATCGACGGCGCTCTGTGCCTGTGAAGCACACAAAACATGGCGAACCCCGACAGCGTGTGGGGTTGTGGCATTTGTACCGCGATTTTTTTTTGGATCCTCTGCTGTTAGGGGCCGTCGATCCACACAACCTCGGGAGACCCGCTACTTGGTGAAGCTGGCCTGTGCCCCGGCGTAGCTGGGGCTGGACGTCATGCTCAGCGTGTCGGTCGACCACGGGCCGTTTTCGGACGTGAACGTGATCTCGCCCCCGACGCTGCCGTCGCCGCCGCTGTTGGACTGCGACGCACCCGCACCGATGACGACCGTCGGAGAACCGGTGAACGATCCGGCGGACTTGCTCACGGTCACCGACACCGAGCTACCGGCAGTCACCGGGTTGCCGTACGTGTCGGTGAGCGAGACCTTGGCCGTGAACGTCGTCCCGCTGCCGGTGACCTTCGTGTACGTGCACGAGAAGTAGCACGTACCCGACAGGTTGCCGGAGCTGTTCGACACCGAAGTCCACGCGAGTTTCGTCGCGGCGAGGGCGCTGACGTTGATGGTCGCGGCGCCGGTGATCGTCGTGCTCTGCTGAGTGGCCGAAAGGCCGACGCTCGAACCGGCGGCGTACATGGTGGCCGACAGGCCGGTCGTGCTCGCTCCTGACGTGAAGTTCACGGACGAGGCGGGCAGCGTCGGCGCGTTGCCGGCCGGGCTGGTCGGAGCCGACCAGGTGATGCTCTTACCGCCCGAGTAGCTCGTCACAGTGTTGCCGCCCGCGTCCTGCGCGGTCAGCGTGATGCCGTTGAACGACGTCCCGGCGGTCGCCGTCGAGGGCGCGCCGACCGCGAACTTGACCGCCGAGCCGACCGTGACGTTGAACGTGTTGCTCGTCGACGAGGTCAGTGCCCCGTCGGACGCGTTCAGCGTGTACCCGTTCCCGGCCTTGTCGATCGAGAGGTTGGTGAACGTGGCAACACCGTTGACCGCGTTCACCTGCTTCGCGCCCGACAAGGTCCCGCTCGCAGGGTTCGTGCCTATCGCAACCGTGACCTGACTCGTGTCACTGGTGATGGTGTTCCCGCCGGCATCCTGCACCGCCACGACTGGCTGCGTCGACAGCGCAGACCCGCCCGTGCCGTTGCCCGGCTGCGTCGTGAACGCAAGCTTCGCGGCCGGCCCCACCGTGATGTTGAACGCGTTGCTCGTCGTGTTCGTGAGGCTCGACGTGTTCGTCGTCGTGAGCGTGTAGCCGGTGCCCGGCTTGTTGATCGAGAGGTTCGTGAACGTCGCGACGCCGCCGCTGGTCGGGACGATCACCGTGCCCGACAGCGTCCCGCCGCCGGGGTTCGTGGCGATCGCCAAACTGACCGACGTCGAACCCGAAGTCACCGTGTTGCCATACGTGTCCTGGATCGCGACAACGGGCTGCGGGTTCAGCGCGGACCCGCCGGTACCGTTCCCAGGCTGAGTCGTGAAGCCGAGCCTCGTCGCCGATGCTGCAGAAACCGAGACGCTTGCGCTTCCGGTCTTGGACGTCTGCGCGGTGTCGTTCACCGACACGGTCCGCGAACCCGCGGTCTTCAGCGTGACGCCGTTCGTGAACGTCCGACTTCCGCTGTCGGCACCCACGAACGTGTAGTCGGCCGGCAGACCGGAGCCCGAGACGGCCGAAGGGTCGCTGCTCGTGAAATGGACGGTTCCGGTGTAGGCCGTGAGCGTGTTGTTCGACGTGTCCTGTGCGGTAACCGTCACGCTGAACGGGCTGCCGGCCGTCGCGGTCGACGGACCGGAAACGACGAAGTGATCGAGGGGCAGGACCGTCACCGCGCTGCTCGCATTGCTCTGCGCGGTCCACGAACGGAAGACCGCGGTCACCGTGTACGTGTAGGTACCGGAGGCGACGTTGGGGTCGTTGCAGGACGCTGTGGGGGCACTCAGTGGCGAGGCCTGCGAGGTTCCACACGCGTCGGTCGCGGTCGAGCCCGAGGAACGACGCACCCAGTATCCCAGTGCCGTGTTGCCACCCGCGGGTGAGGTAACGCCGGTCCAGCTCACGTGGACCGTGCTGCCGGTGGCCGAGCCCGCGACCGATGTCGGCGTGGCAAGGCTGCCGACAGTGGCGTTGCTCGCGCCGGTCCCGGTCGCGCTCCAGAAGGCCCAGACCGTTACGGCGACCGCCAGCGACCCTCCCAGTATGGCGGCGAAGACGAGGATGCGTCGTGCGATGCTCATGGCTTCGTTGCAGTTCCCGTGTAATGGAGCGTGAAGACGGCGGCTTTGCACGCGTCCTGGTTGGTCGAGAGGTTCGGCATGGCGACGCTCGGCCAGCTCGCCTGCGGCACTCCGAGGTCCTGAAGGGAACGCGTCGCTCGTGCCGGGACGTCGACCGTTCCGACGAGCGAGTGCACGATGGTGAGGTTCTGGGCCGCGTCGCACGCGCTCTTCGAGCTCGTCGGGTCTACCGAGAGCGCGACGTCGGTGACGCGGATCGTGAAGTTGAACGGGTTACCGATCACCAGGTTGACCGGACGGCTGGCACCCGGTACGAGCGGGCCGACCGTGGCGCCGGTGATCGCGAACGAGCCTTGGAGGATCACGTCCCAGCAGTACGTCGTCGCGCCGCTCTGGTTGCCGGTCGCGTCCACGGCGAGCGCGGCGAAACAGTGACTCCCGACGTCGAGTGCGTTGAAGACGGCCGTCGACCCGCACGCGTTGAACGCGCCGGCGTCCAGCCGGCACCGGAACTGCACGCCAGGTTCCGCGTCGGCGAGTTGGAAGCGCGCGTTCCGGCTCGCGGTCGGGTTGGCGGGCTGCGCGGTGATCATGGGAGCCGGCGGAGCGATGGTGTCGACGGTGAAGCTGCGTGTCGCCGCGCTACTGACGGCCATTCCCGGCGTCTGGGCCTGCACCTTGAAGGTGTGGGCGCCCTCGGCCAGCGCGGTATAGGTCTTGGGCGTCGCGCAGCTGGTGAACGCCGAGGCGTCGATCGCGCACTGGAACGCAACCGGCGCAGCGCTGTCGGTGAACGTGAACGTGGCTGAAGACGACGCCACTGCTCCCGTCGGACCGCTCGTGATCACCGGACGGGGTGTCGATGATGCAGCACCCGACGCGGCGTTGAGGACGACCGACGACGTGATGCCGCCCGCGACGACAAGACCGATCGCGGCGACGGCCTTTCCGGCGGGCGAGAGCATTCGGAGCAGACGCACAGGAGATCCTCGAGCAGGGAGAGGGTTGGTTGAGAACGCCGACCAACGTCACGGTCGTTCGCGACGCTCGTCGGTGTGCTCAACCGCGGGACAACGTGTGCGGCGCCGATGGGGACGGGATATTGCGCCCGTCCCCATCGTGACGCTGCCTTCGTCTTACGCGTGCGCCGTGTAGTCGATCTGGATCGACACACCCTTGCAGTTGTCCTGGTTCGCCGAACCAGCGTTCATGCTGACCGTCAGGCCGGACCACGAACCGACGTGGGTGCCCGCGGGAACGGTGTTCGCGCCCGACGTGCCGCCGATGGCGAAGTCGGCTTCGGTGCACGCCGGCTTCGTGTTGTCGACCAGTGAGGAGCTGAACGCGTGCACGGCTGCCGTGATCGAGCTGATGTTCACCGGGCCGGAGTTCGGGTTGGTGAAGTCGCCCGAGAGCGCAGCAGCAGTGCCGCCCGGGTACAGGCCTGTCACGGTGGACGTCTGGTTCACCGTGATGGCCGACGTGGTACCTGCGGTCGCGCTGCCCGTGCCGGACCCACCTTGGGTCCAGAACGCGAACGCGACACCGCCGATTGCGAGGGCGAGCACGAGGCCGGCGGCGACCGCGAGCTTGCCACGGAACTTGCCCATGGAGACTCCTTGAGTGGGAGACGACAAACCGGGCGTCGGTTTCGCCTCTCGCTCACCCCCGGCCAGGCGACCAATTGCAGCCGGAGGGTCTCAGCGTTCGCCCACGGCACCACCGCACAACGTTCGCGTGATGACGCCACGTCACTATCCGTCGTCCCGGGACGCGGCGACAATGAGTCGCACGACTCATTCCGTTCTTTCGACGCACGCCATGTGGGTCTCGCGACCTACACGGCGGATTCCACACGACCTGTGCGGGGTGCTACGAGCGGGGGCCGTGGCTGTCGAACGTGATCAGCTGTTGGATGCCGCTCGG
>CAZJSY010000045.1:0-22733 GCA_964548555.1 uncultured Burkholderiales bacterium
CAAACCCGAACCATCCGAATACCCCGGTGTCTCACCTCGCTGACACGCACCGCGCGTCGCGTGATTGTCACACCGTCGTCATATGTTGGGTGCATGTTCGGGGTGTCGGTGGAGGTGCGCGAGTTGCTCGCAGAACGGGAGCGCGTCGAAGCCGCGGTGTTGGCCAAGGTTGGCGCGTTCGCGGCGTCGGCGGATGGTGCGGCGAGCGCGACCGGTTGGCTCGTTGGCCAGTGTGGGTTGTCGAGTGTGGAAGCGGCCCGGTTGGTGCGCAACGGTCGGCTCGTGCACCAGCACGAGCGCACCGCCAAGCTGCTCGGCAGCGGTGATGTGACCACTGGGCATGTGGACGTGATAGCCCGCGCGGCACGGCATCGCGAGAGGTGCTTCGCCGAACATGAAGAGACGTTGTTGGACGCGGCCCTCTCGTTGCCCGTGGAGCGGTTCCGTACGGTGGCGCGCCGGTGGCGGGTGTTGGCCGACGATGTCGCGGCCGTATGCCGAAGCAGCCCGAGCCTTCGAGGCGCGACATCTGCACTGCTCGGTGACGTTCGCGGGCAGCGTGCGAATCGACGGGATGCTCGACCCCGAAGGCGGCGCGCGCTTCTTGGCCGCGCTCGATGCCCGGATGGATCCGGACCCCCAGCGTTCCGCGGCGCAACGGCGCGCCGATGCGCTCGTGCGCCTCGCCGCCGGTGACGCGGCCAAGGTCAACGTCGACGTGCTCGTCGACGCCGAGTCGCTCGCCGGTGACGTTCGGGCCGACCTGATCGACGCGTGCAGCGACGTCGACCGCATCGGGCCGGTGGCGCCGAGCACGGTGCGGCGCCTCGCGTGTGACGGGCTGGTCGGGCGCATCGTGCGTCACGGCAGCGAGATCCTCGACGTCGGCCGCCGCCGACGCCTGGCCACCCCGGCGCAACGACGTGCGGTGCGGGCCCGTGACGGTGGGTGCGTGTTTCCCGAGTGCGACGCGCCGCGCGAGTGGTGCGACGTGCACCACCTCCACGGCTGGGCCGACAACGGCCCCACCGACCTCGACAACCTCGCGTTGTTGTGCCGCCGGCACCACGTCGCCTGCCACGAAGGCCGCTGGACCCTGCGGCGCCGGCCCGACACCACGATGGAGGCGATCCCGCCGTAGTCGACTCACGGCGTTCCTCCAGCAGGATCGCGCTCGGTGTTCCGAGGCGGCTTCCGGGGTACGTTTGGGCGCGAGGGCCGGGAAACCGGAGGGGCGGAGATCATGGGGCTTCATTCGTCGCGGCGAGCCCGGCGATTGCGCCGGGCTGAACGTCGTCGCGCCGCCGCGACCGCACTCGTCGTGGTGGCGGTCTTCGGCGTGAGCACCTATGCCATGCAAGCCGGTGGGACCGGGCGCCGCCCCGAGGTGTCGGTGTTGTCCGAGACGGTCACGGCACCGCCGACGACGACACCGCCGACGACGACACCACCGACGACGACACCACCGACGACGACACCACCGACCACGACGCCGCCGCCCGCAACGAGCGCAACGAGCCCCGCGGTGACGTCGACGACCTCGCCGGCCACGACCACGACCACACCGCAGCAGTCGCTCGTGATGAACTCGTCGTTGTGCGAGGTGAATCGCTGCGTTCCGTTGCAACAACAGTTGCAACAACGGCTGTAGCCACCGCGGCCGCGTGCCCGCTGTCTGCGCCGGACGACATGGGGTAGGACTCTCCCGATGCCGAGCAAACGGACGACGGCAAAGAAGGCGCCGGCGAAGCGTGCTGCGAGGAACACGAAGCAGGCTCCGTCAGGGCGGCTCGCCGAGTACAACGCGAAACGCGATTTCAGCCGCACACCGGAGCCGTCCGGTGGGGGAGCGCCCGAGGCGACGACGAGGCCACGCTTCGTCGTGCAACGGCACCGTGCTCGACGGCTGCACTACGACTTCCGCCTCGAGATGGACGGCGTGCTCGTCAGCTGGGCGATCCCGAAGGGGCCGTCGCTCGACCCCACGGTCAAACGGCTCGGTGTGCACGTCGAGGACCATCCCATCGAGTACTTCGACTTCGAGGGGGTCATCCCGAAAGGCGAGTACGGCGGCGGCGACGTGATCGTGTGGGACTGGGGTACCTACGAAGCCGTCCACACCGACGATCCGCTTCGCGCCGTGCAAGAAGGCGAGCTGCACGTCGAGCTGTACGGCGAGAAGCTGCGTGGCCGGTTCGTGTTGGTGCGGACGGGAACGGACAGGTCGGGCAAGGAACAGTGGCTCGTGTTCCACAAGCGCGACGAGCATGCTGTCGCCGGGTGGGACGCCGAGGACCATCCTCGCTCGGTACGAAGCGGCCGCACCAACGACGAAGTGGCCGCGGACCGCGATGCAGTGTGGCGAAGCGACGCGCCCGTGCAACGTGCGAGCGTGGACTTCTCCCCGACGCGGCCCGACATCGCCGCGCTCGACGCGTTGGGCAACGACGGAACATGGGACTTCGACGGAGTCACCTTGCGGCTCACGAACCTCGACAAGGTGTTGTTCCCGCCGCGCACCAAGCGGGAGAAGGGCCTGACGAAACGGGATCTCGTCCGGTACTACGCCACGATGGCGCCGATCATGCTCCCGTACCTCGAAAGCCGTCCGCTCAACATGCACCGCTACCCGAACGGGGTCGACAAGCCCGGCTTCTGGCAAAAGGAGGTCCCGTCCCACGCGCCCGACTGGATCACGCGCTGGCACAACGACGAGGCCGACGAGGGCGAGACCGAGTGGTACATCGTCGCCGACCGACCCGCGACGCTCGCGTGGTTGGCCAACTTCGGCGCGGTGGAGCTGCATCCCTGGACGTCGCGCATTCCGAACGTGCATTGCCCGACGTATGCACTCATCGACATCGACCCGGGCGAGAAGACGTCGTGGAAGGAGGTGATCACGCTGGCGCGCCTGTATCGCGCCGCGCTGGATCATCTTCGGGTCTTCGGGCTGCCCAAGGTGACAGGGCAACGCGGCATCCAGATCTGGGTGCCGATCGAACCCGGACCGACGTTCGACGAGACGCGCGCGTGGGTGGAGTCGCTGTCGCGAGCGGTCGGCGGCACGGTTCCGGAGCTCGTGAGCTGGAAGTGGGAGAAGCGGGGACGCGGCGGGTTGGCGCGTTTGGACTACACGCAGAACGCGATCAACAAGACCCTCGTCGCGCCCTACTCGGTACGCGCCGCGGCCGGCGCGCCGGTCTCGATGCCGATCCGCTGGGACGAGCTCGATGATCCGCACCTCCGACCCGACCGTTGGACGATTCGTGACGCCCCGAAGCGGGTCATGGAGGTCGGCGACGTGTTCGCCGAGGTCTTGACGCGCCCGCAGAAGTTGCCGCCGCTCGGGTGATCCGACGGCAGTGCGGGCACGGAAACCGGCCGCCGACCCGGGCCACGAGACCTACACTCGTTGCGACGACACCACCGAGCTCGACGAGTCGAGGCAGGGATGCGATGGCACTGGTGCTCTACGCCGTCAGCACGTGTGTGGCCGCACTGCTGGTCCCGCTGATCCGCGGCGAGCACGATCGTGCCGGGGCCGACCGCACGGCCTGGACGCACTGGACGGACGCGCCTGACCCTCTCACACGCAAGGCGGCCGCCCGCGAGCTGTCCCTCACGGCGGTGGCCCGCTACGCGAAGACCGACGAGATCTGCGACAAGCTCCTCGAGGACCTGACCCGTTTCGGCTGATCGTGCCGGCACCCCGGGCGCCTGCGAGGCGGCCCGGGTGGTCACTGTCGCCATGAGTCACCGCGCGAGGATGCGCCGGTAGCGTGCCGAGGAGCGCCGCACTGCCGCGACGTTCGCCGCCTGCGCCAGGAGGATCACTTGGACATCGAGCAGTTCTACGACGAGAACCCGCGGCGCAGGACGTCGGAGGAGTTCGAATTCGGGCGCGAATGGCACGACGCCGGCGGCAACCGGCACGAGTTGAACTGGATCCAGGACACGGGTGAGCTCTACTCGATGAGCGAGCCGGTGGAGCCGTTGATCACCGACCCGGCCGGCGGGGAGCGTTACCTCACGCCGATGCCGGCGAACATCGTCACGGTGGAGGTGCTCGGCAACGTGGACACGCTCGACGGGGTCGAGCACCTCCTCGCCGGCTGGTCCGACGTGATGGCGGAACCGAACAGCCTGCAATGGGTCAGGGAACGGCTCGCACAGCACGCCGAGCGTTCCGGCGGTCCGATCCCGCCGGGTGAAGCGCCCGAGGAATTCCCCGGCGCCGAGGCTTGACCCTCGAAGCCAGTGTCTCTCGGACGGCCCGCGATCGTCGCACTCCTGGCCGTGATTGCCGGGTGCTCGGGCGGCGGTCACGGTGCCGCTTCTCCCGGCTCGTCTTCGTCGAGCCGTCCCGACGCGCTCGCGGTGCGCATCGTCGGCACATGGCGGCCCGTGTGGATCGCCGGATTCGCTGACCCGATCCCTCCGACGCCGAGGCCGGCGACGGTTCGCTTCGATGCCGACGGACGGTGGGTCGGGTCCGACGGGTGCAACGGCCTGGGCGGCAGTTACCGGGTCGACCCGTCGGGCGCGTTCAGCGGCCGGCTCGAGGGCATGCATACCCAGATCGGGTGCAACAACGTCCCCAACGAGGACGTGTTGCCACGCTCCACGCGCGTCGAGGTTGGCGACGCGACGTTGACCTTCCGCTCGGTCGACGATCGGGAGCTGGCCCGGTACGTACGCGTGCGCAGTGCGAACGGCGCGTAGTCGGCGACAATGAGCGTGGATATGGGTGACAACCGCTTCGACGAGTACCTCCTCGGCACCTCGCACGAAGTCGCGGAGGCGATGAGTAGCAGTGGCATCGACTCGGTGCGTTCCCTCGGCATCGGGTCCATCGTGCTGGCACTGCTGTGGGGGTGGGGAATCGGCTCCGTGCTAGCGATCGGTGCAGGCGTTCTGGCGTTCTCGCTTCGAGGCCGCGCGACTGTCGAGCGACTTCCGGGCCTACGGCTCGCCGCGGTGGGCATCGCGCTCGGCGTGGCCGGTGTCGTGTGCGCCATCGTCCTGTTCGCCTGATCCGTCGTCCGCATCAGCCGGACAGTCGGCCACGGAAGGCAGTCCGGCCGTGTCGCGGCAGCTCCAGTCGAGTGAACCTGCGTTCACGGACCAGTCGCGGTCGGCGCCGGCGCGTAGTGCCTTCACCGCGGAATCGACGATCTCGGCGAACTGCTCGAGCACGACGTATGGGTACCCGGTGGCCCGGCGAACGGCAAGCGCGCGATCCGGAGCACACCCGGGGAAAATCGAAAGAGCGGTCGCGCGCGGCGTGTCATCGTGGGTGGATGGCGCGTGTCGTCGCGACGGAGGATGCAGGGTTCGTGCTCGACGCGGCGCGTTCGACGCTGGAGCGCGAGCCCGTCGCGAACAATCTCGTGCTCACGTTGCTCGAACGGGCGAGCGCGAGCCCGATACCCGGAACGTTCTGGCTCGTGCGGGACGACCGTGGCGAGGCTCGCGCGGTCGCGCTGCGCTGGCCCGCGTCGATGCCGGCCGCGCTCGGCGTCGTCCCCGTCGATCTGGTCGGTGCGCTGGTCGAAGGCGTCGCTCGCTCGGTTCCGGATCTCAGGGGCGTCGGCGGTGATGTCGTGAGCGCGTCGGCGTTTGCCGGTGCCTGGGTGGAGCAGTGCCACCGTGGCGCGGCGCCGGTGGAGGGGCAGCGGATCCACCGGCTCGTCGGTGACCCGAAGCTGCCTCCCGTCGCGGGGATCTTGCGACGTGCGACGGCGAGTGACGCCGCGCTCGTGCGCGGGTGGATGTGGGAGTTCGGCGCCGAGACCGGCGACGTTCCCTCGAGCGACGACTCGGAGCAACGTATCGCCGACGGCGAGGTGTGGCTGTGGGACGTCGGCGCCCCGGTTGCGATGGCCGCGGCCCGCCCACCGGTCGCGGGTGTGAGTCGCGTGGGTCCGGTGTACACGCCGCCCGAGCTCCGCAACCGGGGCTACGCGGGTGCCGCGGTCGGCGCGCTGAGTACGGAGCTCCTCTCGACGGTGGCGACCACGTGCATCCTCTACACACAACTGTCGAACCCCGTGTCGAACTCGGTCTACCGAAGGATCGGATACCGGCCGGTGATCGAGGTCCTTCGCTACGAGCTGGGAAACTGATCCGCGTGAAGATGACGGAGTTCTACGCGGATCCCGAACGCTCCGGATCGGAGGAGTTCGACTTCGGCTCGTCGTGGCGGACGCAGGGCCAGGGGCCGTGGAAAGTGGTGTGGCTCGAGGCAACGGGCGAGATCGCCGCGTTCGACCAGGGTGGTGACGAGGTCGTGATCGTCGGGTTTGCAGACGAGCTCGATCAGCTGCACACCGCGCTCACGGGATGGCGCGAGCAGATGGGGGAGCCGAACGGTCTGGCATGGCTCGTGGAGCGCTGCAGCGCGATCCCCGACATCTCGGACGGCTCCGACGGCATCGACCGCATGGACGGTGCCGACGGCATCGCCGGCCCGGACGCGCCCTGAGCACTGCCGTTCAGAGCCAGCCGACCCGCGCTACACCCTCTGCTGCGTTCGGCGTTTGCGCGTACTCACCGGCACGCACCCGTCGCAGCAGACGCTCGACCGCGTCGAGGATCTCGGGTACTGCGTTGCGAAGCTCGCCGGCATCGGACGGGTCGACGTCTTCTGACGAGAAGCCCGCGTCTGCGAGGAGGCCGTCGAGATCGCTCAGTCGTGCGCCGACGAATGCGATGGGATCCGCTGTCATCTCGTCGACGAAATGGCGCATGCCCGGTTCCCACCGCCGTTCGAAGCGGGGATGGTGGTGCGCGCGGTCGAGACTTCCGGGATTCCCGAGCGTCTCGAGCAGGTCGGCCCGCCAGATGGGCCGGCCCACCGCGATCGGCCGGGCCGACGACATCGAACCGGGAAGCTCTCCCGCCTCGAACACACGCACCTCCAGCCTCACGCCCTGCTCCGATCCTCCGTCGGGACCTGGATCAGGTGTGGGGTCGATGAGGTACAGGTCGCTCGTCACCACACCGACGCGGCCGAAGCCGAATGCGTACAACATCGGGCCTCCCTGGTCGTGCCCTCGACACACCGTACGCTCGACGCCTGAGATTTCGCGCGAAGTCACGCCCGAGGCGAACCCGACGCGTCTCGAACATCGAGCCTCCGATCCAGGAGCCGCAGCTCCCCGGTGAGCGGCTCGCGAACGACGCGGCGGTTGCGGGCGACCCAGCCTGCTGAACGCGCGGCGTCGAGGAGCCCCCGTCTCGTGTCGGCGTCGTGTATCGACCGACGGAGCGCATGCATCGTCTCCCCGAGCGCGTCGCGTCCCGGGCGCCGGAGCCAGGTCGTCCACAACGCGTTGCGTTGTTCACGACGCCGGCGTGCGGCGACGTCGCGAGACGTCGAAGGCCGGTGGTGCACCTGCAGCTGGTCGACGTACACCAGTTCCCATCCAGCCGACGCGAGGTCCCACGCGAGCAGCGCTTCCTCACCGCCGACGACGAAGCGCGCTTCGAACCCGCCCGCGTCGAGAAACGCTCGCCGCCGTACGACGACAGAGCACGCGAGGAACCCGCGCACGCGGGGGCCGGGAAGATCACCGCGGCGGGGCAGCGGGCTGTGCCGCATGCGCTCGCACACCGGGTCGACGCGGCCGTCGGGCTCCACCACCACCCGGGCCGCCACCACCGCCACATCCTGGTGCCGGTCGAGCACATCGGCAGCGCGGGCGAGAGATCCCGGTGCCCACCATGTGTCGTCGTCGCAGAACGCGACATACGGCGTGTCGACGAGACGCGCGCCCAGAGTGCGGCCGCCACCGCCGAGATTCCGTTCTGACCGCACGACCCTCACTCGAGGGAAGAGATCCCGGACCGCGATCGCCGTTCCGTCGCGCGACGCGTTGTCGACCACGACGACGGGCACACGCTCGGGCAGATCGTCGAGCCGCCGGAGCGTTGCGAGGAGCTCGCCCACACGGTCGCGTGAGATCACGACGATCGCGAGGCGCCCCGCGAGCGTCGACATCTGTTCCGAATGATCGGCTGTCGCCATTGCAGCGTCGCTACCCCTCCCCGGTCCCGGAGCACACGCGATTCCGATGGTGGCGACGACCGCAGGCCCGCGCGACGCTTCCTCACCATGAAGCAGCCGGTGTCGACATCACGCGGAGGTCACACGTGACGCTCGCGTTGTCAGGTTGGAACGCGACGGTGCTCGTATGCGACGCCGCCCAGGTCGCCGACGGGAAGCTCTACATCCTCGGTGGCGGGTGGTCGTTGTGCGGTCCGGGCCCGTTCGTCCACTCGCTCGCGGTGAAGGTCGACGTCCCCTGGGACCAGGCGAACCGCAAGCATTCCCTGACCGCCCGTCTCCTCACCGAGGACGGCATGCCGATCTCGCTCGGCGACCCGCCGCAGGAGCTGCGCTTCGAGAGCGATTTCGAGGTCGGACGCCCGCCGGGCATGGTGGAGGGCACGCCGTTGATCGTGCCGTTCGCGATCGCGCTCGGCCCGATGGACCTGCCGCCCGACGCGGGCTACTCCTGGGTGGTGGAGATCGACGGCTGCGAGATCGACCGTACGAGCTTCCGGACCCGGCCCCTGCGCTGACCCGGGCCCTCAGGCGGGCGCCGGGATCTGCCCACCGCTCACGAGGTCCATCGCGATCCGCACGAACCGGCTGGCCTCCCCGTCGGCACCCCAGCACCGCAGTGGCAGGGCCCGCAGGCGGGCGAGCTCTCCTTCGTCGACGACCGCACGGGCGACGCCTCTCACGAGCACGCTCCACCCGGTCGCGGTCTCGGGGTCGTAGTCGTCGGCCTCGAACGCGACGACCGTGCACGCGGTCGCGAGATCGAGCTCCGTCCCCGGCACCGTGCGGAACACGATCTCACCGTCGTCGACCACGAAGTTGACCGGCAGCACCGCGGGAAGCGCGCCCATGCTCACGCCGACGCGTCCCACGGTCGAGCTCGCGAGCAGACCCACACAGTCGGCGCGGGTCAGCTCCTGCGGCGGCGCGGTGACAGGCATCTCGCACAGGATCGTGGTGCGAGCCGTCGTACGCTAGGGCCGAAGGTCCCGGTCTCGCGACTTTCCTGTCTGACCTGCGCTTCGACAGGCGTTCGTTTCCCGGATGGAGAGCCTGGGGAACGTGCCCAGCGAGCCCGTGACCACGTCGAGAGGAGGACCGGATGGTCATCGAAGCCGCGGACCGGCAGCCTTGAGCCCGACATCTCGCGACTCGTTCGGTGCGCGCCGCAGGCTCACCGTCGGTGAAGAGACCTACGAGCTGTACCGGCTCGACGCCGTCGGCGACCGGTTCGACCTCGCACGACTCCCGTACACGGTGAAGGTGCTGCTCGAGAACCTCGTGCGCACCGAGGACGGAACGCGTGTCACCGCGGACGACGTCGAGGCGCTGGCGGCATGGTCGCCCGACGCGCGCACCGACCGGGAGCTCGCGTTCAGCCCGGCCCGGATCCTCATGCAGGACTTCACCGGCGTGCCCGCGGTCGTCGATCTCGCCGCGATGCGCGACGCCGTGGCCCGCCTCGGCGGTGATCCGGCCCGGATCAATCCGCAGGTTCCCGTGGACCTCGTGATCGACCACTCCATCGTGGCCGACGTGTACGGCGTGCCCGACGCGTTCCGCCGCAACGCGGAGCTCGAGTTCGCGCGCAACCGCGAGCGCTACGAGTTCCTGCGGTGGGGGAGTCAGGCGTTCGACAATCTGCGCGTCGTCCCTCCCAACACGGGAATCTGCCATCAGGTCAATCTCGAGTACCTCGCGAGTGTCGTGCGACACGATGCATCGGGGCTCGCGTTCCCCGACACCCTCGTCGGAACCGATTCGCACACACCGATGGTCAATGGGCTCGGTGTGTTGGGCTGGGGTGTCGGTGGCATCGAGGCCGAGGCCGCGATGCTCGGGGAACCGGTGTCGATGCTCATCCCGCGCGTCGTCGGCTTCCGCCTCTCGGGCGCGCTGCGCGAGGGCGCGACGGCCACCGATCTGGTGCTCACGGTCGCCGAGCTCCTGCGCCGCCACGGTGTCGTCGGCAAATTCGTCGAGTTCTTCGGACCCGGTGTGGCATCGGTGCCGGTCGAGAACCGGGCCACGATCGGCAACATGTCGCCCGAGTACGGGTCGACGTGCTCGATCTTCCCGATCGACGAGGAGACGTTGCGGTACCTGCGCTTCACGGGCCGTCCGCCCGAAGTCGTCGCGCTCGTCGAGGCGTACGCGAAGGAACAGGGCCTCTGGCACGACGAGGAGTCGCCCGCTCCCAACTTCTCCGAGGTCGTCGAGCTCGATCTCGCCACGGTGGTGCCGAGCCTCGCGGGTCCGTCTCGCCCGCAGGACCGCGTGCCCCTCGACCGGGCCAAGGAGATGTTCGGGGAGGCGCTGCGCTCGTCGCTGCCCGATCCACCGTCCCCGCCGGGGACCGGCCTCAACGGCGGGGACACGCCCGACGAGGCCTCGGCCGAGTCGTTCCCTGCGAGCGACCCACCGGCGGCCATGGCCGGCACCGCCCCGCACGACAGCGTCGAGAAGGTGTCCGCGCCGACGATGTCGGCCGACGCAGCCCGTGCGCGTCACGACCCCGTGCCTGTCACGCTCCACGACGGCACGCGCTTCGGCCTCGACGACGGTCACGTGGTGATCGCCGCCATCACCAGCTGCACCAACACCTCGAACCCGTCGGTGATGCTCGCTGCCGGTCTGCTCGCCCGCAACGCGGTCGACCGCGGGCTGCAGGTGAAGCCGTGGGTCAAGACCTCGCTCGCACCCGGATCGCGCGTCGTGATCGACTACTACGAACGGGCGGGACTGTTGCCGTATCTCGAGAAGCTCGGCTTCGATCTGGTCGGGTTCGGCTGCACCACCTGCATCGGCAACTCCGGTCCCCTGCTCCCGGAGATCTCCGACGCGATCAATGCCAACGATCTCGCGGTGTGCTCGGTGCTGTCGGGGAACCGGAACTTCGAGGGTCGCATCCACCCCGACTGCCGAATGAACTACCTCGCGTCGCCGCCGCTCGTCGTCGCGTACGCGCTCGCCGGAACGATGGACTGGGACCCGTACGACGAGCCCATCGGTCACGATGTCGCGGGCGCCGCGGTGTACATGCGGGACATCTGGCCCGCATCCGACGAGGTCGCGGCGGCCGTGCGCGACGCCGTCCGCTCCGAGATGTTCGTCGACGCATACCGCGACGTGTTCCGTGGCGATGATCGTTGGCAGAGCCTGCAGGTGGCCGGCTCCACCACGTACAGCTGGGATCCCGAGTCGACGTATGTACGGGAGCCACCGTTCTTCGAGGGCGTGACCGCCGAGCCCGCGCCGATCACCGACGTGGGCGGCGCGCGCGTGCTCGCCTGGCTCGGCGACAGCGTGACGACCGACCACATCTCCCCGGCGGGCGTCATCCGGCCCGACAGTCCAGCCGGCCGTTGGTTGAGCGAGCGCGGCGTGCCGCGTGAGGAGTTCAACTCCTACGGGTCGCGGCGCGGCAACCACGAGGTCATGATGCGCGGCACGTTTGCGAACGTCCGCATCCGCAACCGCCTCGTGCCGGGCGTCGAGGGTGGTGTGACGCGGCACCTCCCGAGCGGCGAGCAACTGGCCATCTACGACGCCGCGATGCGATACCGGGACGAAGGTGTGCCGCTCGTCGTGCTCGCGGGGAAGGAGTACGGGTCCGGCTCGTCCCGCGACTGGGCGGCCAAGGGGACGGCCTTGCTCGGCGTGCGCGCCGTCATCGCCGAGAGCTACGAGCGCATCCACCGCTCCAACCTCGTCGACCTCGGTGTACTGCCGTTGCAGTTCCTCGACGGGGAGTCGGCGGAGTCGCTCGGCCTCACCGGCGAGGAGACCTTCGACATCGGCGGCCTGGCCGACGCGCCTACCGAGGGGCCGTTTCCCGAGGAGCTCGAGGTGCAGGCGGGTCAGACGACGTTCAGAGCACGGGTGCGCATCGACACGCTTGCCGAGGCTTCGTATTTCCGCAGCGGGGGCATTCTTCCGTACGTGCTGCGAGGACTGGCCGGCTGAGCCGGCGATGGCCCCCGACCGGACCGGGATCACGACGCAGGAGTCCGACGAAGTCGCCTTCGTCGCGACGCTTCGCGACGCGGTCGCGGCGCTGGAGAAGGCGCACATCGAGTACCTGCTCATGGGCGGCATCAGCTCTGCCACGCTCGGGCGGCCTCGCTACACCCACGACATCGACCTCTTCGTGAAGCCCGACGCGGCCCGACGTACGCTCGACACGCTGGGAGCGGTCGGCTTCGAGGTCGAGGAGACCGACCCCCACTGGTTGTACAAGGCGTTCAAGCGCGATGCGATGGTCGACGTCATCTTCCGGTCGGCCGGTGAGATCTATCTCGACGACGAGATGCTCGCCCGGGCGTCGGTCACCGACGTGATGGGTTGCACAGCACACGTGATCGCGCCCGAGGACCTGCTCGTGATCAAGGCGGTCGTGGCCGACGAGCACATTCCGCGTCACTGGTACGACGGGCTCGGCATCGTCGCGCGATGCGATCTCGATTGGGACTACTTGCAGTGGCGCGCGTTGCAGCACGGAACCCGTCGAGTGCTGAGCCTCCTGTTGTACGCGCAGTCGAACGACATCGCGGTGCCGACCGTGCCGATCCAACACCTGTTCTCGGCCCTCTACGAGAGCTGATGCGCCCGCCGTCGGAACCGGACGAGTACGTGTGCGAGCAGGTTCGCCAGGCGCTCGCGCACGATGACCGTGTCGGCGAGCTGAACATCCAGGTGACGCTGGCGGCCGGAAGGGTGTTCGTGACCGGGTCGGTCGCCACCGAGGATCGGCGCGCCGCGATCACGGTGATCGTCGCCGAGATGCTTCCCGACCACGAGGTCCACAACGACGTGGTCGTCCCGCCCATGTTCGAGACCGGCGAGGTCGAGCACCTGTGATCAGGATCGCGGCGATCGCCGACGTGCACTTCGGCGAGGACTCCGTGGGCAAGCTCGCCCCGCACCTCGAGCACCTCGGCGACGAAGCCGACGTGCTGCTCATCGCCGGCGATCTCACACGAGTGGGCACCGTCGCGGAAGCGCGGGCGCTCGTCGGCGAGCTGAAGGTGGTGCGCGTGCCCGTCGTCGCGGTGTTGGGCAATCACGACTACGAGTGCGACCACGCGGTCGAGATCACGGAGATCCTGCGGGATGCCGGCGTGCAGGTGCTCGAGGGCGCGGCCACCACCGTCCGGATCGACGGCACACGACTGGGTGTCGCGGGAACGAAGGGCTTCGGCGGCGGTTTCGTCGGCGCGTGCGCGTCCGACTTCGGCGAGCCGGAGATGAAGCTGTTCATCCGCCACACCCGGCGGATGGCGGACACGCTCGAGGAGAGCCTCCGCTCGCTCGACACCGACGTGCGCGTGGCGCTGCTGCACTACTCACCGATCGAGGGAACGCTGCACGGAGAGCGCCTGGAGATCTGGCCGTTCCTCGGCAGCTATCTGTTGGGCGAGGCGATCGACCGTGCCGGTGCCGACCTGGTGGTCCACGGACACGCGCACGGCGGTACCGAGAAGGGCCACACCGCCGGCGGCATCCCGGTCCGCAACGTGGCCCAGCCGGTGCTGAAGGCGCCCTATCGGGTCTTCTGCTTCGACGGCTCGACCTGACCGCCGTCGCCGACCCGGCGGGTCGGAGCGGCCATGATGAGCGGATGCAGTCGCCTGAACCAGAGCCGACCCGAGACCTTCCGGGCGCAGCGACACCGGTGGAGGCCGCTCCGTCCGCCACGCTGGTGTTGCTGCGCGACGCCCCAGACGGGGTCGAGGTCCTCCTCGTCCGGCGCAACCGCCGGCTCGACTTCCACGGTGGAGCGTGGGTGTTCCCCGGCGGCCGCATCGATCCCGACGATGTGCGGCCGGGAGGTGACGAGCGCGACGCGGCCCGGCGCGCCGCGGTACGCGAGCTGCGAGAGGAGGCGGGCCTGACCGTCGATCCCGGTCCGCTGGTGCACCTGTCGACCTGGACCACACCGGAGATCGCGCCGAAGCGATTCCGAACACTTTTCTTCGTCGGTCGTGGCGACGGCGCGGTGCAGATCGACGGAGGCGAGATCCACGATCATCGCTGGATCGCGCCGCACGACGCGTTGGCGCGACAGCGGGCGGGCGAGCTCGAGCTCCCTCCGCCGCAACACGTGACGCTGCTGACACTCGCTCCGTATCCGTCGGTCGACGCGGTGCTGCAAGCTGTGCGTGGCTCGGAGCCGTTGTCGTTTGCTCCGCGCTTCGTGCGTTCGGGTGATGTCGCGGTGTGTCTCTACGAGGGCGATGCGGGCTACGAGGCGGGCGTGCTCGACGCGCCGGGCCGGCGTCACCGTCTGTGGCTCGGTGCCGAGGAATGGCGGTACGAGCGCACCTGATCCACATCGGTCGAATACCGGGGATCTCGAGACCCGGCCACTACGCTGCGGCTGGTGCTTACACAGACGGTGCGCTCGCGCCGCCGCACTGTGCTCGTCGTGGTCGCCGCGCTCGTGGTAGTGGGGCTGGTAGTCGGTTCGTTTGCGCTCTGGGGAGCGCCGTGGCGCTCCACGTCGCGATCGGCGCGCGCGCAAGGGACCACGATCCCGAGCACCACGACGCCTCCAACGACCGGGGCGCACAGCCCGTTCCAAGCACCGTGGGTCATGCAGGAGAACGCGAAGCCCGGCACGGCCGAGTGGCGCATCACCGTTCAGCCGAAGCCGGGAGAGATCGAGGGCTACGCAGGTGCGGTGAGCGCGCAGCAGGGTGACACCGTCACGCTGTACGTCTCGACGACCGCGCCCAGGTACGACGTCGACGCATTTCGCATGGGGAACTATCAGGGTCTGCTCTCACGGCGTGTGTGGCGCACGACGGGTCTCACCGGCGTGCGCCAGTCCCGTCCGACCGTCACGTCGGGCGTCAACATGATCGAGGCGCGCTGGCAACCTTCCGTCCCGGTTCACATCGATGACTCGTGGCCGCCCGGTGACTACCTCTTCAAGCTCACCGCGTCGACGGGCGGCCAGCAGTGGATCCCGCTCACGGTGCGCGACGACACCAGCCGCGCTGCGTTCATGGTGATGAACGCGGTGACGAACTGGCAGGCGTACAACACGTGGGGCGGGTGCTCGCTGTACGCCTGTCCGGGCACCGACACCGGGCGCGGTTCGGCCGTGTCGGTCGCTGCCCGATCGAAGGAAGTGTCGTTCGACCGGCCCTATTCGCTTGGCAGCGGCGCCGCCGACTTCGTCGGCAACGAGCTGCCGCTCGTCTCGTTGATGGAGACGTTCGGTTTCGACGTGACCTACACCACCGGCGTCGACCTCGATCGCCGCCCCGAGCTCGTCCTGCAACATTCCGCGCTGCTCTCGCTCGGCCACGACGAGTACTGGTCGAAGTCGATGTTCGACGGCGCGCAAGCTGCGCGTGATCGGGGCGTCAACATCGCATTCTTCGGCGCGAACGCGATCTACCGCCAGATCCGCCTCGTCTCGTCGCCACTCGGGCCGGCGCGCCGCGAGATCAACTACCGCTCCACCGACGATCCGGTGCGCAGGATCAGTCCGGATCTCACCACGGTGAGCTGGCGGGAGTATCCGGTGAACCGGCCGGAACAGACGCTCATCGGTCAGCAGTACGAGTGCAATCCCGTGCGTGCCGACCTCGTCGTCTCTGATGCGTCGTCGTGGGTCTTCGCCGGTACAGGCCTGAAGAACGGCGCTCACGTGCCGGTCACGGTGGGTACCGAATACGACCGCTACGACCCGAGCGTGCCCGGCCCGGCCGACGTCGAGGTGCTGGCGCACTCGCCGGTGCGCTGTCACGGCAAGTCCAGCTACTCCGACGTGACGTATTACACGGTGCCGAACGGCGGCGGTGTGTTCGCGAGCGGCACGAATTGGTGGATCAGCAAGCTCAATCCGCCGGGGCCCGGCAACCCGCACGAGCCGGCCATCATCACGATGACGCTCAACGTCCTGCAGGTCTTCGGTTCCGGTCCTGCCGGCCGTTCGCATCCGTCGGTCGCGAACTGGCGCCAGTTGCCGGGCATCAGGGTGAACCGCGGGCCGACGACCTCGACCACGGCCGCGAGCAACTGACGCGATGCCTTCACGTCTCGTACTGGTGCGTCATGCCCATCCTCGTGCGGGCTATGGCGACGAGGTCGATCCCGGGCTCGACGCGGTCGGCCGTGAGCAGGCGGCGGCGATGGCCGCGGCCGTCGGAGCGCTCGATCCCCGCCCGATCGCGGTGTCGCCGTTGCGCCGCACACGCGAGACGGCGGAGGCGCTCGAGCGGCGATGGGGCACGCGCGCCACGCTGGAGCCGCGGGTCGGCGAGATCCCGTCGCCGTTCGATTCGCTCACTTCCCGTACGGCGTGGCTGCAGTCGGTGCTTCGCAGCACCTGGACCGAACAGCCAAACGACCTCCACCGGTGGAGGAGCGAGCTCTTCGCCGCGGTGCGAGAGTTGTCGAGCGACGCCGTGGTCGTCACGCACTTCGTCGCGATCAACACGATCGTCGGTGCGGCAACGGGGGACGACAGTGTCGTCAGTTTCGCGCCCGACTACTGCTCGCAGACGGTCGTCGACGCCGACGAGGAGGGCTTCACGCTCGTGGAGCTCGGTGCGCAGGCCACGACCCGAGTTCGCTAGCTGCCGCATCGAGGTGAAAGGAGGCGAGACGGTGGCCGACGGGAAGAGCCGCGACGAGATCATCGAGTACCTGCGCAACACCTTCAAGCTCACGCCGCTGCACCGGCTGCTGGGCATCCGCATGGTGGAATCCGACGAACCGGGGAAGGTCGTCGTCGAGATGCCGGTGGCGCCCGAGGCGTTCAACGGGTCGGGGAACCTGCACGGTGGCGCAATCGCCACGCTCGTCGACGTCGCCGCCGGTTCGTGCGCGGCGCGCGCCAGCAACTTCGAGCCGGGCAAGAACACGCTCGTGACCGCGGATCTGCACGTGCGGTATCTCGGCCGTCCGAAGGGAGACTTCGTCCGGGCCGAGGCGAGAGTGATGCGCGCCGGTCGTCAGCTCACGGTCGTCGAGGTCCGGGTCCTCGACCCGTTCGACAATGTCATCGCGTTCGCGGACTTCGCCGCGATGTTGGTGCCACGACGCGAGCCGCTGTTGGCGTCGCACGCCGGCGACGTGCGCGAACCGGATCTCTAGGACCTCAGATGCCGATGAGGTCGGCGACGCGTGCGCGGTGCGTCGCGGCGGTGCCGAACAGCAGGCCGTCGGCCTGAGCTCGCCGCACGTACAGGTGGATGTCGTGCTCCCACGTGTAGCCGATGCCGCCGTGCACCTGGATGCCTTCCTTGGCGATCTTGTGTGTCGCGTCGCCCGCCGCGGCCTTGGCCATCGACGTGGCCAGCGCGCGGCGCTCGTCGTCCTCGGCGATCGTCAGGGCGGCGAAGTAGCTCGTGGCCCGGGCCCGTTCCAAGAGGATGAGCATGTCGGCGAACTTGTGCTTCGTCGCCTGGAACGAGCCGATGGGCACGCCGAACTGCTCGCGCTGCTTGGCGTAGTCGAGGCTGACGTCGAAGATCGACTGGCACGTTCCGACCGTCTCCATCGCAAGCGCGGCCACGGCCTCGTCGACGGCGCGTCGCAACGAGGCCGCCACGGCGGGGCCCGGCTCACCGAGCACCCGGTCGCCCGGGACGTGGACGTCGGGCAGTTCGACGGTGCCGATCACGCGGCTCACGTCGATCGACGGCGACGCGGCGACCGTCGTCGCCTCGCGCGGCACGACGAACGCGCCGATACCATCGTCGCCGGACGTCCCTGCCACGCGCGCGACGACGACGATCTCGTCGGCGACCAAGGGTTCGAACACGAAGTGCTTCGTGCCTCGCAGCGTGTACCCGCCGGCGGCCGGCTCCGCGATCGCTTCGACGTGTGCGGGATCGAAGTTGCCCGAAGCTTCGGCGATCGCGAGGCTGCCGGTGGTTCCGTTCGCCGCGACCGCGCCGAGGAAGCGGGCCCGTTGCTCGGTGTCGCCCGTCTCGCGCACGGCGGGGACGAACTGGGTGACCGTCGGCAGATACGGACCGGGAGCGACGACGCGTCCGAGCTCTTCGAGGACGACCGCGAGCTCCACGGCCCCGAAACCGAGACCGCCTGCGTCTGCCGGGACGGTGAGGGCCGGCCAGCCCAGCTCCACCATGCGGCGCCACAGCTCGTCTGCGGTGGCGTCGCCGTCGCGCCAGCGCTTCTCGACGAGCGTGCGCACGAAGCTCATCGGGCACTCGCGTTCGAGGACGGCGCGAACGCCGTCGCGCAGCTCGTCCTGCTCGGGCGTGAATTCCAGTTCCATGTTTACGGTCGCGCTCGACCTGACACGGATGTCACCCTACAGGCGTGGCGACGAGCGCGGCCAACGTGCGGCGGTCGACCTTCTCGCCCGCGGTGAGCGGCAACGACTCGACCACGCGCAGGTCCTCCGGAAGCTTGTACGCGGCGAGCCGCTCGGTCGCGAAGCTCCGCAGCTCCGTGAGCGTGACGGGATCGTTCGGGTCGTGTGGCACCACGCAGGCGACGCCGATCTCGCCCATCACCGGATCGGACCGGGGAACGACCGCGATCGCGCCGACACGCGGATGCGTCGAGAGCACCGCCTCGACCTCGACGGGGTAGACGTTGTAGCCACCGCGCACGTACATCTCCTTGCTCCGACCGACGAGGCGCAGACGGCCGCGATCGTCGATCCAGCCGAGATCGCCGGTGCGGACATGCCCGGTTGCGGTGAACGCCTCGGCGGTGGCGGCGTCGTTGCGCCAGTAGCCGCTCATCACGGCAGGCGATCGGAGGCACACCTCGCCGACGGTGCCTGCGGGGACGGGTTGGTCGTCGGAGCCGAGTAGCACGAGATCGACCGACGCGTGCGGGCGGCCCACGCTGAGGACGGCGTCCTCCTCGGGATCGTCGAACGCGGTGCCGAGTCCGATGCCCGCCTCGGTACACGAGTACCTGGTCGCCAGCTTCGCGTGGAAGCGGGCCCGCGCTTCCTGCGCGAGACCGGGCGTGATCGGACCGCCGCCCGCGACGATGTACTGCACGCTCTCGAGGTCGTACGAGTCGAAGTCCGGTTGGCGCAGCATCAACGCGAGCTGTGTCGGCACGCCCGACACGGTCGTCATGCGCTGCTCGGCCAGGAGTCGGAGCGCGGCATCGGCGCGCCATCTCGTCATCATGTAGTTGACCCCGCCACGCTGCAGGTTGCCGGGGAGCTTGGTCATGAACCCGAGATGCGCGAACGACGTGCCCATGAAGCCGCGGCCACCGCTTCCCCATGCGTCGCCGACGTCGGTACGGGTGATGAACTCCAGTTGCCGATTGCCGTAGAGCGCACCTTTCGGCAGGCCCGTCGTACCCGACGTGAAGATGATCGCAACCGGACGGTCGGGATCGGGTGCAGGCTCGGGAGGCGTCGCGTTCGCCGTGCGCAACGGTGCGAGGAGATCGTCGAGCGAGGACGCGGGCGCGGTGACGAGCAGCTCGGCGTCGCCGGGAACGGTCTGGACCAGGTCGGGGCCGGCGACGACGAATCGCGGTGTCGCGAGCGCGACCACCGCGTCACGTTCGGCCGGCGCGAGCCTGTCGTTCACTCCCGCCGTGATCGCCCCGAGCTTTGCGGCCGCGACGTACGCGACGAGGTATTCAGGCCCGGGCGGCAACACCAACGCCACCACGTCGCCCTCGTCGACGTCGCGTCGTGCCAGTCCGGCGGCCACCTCGTCGGATACGCGATCGAGGTCGCGGTAGCTGATGGGCCACCCGGGCGCCGTGACGTAGGCGGTACGATCCGTGAATCGCCGAGCCGCCTCGCGAGTCGTCGTCGGGAGCATCGTGAGCGAATCTAACAAGCCCGCCCGATCACGCGACTCGAACCGGCGCGGGCGCCGCAGCGACATCGACGGACAGATCGCCGGCACTCCGGCTCGCCAGCGTGAGCTCCGGGCGCAGGGCCGGCGCACGATGGGCAAGCTCCTCGACGCGGGCATGCGGGTGTTCGCCGAGCGCGGATACCACGCGGCGCGTGTCGACGACATCGTGCGTGCGGCGCGCACTTCGCACGGCACCTTTTACCTCTACTTCGCGAACAAGGAAGATCTCCTGCGCGCGCTGGCCGTCGAATGCGCGCACGAGTGGAACGAGCTCGCCAAGTCGGTCGGCCCGATCGGCAGCGATGCCGCGGGGTTCGAGGAGCTGCGGCGGCTCCTCGGAGGCTTCGTCGACACGTATCGCCGGTACGGTCCGATCATCCGTGCGTGGAGAGAGGCCCAAGGCGGCGACCGTGAGATCGGCCGGTTGGGGGTCCGTTCGTTCACGGCGATCGCGAGCGCGCTGGCTGCACGCATGGACGAGGCCGGAGCGCCGCAAGCCGTCGACAGCACCACCTCGGTGGCGGCCCTCATGGCCATGCTCGAGCGGTTCAACTACGTGCTGGTGTCGCGGCGGCTCGACCTCGACGACGACGTGATGCTCGATTCGCTGGCACGCGTGGTGCACCGCGGTTTCTTCGGCGCGGCCCCCGACGTCGCGTAACCGGCACCGCGGGCGCGCAGTTATTGAACGATCACCCGGTGTCGAGTTTCGGACGGTTCTTCGGGTGGCGCGGGTCGCCGGGAGGCACCATCGGCCGTTTCCCCGTGCCATCGATGAGCTGCCAGCCGTCAAACGTCTTCCGATCGTGGTGGTGCTTGCAGAGCGAATCGAGCTCGTCGAGGCGGGTGTGCCGCGTTTCCGCGTAGGGCACGCGGTGATCGATCTCGACCCGGGTGCGCGCACAGCCGTCGACGCTGCATCCCTGCGACGACCACAACAGCGCGATCCGTTGCGCGGCGTTCGGCCCTCGCCCCAGGTGCGTCACGTTCAACACGTCGACACCTTTGGTGATCACGAGCTTGAGGATGCTGTCACCGAGGAGGTCGCGTGCGCTGCTGACCGGAATCGGTCCGACCCCTGCGATCTCGCACACCTCGCCGTCGTCGACCCGGCCGCGCCGCAACGCGTCGAGGTCGGCGCGCACGATCGTCGTGTACCGGAGGCTGGGCTTTGCCCGTTCCTCACCGCTGGTAGTGCGCTTGGCGAGCAGCACGAGTGCGTCGAACGCGTATGCCTCGCGAGGTTCCCGTCGTCCTTCGGCGCGCGCCTTCGTGAACAACTCGTCGATCAGGGGTTCGAGCGCGGCTTCGATGCCGGCACCGTCGACGGTCGTGCCGTACATGCCGGCGTGCCACGCCCCCTCCGCGTCACGCCACGTGCGGAGGTGCCGGCGCTGGTGGATGCGCCGGTGCGTCGCATCGGGATCCGGATCCGCGGCGGCTCGCACCCGCAGCACCTCGTCGCGCAGTTCCTTCAGCGACGAACGCTCGGCCAGCTCCAAGAGACGCTCCTCGGCACCGGGGTTCGCGCTCGCGCCCTCGACCACCAACGCCACCTGCGCACCCGAGAGACCACCGTTGCGCAACTTCTCGGCGGCGCCCGGCAACGTCTCAACCTTGCGTGCAACCTCGAGCTGCGTTCGTGCAGACGCGATGGAACTCCCCGAACGCGCGGCCAGGAACTCCGCCGCGTTGCGATGTCCGGCTCGTTGCCACACCCGGGACTCGTCGACGCGGCGCGCCAACAGCGTGGCTGCCGCGGTCGCGTCGCGAGCGATCGCCTGGAAGTCCTCCCACCGCGACACGGCGTCGGGTAATGGCACCGCGTCGGCATCGAGCGCGCGCAGGAGTTCGGCAACCTGTTCGCGCACGATGGCGACGTCGATCATGTGGTCATCGTACGACGGGGGTATGACAGTTAACGGGTGTTTCGGACGCTGAGCACATCCTTCTAGGCTTGACGCAGTCAAGCGAGGGAGGTCTGCCGTGCCGGACGCAGTGCAACCGGTTCCCGAACGCCTGCACACGGTCACGACCCGGCTCGTGGTGCGCGATGCAGTGGCAGCGATCCGCTTCTACACCGAGGCCTTCGATGCGGAGGCGGTCGGTGAGCCATTCGTCGCACCCGACGGCAAGGTCGCGCACGCCGAGTTCCGTATCGGCGACTCGGTGGTGTTCATCACCGACGAGGGTGACGACGGCAACGGCGTCGCGCCGACGTCGATCGGCGGCAATGTCACCGCGGTGATGGCGCTCAACGTCCCCGACGTCGACCGAGTTTGGGATCAGGCCGTTGCTGCGGGCTGCGAGGTGATCTATCCGCTCGCCGACCAGTTCTACGGCGACCGCGGCGGACGCGTTCGAGACCCCTTTGGTCAGCAGTGGATGCTCAGCACCCACATCGAGGACGTCGACCACGACGAGATGAATCGCCGCATGCAGGCGTGGTCGGAAGCGCAGGGCTGACGCCTTCTCCCGCGCAGGCGGCCCGGCATGGCGCGTTCGCGGCTATTCGATACCGAGCAGCACGGTGCTGGCGGAGGAGAACCACCCGCCGGTGCCGTTGACGCAGCAGACGCGGGCGTCGCGAACCTGGCGGTCGCCGGCCTCGCCGCGAAGCTGGCGCACCGCCTCGACCAACAGGAACATGCCCCGCATGCCCGGATGGCACGACGACAGGCCGCCGCCGTCGGTGTTGGTGGGAAGCGCACCGCCCACGCGCATGCGGCCGTCGCCGACGAACGGGCCGCCTTCACCCTTCTTGCAGAAGCCGAGCGCCTCGAACGACAACAGCACCATGGGCGTGAACGCGTCGTAGATCTGACAGATGTCGA
>CAZJSY010000046.1:0-13067 GCA_964548555.1 uncultured Burkholderiales bacterium
CCCCTTACTCCATGTCCGCAGGACCAAGATCGGCATGGGTTCGGGGCGGCTTAAGCGATCCGGGGCGAGATCACATACCGTGGTCATTGGTCCCGATCTGCCGGTATCGCACCCGCGTGCAGGGGTGCGCGACGATCGCCGTGATGACGATCGCTTTCGCGCACCGTGGCGCGCGCCTCGAGGAGCCGGAGAACACGATCCCGGCGTTCCGTCGTGCCCTCGAGCAGGGAGCGACCGGGCTGGAGTCGGATGCCTGGCTGGCCGCCGACGGCGAGGTCGTGCTGGTGCACGACGAAACGTTTCGCTCGGGGCTCCGTCGTGTCCACGTGCACCGCTCGGCGTCGAAGGAGCTCGGACGCCTCGGCGTGCCGCGGCTACGCGAGCTCTACGACGCGCTGGGAACCGATTTCGAGCTCTCGCTCGACGTGAAGGAACCTGCCGCCGCGCGACCGGTGATCGAGGTCGCGCGCGCCGCCGGAGCAACCACGCGACTCTGGCTGTGCTCTCCCGATATCGAGTTGCTGACGAAGCTGCGCGACGGCGCCTACGGCGCGCATCTCGTCCACTCGGTGCGCAAGAAGCACATCACCGTGTCACTCGAACGTCATGCAGCAGACCTGCGCGAGCGCAACGTCGATGCCATGAACATGCATCACACTGACTGGACCAAGGGGCTCGTCGCGTTGTTCCACCGCTTCGACGTCGCCGCGTTCGCGTGGGACGTGCAGGAGACGCGCCACCTTCGCGCGGTGTTGCAGATGGGCATCGACGCGCTCTACGCCGATCGGGTCGATCGCATGATGGCCGCCGTCGGCGAATGGGGCCCGACGTGAGGCCGCGCGCTCGCGGGCGCGACGGAACCACGCGTCACAAGAAACCCAGGTGGTTGATGGGCCAGATGCGGACGAAGACCCGTCCGACGATCTTGGATCTCGAGATCGGACCGAAGACGGTCGAGTCCTTCGACGCCTGCCGGTTGTCACCGAGCACGTAGTAGGAGTGCGCCGGTATCTGAACCGGACCGAACGTCTTCGACGGCACGCCGTGGAGGTAGGGCTCGCTCAGCATCCGGCCGTTGATGTAGACGTGACCGTCGCCGCGTCCTTCGAGCGTCTCACCGGGGAGGCCGACGACCCGCTTCACGAGGTCCTTGATCTGCGCGGTCTCGGTGCCCGGCGGCGCGCCGAACACGACGATGTCGCCGCGGTGCACGTCGTGGAGGTGGTAGCTGAGTTTGTTCACCAGAACCCGGTCGCCAACCTTCAGCGTCGGCACCATCGACGTCGACGGGATGTAGAAGGCCTGGAACAGGAACGTCTTGATGACGAGCGCGATGCCGAGCGCCGCGGCGATGAGCACCACCCATTCGACGACCTGGCGCTGCCGGCGTTTCGTGCGCTCCTTGCGCTGTGCGCTCCGGGGCGTCGACGGACCGGCTCCGCCGGCATCGCTGGCCCGAGGGGTGGGTGCAGTCGCCGTGTCGTCGGCGCGACGTGCTGCACCGGGCAGTGGCGAGCCGACACGTTCCGCGGCCGGCTCGCCGCCCTGCGGGTCATCGGGTGTGGGCTCGGGCCAGTGCACGCTCATCGGAGAATCCGGGGAAACACCATCGCCTGCCATCCTCGCACGCCGCCCGGCTACTCGACGCGCACGTCACCGGAGGGTGCCGCGGAGGGAGCCACGAGCACTCCTCAGTAGCGCTGGAGCAGCTTGCGGGCCGCGGTGGCCGCGGCGTCCCGTTCCGTATCGGGTGCGAGTACCTCGGCCGCCGGACCCAGACGCAGCAGCAGGCGGTCGAGGAACGCGCGCTCGCTGATGGCCATCGTGACGGTGCACCATCCGCCCGGCTCGTCCAGCACCTCCTCGGTCGGATAGGTCTCGGGGACCCAACGGGCGGAGGGATCGAGTCGCAATGTGATCCGTAGGTCGTCGGGACGCGGGTGGTACACGAGCTCGTCCGGATGGTCGGTGTCGGGACGTGGCGCGAAACGCTCACCCGTCGGTCGCACGGCGCGGACCCGGTCGACCCGGAACAGCCGCTCTCCCTCGGCGCGATGGCAGTACGCGGCCGTGTACCACGCGCCGAACGCGTGAAACACCCGTACCGGGTCGATGCGCCGCGTCGTCATCTCGTCGCGGGAGTACGAGTAGTAGTCGATCTCGACCTGCTCGCGTTCGCGGGCCGCGTCGCGCAGCACGTCGAGGTTGGGTGCACCGCCGACGTCCACGACGAGCCCACGCGATGCCCCGAGCACGTCGGCGAGCTTGTCGAGCGCACGGGCGAGCGGCCCCTCGGGATCCGCTCCGGGGACGGACTGCATCGTGCGCCCGGCCGCGAGCAACGCGAAGCCCTCCGACGGGGTGAGGCGCAACGCACGCTCGAAGTACTCGGCGAGGCGGATCGACACCCGGTCGCCACGCAGGTCGACGTCGATCAGACGGTCCGCGGTGTACGGCGGCAGACCGCAGAACTGCAGGAGCGACAGCTCGCGCTCGAGCTGCTGGCGGGACATGTTGAACCTCGTCGCCAGGTCGTCGAGGTGCTCGCCCGGATGGGCGAGGATCCACGGCACGAGCGCGAGCACCTTGCGCAGCCGGTCGGTCGCGACGGGACGGCTCACGATGCCGCGTCCTCGACGTCCTCGACCGGTTCCACGGGCTCGACGCGCGGTCCGGCGATGCCGCGCAGCCACGCGACCACGTCGTCACGAATCGCTGCGGGCTCGAGCACCGTCGCGTAGTCGAGGAGGCCGAGCAGCCACGAACGGAACGCGTCACGGTTCACGACGTCGAGACCGACGACGATCGCGCCGTCGGCACGACGTTCTTCGACCGCCGCTTCGCCGAGCTGTTCCGCGACCCATCCGGCCCGCAGCGCTTCCACGAGGACGAGCGCGCGCACCGGGCGGTCGTCGCCGAACAGCAGCGGGTCGTCCCGGAGGTACTGCTCCGGATCGAAGGACTCGGGCACGGTGAACTTCCCGGGAGCACCGGTCGACACGTCGCCGTCGATGCGATCGACCCGGAACGCCCGCGGCGCGTCACGCGCCCGGTCGTGGCCGACGACGTACCAGTGGCCGAGCCGCAGCACGACGCCGAACGGCTCGAGGTCCCGTTCCTCACCGCGGTAGCGGAACGTCACAGGGGCGCGTTGCGCAGTGGCGTCGAACAGGTCGCCGAGCACGGGGCTCGTCGGCAGGTCGGCGACCGCCGGCGCGCTCTCACCGGTGAGGCCGCCGAGCTTGATCAACGCCTCCCGCGCGTCGTCGCCCTCGAGGCGCACTGCGGTCACCGCGACGTGCAGTGCCTCCCGCTCCTCGTCGGACAGATCGAGCTCCGGGAGGTAGTACCGCTCCGGACGGATGCGGTACCCGACCTCCGCGCTTCCGAGGGGATCGAGGCTCTCGACGCTGATCTCGATGCCGAGCTCGCGAAGTGTCTGCTTGTCGCGCTCGAACTGTCGATGGCGGGAGGCGCGGTCCGCGGGATATCGCGGCGCGACACGCTCTGCCACCTCGTCGAGGGTCAGCGGTCGACGCGTGTCGAGCAGCGTGGCGGTCAGGTTGACGAGTCGCTCGAGGCGGTCGGCCACGTCAGCCCTCCACCACCCACCGCGCCGCCAGCGCGCCCGTCGCGGCGGCGGCTTGGAACATGACCGCGTCCGACGCCGCCGGTCGACCCATCGACACGACGTCGAGTGCGTCGGGTCCGAGCACCGGGAGGACGTCGGGTGGTTCGACCGTCACGACGTCGTGTCGCCGGTCGATGCCCGCTTCCACGAGCTCGCGTGTGAGGCGCGCCTGTTCCTCGCCGCCGACGGCCGGCACGACCACCGTGACCCTGTCGCGGCAGGCGATTCGAAGCGTGGTGATCGTGTGGTGCGACACGCCTCGGTGGCGGGGCCGGGGATCGGCAAACGAGGCGCGTAGACATGCGATCGGACGGCCGCCGAGCGCGAACGCTGCGTCGAGCACGGGCCCCACCTCGATGCCCGAGAACCCCAACCTCGTCCCGGTGCCGACGATGCCGGGGCCCATCGAGACGATCGCGGCGTCGGCATCGGCGAGGTGGCGCGCCACCGCGAGGGCCGAGAACGCCGAGACCGCCTCGTAGTCGCCGCCGAAGGCGTGTCCGTAGGTGACCGTCGCATCGATCAACTCGCGCTCGCGCATCCGGGCCACGAGATCGGACAGCGCCAGCGGCAGCGCCGCCCCGTCGGACATCACGTACACAAGACGCGCGTCCGGCGCGACAGAGCGGAAGGCAGCAGCGACCGCAGGGACCTGACTGTGCAATGGCGTCGCGACGACTGGCATGCCGTCGATGCTGTCGACGTCGACGAGCTCCGTGGCATGCTCCTCGGCGCTCCCGACGTCGGCTTGGAGGCTCGTGTAGCGCGCCTTGATGATGTGCCCCGGGCCCGGCTCGCTCCAGCTCTCGCGCTCGAGGTTCCAGTGCACGACGTGCCAGCCGCCGGTTCCGAGACCGAGCTCGACAGCGGTCGTGTTGACCACCACCCGGTCACCGGGGGCGACGGTGCCGGTGAGCTGCGTCAGGACATAGGCGCGTTCCGGCCCCGCGCCGAGATCGATCTCGACGCGTTGGAGCCCCGTCCGCTCGTGGAGGATCGCCGAGACCTTGCCGCTCCGAAACGACGGCATACGTGATTACAACGACGCGATCAGGCGCTCGACTCGCTCGTCACGCGCCTTGAACGGGTCCTTGCACAGCACCGTGCGCTGGGCCTGGTCGTTGAGCTTCAGGTGCACCCAGTCGACGGTGTAGTCGCGCTTCCGCTCTTTCGCACGCTTGATGAACGCGCCCCGCAGGCGGGCCCGGGTGGTCTGCGGCGGCGTGGTGACCGCGGTTTCGATGTCGTCGTCGTCGGCGCGACGCTCCACCCGCCCGTTGCGCTCCAACAGGTAGTAGAGCGACCGCGCGCGGCTCACGTCGTGGTAGCTCAGGTCGATCAGCGCAACGCGCGGATGTGTGAGCGGCATGTCGAACTTCTTCCGGTACGCCTCGATCATGTGGTACTTGATGACCCAATCGACCTCGGTGCGCAGGTCCAGAGGATCGCGCTCGAGGTGGCTCATCACGTGCTCCCACATCTCGAGCGCCTGCTGTTCGAGCGGTGTGAGGCCGCGACGCTTCGCGAACCGCAGGGCCCGGGTGAGGTACTCCGACTGGATCTCGACCGCCGAGAGCTCACGGCCGTTGGCGAGCCTGACTCGGCGCCGGCACGTGATGTCGTGGCTGATCTCCCGGATCGCGCGGATCGGGTTCTCGAGGCTGAGATCGCGCCACGGGCTCGCGTCCTCCTCGAGCATGCGCAGCAGGATCGACGTCGCGCCGATCTTGAGGAACGTCGTGTACTCGCTCATGTTGGAGTCGCCGACGATCACGTGGAGGCGACGGAACCGCTCCGCGTCGGCGTGCGGCTCGTCGCGGGTGTTGATGATCGGTCGTGATCTCGTCGTGGCCGACGAGACGCCCTCCCAGATGTGCTCGGCCCGCTGCGATACGCAGTACATCGCGCCCCGCGCCGTCTGGAGCACCTTCCCGGCGCCGGCGTAGACCTGTCGGGTGACGAGGAACGGGATCAGGACGTCGGTGAACTTCGAGAAGTCACCGTCGCGTTCCACGAGGTAGTTCTCGTGGCATCCGTAGGAGTTGCCGGCGGAATCGGTGTTGTTCTTGAAGAGGAACACCTCGCCGCGGATTCCCTCCTCGCGCAGTCGCTGCTCGGCGCTCTGCACGAGACCCTCGAGGATCCGCTCCCCCGCCTTGTCGTGGACCACGAGATCCGCGATCGAGTCGCATTCGGGCGTCGCGTACTCGGGATGACTGCCGACGTCGAGGTAGAGGCGCGCGCCGTTCTCGAGGAACACGTTGCTCGACCGACCCCACGACACGACCCGCCGGAACAGGTACCGCGCGACCTCGTCGGGGCTCAGCCGGCGTTGCCCGCGTAGCGTGCAGGTGACGCCGTATTCGTTCTCGAGCCCGAAGATCCGCCGTTCCATCAACCCTGAGGGTACCGGTACGACGCAACCCGAACGCCCGAAGGTCTCGAGGTGCGGCGCCCGAAGCCGAGCGGAGCGGGCGAGAAGACATCGCTACGCTCTGCCCATGGCGTCGATGGAGCGCCTCACGTCCGTCAACGGGTCGTTTCCGGCACGGGTGCTCGCGGCGCGGTTGCGCTCGGAGGGTCTCGACTGCGAGCTGCGCGGCGCCCTCGACAGCGTCTACCGCCTCACGGTGGGTGACATGGCCCGTGTGGACGTCTACGTACCGGCCGACCAGATGGACGACGCGCGTCTCGTCATGCTCGTCGACGAGGTGGAGGCGGCCTATGAGCCGGCCGACGAGCCCCGGTCCACGAGGGCGCGGTCATGGCTGCTGTGGACGACCGTCGCGGTCGTCCTGTTTTCCGTCATGTTCCCGCTCGCCCGCGCGCTCCTCGCCTCGTGACCGGCGGGCATCCGCTCCCCTCGTCAGGTCCCTGTCCCGTCTGCGGAGTCGACGAGGCACGTCTCGCGGTCGACGACGCGCTCGACACGATCCGGACGCTCGGCCGCCGCTACCGGGAGGCGGTCGCCGGTGTGCCGGCCGATGCCCTGTACCGGCAGCCCGCGGCGTCGGAGTGGTCGATGGCCCAGTACGTCGCGCACGTCCGCGAGGTCCTCGAGCTCCTGGCTGGATATCTCCACACCGTGCTCGACCAGCACCGCCCCCGTCTGTCCGATCCCGACTCGGTCGTGTCGAAGCACCCTCGTGCGGTCGACATCGCGACCGAGCTCGAGGGTCTCGACGATGCGGCCCGGTCGATCGCCGAGCGAGGTGCGCGCACGTCGCAGCTCGCGTGGGACCGACCGTTCGAGCTCGACAGGCGCGAACGTCCGGCGCGCTGGGTCGTGCAGCACGCCGCGCACGAAGGTGCGCACCATCTCCGCGACCTCGAACGGATCCGCCAGGTGGTCGCGCCGAGGGACGACGACTGAACGTCAGCTGCCGAGGATCGACTGCAGCTCGTCGCCCTTGATACGGCGGAACGCACGCTGGCCGCGTGCACGCTCCAGCGCAGCGACCTCGAGCTGATCGGCCGGCAGCCGTTCGCCGTCGGTGCCCGACAGCACCCTCGCGCCGAGCCGGATCGCGTCCGCTTCGGAGATGGTGGCCTGGTACTGCTCCTTGAGCTGTTCCGCGATTGCTTCGGCCTGGCCACCGAGCACGCTGAAGCCTTCCTCGTCCATCACGGTTCCGTCGTACATGATGTGGAACAGCTCGTTGTCGCCGTCGGGCTCGCTGCTCACCTGCGCGACGAGCAGTTCCACCTCGTAGGGCTTCATCTCGTGGGTGAAGACGTGGCCGAGCGTCTGCGCGTACGCGTAGGCGAGTGAGCTCGCCGTCACGTCTTCACGCGAGTACTGGTAGCCCTTCAGGTCGGCGAGACGAACGCCCGCGATCTTGAGGGCGTTGAACTCGTTGTAGAGACCGACACCGGCGAACGCGATCCGGTCGTAGATCTCACTGATCTTGAACAGCCGCCGCGACGGGTTCTCGGCGATGATCACGACGCCTTCGGCGCACTCCAGTGCGACCAGGCTGCGACCGCGGGCGATGCCTTTCCGGGCGTAGTCGGCCCGGTCCTTCATCACCTGTTCGGGCGAGACGTAGAACGGCATGCTCATCGCCGCACCGTCCCCGACGAGTCGGGCCTGCGGATCACAGTCCGGCCCCTTCCTCGCGGCCGCCGATCACGCGCCGGGCGTGCTCCCCGATCACGTCGTCGTCGAGCGCGTGGTACCCGCCTGCGTCGATCACCGCGACCGTCGGGAAGATCCGCCGGACGAGGTCGGGTCCGCCGGTGGCGACGTCCTCGTCGGCCGCGGCGAACAGGGAGCGCAACGCGAGGTCGACGGTCTCGTCGCGCTCCATGCCTTCCCGCCAGACCGCCTTGATCCAGTTGCGCGCGTGCACGCTGCCCGAGCCGTTCGACGTGAAGTCGAGCTCCTCGTACTTCCCCCCCGTCACGTCGAAGCTGTAGACCCGTCCGCGGCGCCGGCGTTCGTCGTAGCCGGCGAAGATCGGCACGACCACGAAGCCCTGCAGCGCGGCGGGAAGGTTCGCGCGGACGAACTGCGACAGCTGGTTGGCCTTGCCCTCGAGGCTGAGCTGCTCGCCCTCGACCTTCTCGTAGTGCTCGAGCTGCACCTGGAAGAGCCGCACCATCTCGACCGCGGGACCGGCGGCGCCGGCGATGGCCACACCGGAGTAGTCGTCGGCGGGGAACACCTTCTCGATCCGGCGGCTCGCGATCATGTAGCCCGCGGTGGCCCGCCGGTCCCCCGCCATCACGACGCCTTCCGCGAAGCGGATCGCGAGCACCGTGGTGGCGTGCGTGATCTCGAGCGCGTCGGCCGAGTGGTCATCGAGGCCGGCTCCCGGGAGGGTGTGCGGCGCGACACGACGGAGCAGGTCGGCAAACGAAGGGCCCGGATCCGATCCGGGCCCGAACAACGGCAATGAGGGTTCGTTCATCTGGGGGCGAGCCTACACAAGCCCTGTTTGCACCAGACCGTGGGCCCGCTCCCGTGCGAGCTCGGTGAGCTCGCGACGCGTGCCGTCGTCATCGACGTAGTCGGCGGCGCTCATCACCCTGTCCACGTCGTGATGCAGGTTGCCGATCGCCACGTTGCAGCTGAAGCACAACAGCCCGCGGACCCGCCCTGTGTCATGGTCGTGATCGACGTGCAGATGCTTCCCCGGCCGAGGCTCCCGCCCGCAGATCGCGTAGCGCCCGTGCTGCGCCCCCCGAGCATCGCGTCGCACTCGTCGAGGGTCAGCCCGAACTTGCGCCGAAGGTGTCCAGCCCGGTCGTCGCTTCGACGCAACTGCCGATAGCGCGCCTGATACGCCTTGACACGCTCGGCGTTCTGACGCTGCCACTTGGTAACCCGCGCGATCTCCGCTTCGCGATTTGCGCGATACCGCTCCATCCGCAGCCGGCTCGTGCATTGCTTGCACTCGGGCCGTCGACCGTCTCGGCCGCCAGGATTCGTGTAGAACGCGTCGAGTGGCTTGATCTCACCGCATCCGGGGCACTGTTTCATGCCCCGATGGTATGGACGAGATGTGACGCCGAATCCCTGATTCGGATATTCGTCACTCTCCGCCCTTCTGGACATAGTTCCGGACGAACTCCTCTGCGTTCTCTTCTAGGACCGAGTCGATCTCGTCGAGGAGGTCGTCGAGCTCCTCCTTGATCTTCTCGCCCTGCTTCGCGGGTGCTTCGACCTCGGCGGTCTCTTCCACCCGCTCCTTCGGTGCCGGCTTCTTCTTCTGCTCCCTCTCGGGCATCTCACGGTCCTCCCTGGCGGTCTCGTCCCGACCGCCTCACGACGCCAGCCGGGCAACCAGCTCGGCAGGCGTCGTGCACTCCTCGAACAATCCTTCGACATGGGCACGCGAACCGCGGAGCGGCTCGAGCATCGGTATGCGTCGGAGCGGATCGGATCCGACGTCGAGGATCAGACTGTCCCAATTCGCGGCGACGATGGCGTCGGGCCACCGCGCCAGGCAACGACCTCGGAAGTAGGCCCGTGTCGTGTCGGGCGGTTCGGTCATCGCGGTGGTCACGTCGACCTCCTCAACCAGACGTTCGACCTTACCCGCTCGCACCAAACGCTCATACAGGGAACGGTCAGGTCGGATGTCGTGGTACTGGAGGTCGAGCAGCGAGAGCTTCGGGTCGTCCCAGGCCAGGCCGTCGCGGTCCTTGTAGGCGCGCAGCAGGCTGAGCTTCGTGACCCAGTCGAGCTGTCCGTCGAGCGTACCCGGGTCGCGCTCCAACGCGCCCAGCACCGCTTCCCAGCGGTGGAGCACGTCACGTCCGACGGTCTCGCCGCCGCACGACTCGAACCCGGTCTCGTCGAAGTACTTCTGGGCGAGGCGCAGGAACTCCCACTGCAGCTCGACCGCGGTGCAGGTACCGCCGTCGGAGAGCTCCACGGGTGCGCGACACGTGGGGTCGTGCGACACCACCCGCATCGCCGCGACCGGGCCGACGACCGACAGGTCCTTGTCGACGAAGTCGTCTTCGATCAGCGCGAGCACGATCGCGGTCGTACCCACCTTGAGATAGGTCGCGACCTCGCAGAGGTTCGCGTCGCCCGCGATGACGTGCAGCCGGCGGTACTTCTGCGGGTCGGCGTGCGGCTCGTCGCGGGTGTTGACGATGGGTCGTTTCAGCGTCGTCTCGAGGCCGACCTCCTCTTCGAAGAAGTCGGCCCGCTGACTGATCTGGAACGCAACCGGGTTCGCGCCGTTCTCCGCGCCCAGCTTGCCGGCGCCGGTGAAGACCTGCCGGGTCACGAACCACGGCAACAGATGGCGGACCAGGCTCGCGAACGGCACCGAGCGGTCGACGAGATAGTTCTCGTGCGTCCCGTAGGAGTTGCCCTTGCCGTCGGAGTTGTTCTTGTAGACGACGATCTCCTGACCGGCCGGCAGGATGCGGCGCGCCGCCTGCATCGACCGGGCGAGCACGCGCTCTCCCGCCTTGTCGGCGCAGACCAGCTCGAGCGCGTCGGCGCACTCGGGCGTGGAGTACTCCGGGTGCGCGTGGTCGACGTAGTAACGGGCGCCGTTCGTGAGGACCGTGTTGACCAGATGCGTTTCGACCTCGGGCGGCGCCGCACCGTCGCGCGCGAACCCCCGCGCGTCGCGGCCGGGTGTCTCGTCGTCGAAGTCCCAACCGATCTTGCGGTGCTCGACGTAGCCGTTGATGAGCATCGACGAAGCGAGGACCGGGTTGGCGTCGGCCGCGCCGCGCAGCGCCACCCCGTACTCGGTTTCGATCCCACAGACCTTGGGGACGGCCACGAGCCGAGCCTACCCGCCGGTGTCCCGCGACACGGACCGTTGCTCCGGGTTCCTGCGCGGGTCAGAGGTACTGACCGGTGGTGACGCGCTCGATCTGGCGACCACCGGTCGCGTCCTCGCCCTCCGACATGAGCGTGCGCACGTAGACGATGCGCTCGCCCTTCTTGCCGGAGATCTTGGCCCAGTCGTCGGGGTTGGTGGTGTTGGGCAGGTCCTCGTGCTCGCGGAACTCCTGCTTGATCGAGTCGAGGAGATCCTGCGTAGAGATGCCCTTCGAGCCACCGCCGATCTGTCGCTTGATCGACAGCTTCTTCGACCGACGCACGATGTTCTCGATCATCGCCCCCGACGCGAAGTCCTTGAAGTACAGGATCTCCTTGTCGCCGTTCTGGTACGTGACCTCGAGGAAGCGGTTGTCGTCGTCGGTCGAGTACATCAGCGCGACCGCGTCTTCGATCATCTGCTCGACCGCCTGACCGGCGTCGCCGGCGCGCTTCACCTCGTCGTCACCGAGTGGCAGCGTCGGCACGAGGTAGCGACCGAAGATCTGCTTCGCGCTCGCGGCGTCGGGACGCTCGATCTTGATCTTCACGTCCAGGCGCCCGGGGCGCAGGATCGCCGGGTCGATGAGGTCCTCACGGTTCGAGGCACCGATCACGATCACGTTCTTGAGACTCTCGACGCCGTCGATCTCCGCCAGCAGCTGCGGCACGATCGTGCTCTCGATGTCGGACGAGATGCCGGTGCCACGCGTGCGGAACAACGAGTCCATCTCGTCGAAGAAGACGATGACGGGCACGCCCTCTTCCGACTTCTCACGCGCCCGCTGGAAGATCAACCGGATCTGGCGTTCGGTCTCACCGACGTACTTGTTGAGCAGCTCGGGGCCCTTGATGTTGAGGAAGTAGGACCGCGTCTTCGCGTTGCCGGTCTTCTCGGCGACGCGCGTGGCGAGGGAGTTCGCGACGGCTTTGGCGATCAGCGTCTTGCCGCAGCCGGGAGGCCCGTAGAGCAGGATGCCCTTCGGCGGTTGCAGGTCGTGCTCGGCGAACAGCTCGGAGTAGAGGTACGGGAGCTCGACCGCGTCCTGGATCTGCTCGATCTGGTCGTCGAGCCCACCGACATCGGCGTAGGTGACGTCGGGCACCTCTTCGAGGATGAGCTCCTCGACCTCGGGACGCGGCAGTCGCTCGACGAGCAACCCCGACCGCGACTCCATGAGCAGGTGGTCGCCGGCGCGGAGCCGCTGCCCCGCCAGCGAGTCGGCGAGCTCGCACACCCGTTCCTCGTCGGCGCGTCCGACGATCAATGCGCGCGCGCCGTCACCGATGAGCTCCTTGAAGGTGACGACCTCACCGGAGATCTCGGGTCCGCGTGCGAGCACGACGTTGAGGGACTCGTTGAGGACGACCTCCTGTCCGCGTGACAGGTCGTCGACCTCGAGCTCGGGATGCACGGCGACGCGCATCTTGCGGCCGGCCGTGAAGATGTCGACCGTCCCGTCGTCGTTGAGGTTGAGGAACGTGCCGTACGCGGACGGCGGCATCGTCAGCTTCTCGACCTCTTCGCGCAGCGCAGCGATGTGCTCGCGCGCCTCACGCAACGTGGCCGAGAGCTTCTCGTTCTGGGAGACGGCCTGGGAGAGCTGGCCCTTGGTCTCGAGGAGCCGCTCCTCGAGCGTGCGCACCCGCTTCGGCGCGTCTTGCAGTCGGCGCCGAAGCACGACGACCTCTTCCTCGAGCGCCTTCACCTGCGCTTGGAGGTCGTCGACCTGGCGTTCGTACTCGTCGAGGCGTCGCTCGTGCTCAGAGCTCACGATGGACCACCTCCTCCCCTCTCGCCCGGCAACGGGGGGCTTGGCCGGACGTTACACCCGCGCACCTTACCCACCTGTGGCACATGCACCGTGCACATTTAACCGGTAACGGCTTGATAAATTGTCGCGTGCGGCCGTAGCCTGAAGGCTCGTTCGCGCGACGGTGGTCTCACGAGGGTGGTACCACGGGCGCGAAGGTCCCGACCGGATGGCAGGCGTACGGCGCTTGCCGCCGGGTACCGACCACATGCCAACACCGGGTGGGCCTCGACCTCCCGGACATCCTGAAGTAGTCGACGGCATCGCCGGGAAGAAGTGAGGGCCAATGAAGGTCTGGATCGACCAGGACCTGTGCACGGGCGAC
>CAZJSY010000046.1:13167-22531 GCA_964548555.1 uncultured Burkholderiales bacterium
GAAGAAGTGAGGGCCAATGAAGGTCTGGATCGACCAGGACCTGTGCACGGGCGACGGGTTGTGCGAAGAGATCGCGCCCGACGTGTTCACACTGCTCGATGACGGCCTGGCCTACGTGAAAGAGGGCGGCAAGGTCTTCTCCGACCCGGGTGGCCCCGAAGGCCTCGCCAACGTGCCGGGCGGCATGGAAGAGGCCGTCATCGAGTCGGCCGAGGAATGCCCGGGCGAGTGCATCTTCATCGAGGTCGACTGACCTCGAAGGGTCCTCGTCCAGGGGGCTGAGCGGTCCAGTCTCAGCGCGTTCCCGGAAGCGCGTTCCGCAACGCGAGCACCGAGGGGAACCCGACCGCCAGCGTCCGGAGGCCGACCACGGCAACGCTGCGGGGCGGCAGTTCCGCCGTGCGTGCGACCCTGAGCCCGTGTGCGGTCTCCAGGACGTGGGTGGCCACCGCGGCGGCGAACCCCAGCACGAAGAGCGGGCGCGGGATTCTCGACACGGGACCGCGCCCGAGCACCGAACGCACACGCGGCGAGGCAACCATCGCGCCGTAGAGCACCATCCCCCCGAAGTTGCTCAGATACCAGGCGGGCGCCATCCGGCCGTGCGGAAACCCGGCCGGGCGCGACGAGGCGGTCACGTGCTCCTGCGCCGATTCGTGAGTGCTCATGCGGTGCTCCATTTCCCGCGGTGCACCACCGTGTCGAGCGGCTTGCGTCCGCGATCCAGCGACGGTGACCGGGCGTCGTCATCGCGGGGATACCCCAGCGCGATCGCTCCGATCGGTGTGTGCGTGTCGGGCACTCCGAACTCGGCGCGGAACGCGCCGAGATGCTCAGGGAAGATCCCGAAGAACAGCGCGCCGAGTCCGGCGTCGACGGCGGTCAACAGCATCAGCATCGCGGCGAAGCCCGTGTCGATGTCCCAGTAGGGCACCGGCCAGAACGACTCGCGACGGTCGAACACGCCCTTGTCGGGCTCGGCATAGCGGTCGAGGTATGCCTGCTTGCTCGAGAGCGGGATCACGATCACCGGGGCGTCGAGCAGCCGCGGGTACGTGAACGTCCGCCGCCGGTCGTCGTCTTGGAACGTCACCGACCAGAACCGCTTGGTGTCCTGCTCACCCTCGAGGACCAGGAATGCGAAGCCCTGGGTGAACCCCGCCGACGGCGCGTGCAACCCGTTCCGGAGAATGCGCTCGAGCACATCGGCCGGGACGGGCGTCGGCTCGAAGCTGCGCACCATGCGACGGCGCCGCACGACGTCCTGGAACTCCATGTTTATTGCTTCGCTCCCACTCCGCTCCTTCCGTTCGCTTCGCTCACTCCATCCGCTCCGTTCGCTTCGCGTGCTCGCCTGCGCTTCGCTTCGGCTCGCCTCTGTGCGGGCTGTTTCCGTTCGCTTCGCTCACTTGCGCTTCGCGGCGGCTCGCCTCTGTGCGCACTCCTTCGGTTGGCTTCGCGTCCATCTGGTCAGCCTTGGACGCAGGGGCCGGTGTCGACGGGCGTCGTGTTGGCCGCGCCGGTGAGCAACACGGGGCGCACCTCCGAATTCGCGAGTGCGTACCCGATCGCCGCGCCGCCGCGGTCGGTCGCGAACGCGACACCGGCGATCTCACCTTGCTGGTCGACGAGCGGACCGCCGGAGTCTCCCGGTCGGATCTCGGCCGCGAGCACCAACACGTCGCGACGGGTGCTGCGCGCGCCGTAGATGTCGTTGCCCTGGGCCAGGATCTGCTCGGCGATGCGTGCGGGCGACTCGCGCAGCGCGCCACCGCCCGGATGTCCGAACACGGCGTCGACGTCGCCGACGTGGACGCGCGGCGCGAACGGCAGCGGTTGGAGGCTGAGTCCGGGCACCCGCAGGATCGCGACGTCGCGCTGGGAGTCGAACCCGACCACCGTGGCGGCGAGCTGGCGGCCACGGTAGGTGTCGACCTGCGTGCGCTGCTCCCCCGCGACGACGTGTGCGTTCGTCACCACGAGCTCGGGAGCGGCCACGAAGCCGCTCCCGTCGGTGATCTCCCGACAGGCCCGTCCTTCGACCTTCACGACCGAGTCGACGACCCGTGCCGTCACGCCGGCGGGAAGGCCGTCGGTGGGCACCGTGCCGGCATTCGGCGGGCTCACCAACCGGCCCAGCGCGTCGGGCAGTGAGTTGCCACTCACCCGGCGTGCGAGCTGCTCCACGGAACGCGGTGGCGTGGGAGCGTAATCGTGGATCGCGCGGACGATCGCCGAGTCGCGCGCGGCGCGCGCGGGCCAGCCCGGTGTCAGCGCGAGCGCCGGGATGAGCAGCCACACCGCGACGAGCACACCGAGACACCCGGTGACCGCGCCCGCGGCGTGGTCGACGGTGCGGAGCCCGGGTCCGAATGTCAGCGTGGCGTGCAAGACGGAGCCGATGGCCAAGCCCAGGGCCCAGCCCACGATCGCGAGGCCGATCAGAAACGCGAGCGCAGCGAACAACCGACTTCGCGGATCGGTCGCCGTCATCGAGTGGACGAGCTCGGTGGCGAGCCGGGCTGCGATGGCGATACCGGCTGCGAGGCCGGCCCAGGACAACACGCGCGCGAGGAACCCGAGCTGATAGCCGCCGATCGCCGCGGCGACGACCGCGACCAGGATGACGAGGTCGAGCCCGTTCAAATTCGTGCCGTCGACTGGAGCAGTCGACCGTGGGTGAGGAACCCGGTGTGGGCCACCATCCGGTGATCCGGTCGCACCGACTGCCCGTCGACGTGCCACGACCGTTGCAGGACTTCGAGGGTCTCCACCATGCCGAACGCCGAACCGGCGAGCTCCTCCCGCAGCCGCATGACCTGACCGATCGTCGGCAGGTACGCGAGGAGGATCCCCCCGGGCAACAGCGACGCCTCCGCGTGCTTCACCATGCGCCACGGCTCGGGCAGGTCGAGCAGGATGCGGTCGAGCTCGGGCACGTCGATGCCCTCGTACGCGTCGCGCACCTCGATCGTGAGGGGCTGGTCGGGGCCGAGGAACCCCTCGACGTTGCGCCGGGCCCGGTCCGCGAACTCGGGTCGCAGCTCGTAGCCGTGGACGTGGCCCGTGGACCCCACTGCTCGCAGCAGCGTCGCGGTCAGCGCGCCCGAGCCCACACCGGACTCGAGCACGCGCGCGCCGGGGAACACGTCGGCGAGCATGACGATCTGGCCGAGATCCTTCGGATAGATGACCTGTGCACCGCGGGGCATCTTCAGCACGTACTCCGACAAGGTCGGCCGCACGGCGACGAGCCGGGCGCCGAGCGTGGTCTGCACCGTGACGCCCTCCTGCTTGCCGATGATGGCGCGGTGCTCGACGATGCCGTTGTGACTGTGGAAGGCGCCGCCCTCGCTCAGTGTCACGAGATGACGGCGCCGCTTCGAGTCGACCAGGAGGACCCGGTCGCCCGGCACGAACGGACGGCTCACGGCGAACGGTCCTCGGGGCCCGGCACCCGGGTCGGCTCGCTGCTCGACCCGCCGGCGCGCCGCGGCGGCCTGGGACCCCGTCGCCGACCGATGCGACGGGCGACGACGGCGACCGTGTGCTCGTCGCTGACGGACGCGCGCGCCGTCAGGCTGCAGAACGCGCACACGTCGCCGGTCGTGGGAGACCCGCACTCGCGACACGCGTGGAGCTCGCCGCGCTCGTCGAGCGCGTCGGCCGCGAAGCGTGGGTGTGCCCGTTCGAAGAACCCGAACAGGAATGCGGCCTTCGAGCCGGGCGAGCGTTCCTCGAGCTCGTTGAGCAGCTCCTTGTAGCCCAGATGGCGGTTGCCGGCTGCCATCGGACATTCCTCGACGATGTACTCGATGCCCGACAACAGGCAATAGGCGGCGGTCTCGCGCTCACCGAGGCGAACGAGGGGTTTCACCTTCCGTACGAACCCTTCCGACGCGGGAAGCACCGGGTATTGCCGACCGAGGTACCCGCTCTCCCATCGGAGGACGTTCCCGAGCAGCACGGCGGCCTCGTCATCGAGGTTGTGTCCGGTCGCGACCGCGTCGTAGCCGCGTTCGAGCCCGATCCGGTTGAACAGGTGTCGCTTCGACAGGCCGCACGCGCCGCACGGCGCACGTCGAGTCGCGACGGCCGCGCCCGGCACGTCATAGCCGTAGTCGCGGGCGAGGTCGACGGTGTGCAGCGTCAGACCGCGCTCGGCCGCGTACTCCCGCGCGTATCGCGACGACTCGTCGGAGTACTCGCCGATGCCGAGCCCGAGGTACAGGCCGTCGGCCTCGTACCCGAGCCCGCGCAGCAGATCCCACGCCGCGAGCGAGTCCTTGCCGCCCGACACCGCGACGAGCACGCGCTCGCCCGGCTGCAGCATGTCGTGGTCGTGGATCGCCCGCCGAACCTGCTCCTCGACGTGCCGCAGGAAGCACTCGCGGCAGAAGGCCGCGTTGTGTCGCTTCACGTCGATGACAGCGGGTGCCCGGCAGCGCCGGCACTTCACGGCGTCGCGCCTCCGGAGATCACGGGTCGAATCTCGATGATGTCGGTGTCGGTGAGGTGCGCGTCGCGTGTGACGAGCGTGTCGCCACAGATGACGAGCACCGACTCTGGGTTGATGTCGAGGCGGCCGAGCAGTGCGTCGACCGTGGTCGGCCCGCGCACCTCGAGCTCACGGCGCGGGTTGCGCAGGACGACCTTCATCGCCAACAGGCTACTTTGCCCGGTCCGTCGCGCTGTTGCGAGCTCAGCGCTCCTCGGGAGGTAGCGCGCGGATCTCGAGGCGGTCGCCCGGCGACAGCTCCGCCGAGTACACGACCTCGGGCTTGCGCGACGTGACGCGCGCGATGACGCGCAGGGCCGTCGCGGTGAGGCCGACCCAGAGCCATGCCCGCCGACCTTCGAGCAGGCCGCGCCGCAGCCCTGTCCGGGCGAGCGGTCGGAGTACCGACGGCACGTCAAACCCGCCGGATCTCGACGATTGTCTGGCGCCTGCGACCGCGACGGCGCCCGTAGAGGAAGGCGGCGACGACGATCACGCCGACGGCGACCGCCCCGACGATCTTCGTCACGTTGCGGGCTTGATCGACGCCCTGGTCGATGTCGCCGCGAAGCTCCTCGAGCTTCGCCTGGATGTCCGCCTTGGTGATGTGCTTGTCGGCCGTCGTGCTCATCGCGTTGCCCCGCGTTTCCCTCTCGCCATCCACGTGAGCCCGCCGCCGACGAGAAGCGCCGCAGTGACGATCAGATACGGAACCCAGCTCCAGTTGCCTTGGAACGTGTCGCCGGTCTCGGTCTGCAACGCCCGCAGGGCGCTCACCGACAGGAGGATCACTCCAGCACCGAGGAGGAACGCTCCGAGGATGCCGAACAAGACGAAGCGTCCGAGTTGCTTGAGTGGGTCGACGGTCTCCTGCTTGAAGTAGGCGACGACGAGCTCCCAGAGCTCGGACGCGACCTGCGGCAGCGGTCTTCCCTCCGGCATCCGGGGAGTCTCGTCGCCGTCGCGAGGGCGATGCAAGCTTTTCCCACCTCGCGTCGCGACGTGCCTACGACGCCCGAGCCGGAGCCGCCGGGGCGGGCACGATCTGTGTCGCCAAGCTCACGTCGGGATAGGTGGAGAGCACGGTTGCGATCTTCTCGCGCATCGTCACACCGACGTCCTCGGGGAAGTTGCCGTTCCCGAGGTACGCGAAGCGTAGGGATGTCTGCACGTCCAGGATGCCTGCGAGGCCGGTGACGCCGTCGAGCGACCCGGTCTTCGCGCGCAGGTGTCCGGCGATCGGAGTCCCGCGGAACCGGTCCGCGAGGGTGCCTCGTTCCCCTGCGACCGGTAGCCCGTCGGCGATGGCGCGGAAGCGGTTCACGGCGCTGTTCTCCAGCACGTCGAGCAGCACGTTGCACGTCACGCGGTCGTCGGGACTCAGTCCCGACCCGTCGAGCAGATTCAACGGTGTGGTGTCGATACCGAGTGCGCGCAGGCGGTCGGCCATCACTCGTACGCCGGCCTGTGTCGTTCCCGGCGAGGAGACGGTGGTCCCCAGCAGCCGTGTGAGGAGCTCGGCGGTGAGGTTGTCGCTCGATTGCAACATCGACGCGACGATGTCGTGGAGCGTCGGCGAAGAGACCGACGCGATCGCGGTCGTCGACCTCGGGGCGGTCGCGTGACCCGCGGGCCCGACCGTGACCCCGCGCGCGGCGAGCAGGTTCCCGAGCTGGACGGCCGCGTTGACGGCCGGGTCGTCAGCACGGGTCCCCGCGGGTGGGACGAACCCGGCATCGACGGTCAGCGCGCCGAGCGGACCGACCTCACCGTTGGCGACGAAGCGCGGCGGCCACACCGGCAGGGACCGCAACGTGTCGAAGAGATGGTCGTCACCGATGATGCCGTTCGGGATCGAATGGACGCCCGCCCCGACGATCGAGTCGGCGAGCGCGGCGAGCGGCGTGGTCGCCGCGCCTCGGGTCAGCGGATCGCGGTTGAGGCTGTCGATGCGCGGCGGTGTCGACAGCACCGGGTCGCCGCTGCCGACGAGCCACAACCGGTCGACGACGCCACCACGCGGCGGCGCCGGTGCGAGAACTGTCGTCCGGAAGCGGTAGTCGGGTCCGAAGGTGGCAAGCGCGGCGGTCGCAGTCAGGAGCTTGAGCGTCGAGGCGGGAGCGAGCGACTGGTCCGGATTGACCGACGCGATGCGGCCGGTTGGGCCGTCGACGACGACGCATGCGTTCGTTGCGGCCAACGCGCCCGTGAGGGCCTGTTGGAGCCGCGCGGTCGCGACGTCGTCGCGCACGATCTCGGGAACCCGCCGTACCGAGACGAGCGGCGTGACGATTCGCGGCGCCGCACTCGCACGTCGCTCCGGCGGGGCACCCGAGCGCAGAGCAACCGTCAGACACGTGGCCGCGGCGACGATGAACGCCACCGCGAGCGCGAGCGCGACACGGCGGCTGGTGAGACGGAACAGCCTCACTCGAGTCCGCGCCGGCGACGCCAGCGCGCGTGTCGCCAGAGGTGCTCGAGGGCGGTCACCGCGCGTGTGGACGCTGCGTAACACAGACGGCCCGTCTCGCGAACCGTTCGCGGCCCCGGGTTGTCGGGCGACGCGACCGTCAGCTCCGTAGCGGTGAGCACAGGCTTGCCCGTAGCGGCCGACACATCAGCCGCCGCCTGTGCGAAGCGCGCGTCCTGACGTTCGTGGTACGCGACGATGCGCTCGAGGCCGTGTTCCGGATAGAAGGGACCCTCGCGCATCATGCGCGCCTGGTTCGACTGGATGCCGAGCCCGAGGTACACGACGGCATCGATCTCCGGGTGGCTCGCGACCATCTCCAGCACCTCGGGAATCGTGTCCCGTGTCTCGCCACCGGCAAGATCGATGGGGTTGTTGCGGCTCCATCGTGGCGGCAGCTTCTGATCGACCGCGGCGCGCAGGTCGCCGGGCAACTCCGCGAGCTGGAGCTCCGAACGGGCGATCGCGTCAGCGGTCACCACTCCCCATCCGCCTGCTGTCGTCACCACCGCGACACGCGGCCCCTTCGGCAGCGGCTGCGTTGCGAACGTCGCGGCCGCTTCGAAGGCCTCCTCCACCGTCGCGGCCCGGGTCACGCCGGCCTGGCGGCATGCGCCCTCGAAGATCTTCTCGTCCGAAGCGAGTGAACCGGTGTGCGATGCCGCAGCGCGTTGGCCGCCTTCGGTCGTGCCGCCCTTGAGCACGACGAGAGGTTTGCGTTCGGTGACGCTGCGCAGTCGGGTGAAGAGCTCGCGGCCATTACCGACTCCTTCGAGATACGCGAGCGACACCGAAGTCTCCGGGTCGCCCGCGTAGTACTCGAGGTAGTCGGCGATGCCGATCGCGGCGGCGTTGCCCGCGGACACGGCGCGGCTGATCCCGATCCCGGTCTGCACCGCGTAGTTCTGGAACGACGAGACGAAGTTCCCCGACTGGCTCGCGACGGCGATACGGCCGGCAGGTGGGAACGGAGCGACGATCTGCGCGCACAACGACGACGGTGTCGACACGACGCCCTGTCCGTTCGGGCCGGCGAGCAGGATGCCGAGATTGCCCGCCAGCTCGACGAGGTCCGCTTCGGCCTTTCGTCCTTCGGGACCTGCCTCGCCGTACCCGGCGGTGGTGAGGAAGGCCGCGCGCACACCTTTGCGCGCGCACGCCTCGAGCAGGGCGCGGTTCGCGCCCGGCGGTGTGCACACGAAGACCAGGTCGATCTCCCCGGCGGGGAGCTCGTCGACATCGCGCGCAACCGGCACACCGAGAATCTCGCCACCCTCGAGGTTCGTCGCGAAGACGCGTCCCTTGTAGCCGGACGCCAGGATGTTGTGCAGCGCGACGAAGCCGAACTTTCCGGGGTGGCTCGACGCGCCGGCGACCAACACGCCTCCGGGATCGAACAACGCGTCGAAGTTGCTCACTCGACCACCTCGACGAGCGCGTCGACCGCGACGGGACGACCCTCGACGATCATCAGAGGGTTGACGTCGATCGAACGGATCTGTGGCTCGCTCTCCGCGACCTGCGACAGCGCGAGCAGGACCGCGGCGACCGCCTCGCGGTCGACCGGCGGCTCGCCCCGGAAGGGTCCGAGGAGCGAGCCGGTCGCAAGATCGTCGAGCATCTCCTCGGCGTCCACCGGAGCGAGCGGCACGATGCGGAACGCGACGTCGGCCAACGCTTCGGCGAGCACACCGCCGACGCCGATCATCACGCACGGCCCGAACTCCGCGTCGCTGTGCAGACCGGCGATGAGCTCCCGGGTCGCGCGCACCATCGGGGCGACCAGCAGCTCGACCGGGCCGTCGTCGGGCGTCGTGGCCGCGAGCAGGTGCTCGGCCGCCTCGCGTACTGCCCCGGCATCACGTAAGCCGAGGCGGACGAGCCCGCGCTCGGTCTTGTGCGTGATGCGGTCGCCGCAGACCTTCAGCGCGACGGGGTACCCCATTGCCGCCGCGGTGTCGACCGCGTCGTCGGCATCGCGGGCCGTGCGCTCGTCGAGCACGGGAACTCCGTACCGGGAGAGGAGTTGTTTGGAACGGATTTCGGAAAGCGTGCTCACACTCGGGTCGTACGGTCTCGCCAGAACTCGTCGCGCAACACGCGCTTGAGGAGCTTCCCCGCGTCGGTGCGCGGCAGGTCGGATCGGATCTCGTAGGTCCGCGGTCGCTTGTATCCGGCGACGCGGTCCTCGACGAACCCGCGTACGTCCTCGATGTCGACATCGACGCCGGGACGGGGCTGCACGATCGCGTAGACGCTCTCGCCCCACTCGTCGTCGGGGATGCCGAACACGGCCGCGTCCAGGACGGCGGGATGGGCGTGGAGGACCGCTTCGATCTCTGCAGGGTAGATGTTGACGCCGCCCGAGATGATCATGTCCTTCTTGCGGTCGCAGA
>CAZJSY010000047.1:0-22492 GCA_964548555.1 uncultured Burkholderiales bacterium
CCGTGTAGGTCGCACCGAGCGACTCGAGCAGATCCCGCGCGGCCCAGTGCGTCGTCGCGCGGCGTCCTTGAAGCAAACCGGCCGCGGCGAGCACGAGCGAGCCGGTACACACCGACGTCGTCCACTTCGTGGTGGCATCGATCCGGCGTACCCATCCGATCAGCTCCTCGTCGGTCAGGAGGCGGCGAGTGCCGGGACCTCCCGGGACCACGAGGATGTCGCAGGACTCGATCTGGCCCAGTGTTGCCGCCGGCACCACCGTGAGCGCGCCGTTGTCGGTCGTGACGGACTGATCGCGTGCCGCGGCAAACGTGACCGTTGCACCGGGCAGGCGTCCCAGGACCTCGGCCGGCCCGATCGCGTCGAGCGCGGTGAAGCTCGGGAACAACGGGATGACGATGTCCATCGACGCTCCTTCAACGAGTGACGGCGGCAGTGAAGTGACGGCGGTAATCGCCGGGAGTGACGCCGAGACGGCGCAGGAACGCGCGGTGCATGGTCTCCACCGTACGGAAGCCAGACGCGCCTGCGACGCGTTCGACCGTGTGCTCGGTCGTCTCGAGGAGGCGCCGCGCCGCCTCGAGACGGACGCGCTCGACGTAGACCGCCGGCGTCACGCCGAACTCGCGCCGGAAGCTGCGCGCGAAGTTGCGCGTGCTCATTCCCGCGCGCGCAGCGAGAACGGGCACCGTCAGTTCCTCGTGCAGGTGCTGGGGGATCCAGCCTTCGATCTCGCGCAACGCGACGCGTTCCGGTCGCTGTGCCTCGAGCTGCACGCTGAACTGTGCCTGGCCACCGGGCCGTTGCACGAACATGACGAGCCACCGCGCGACATCGCGCGCGACGTCGGCGCCGAGGTCGTCTTCCACGAGCGCAAGCGCGAGGTCCATACCCGCGGTCACGCCCGCCGACGTCCACACGTTGCCGTCGCACACGTAGATCCTGTCGGCCTCGACGGCGACGTCGGGATGGAGCTCGCCGAGCTGGTCACAAACCGACCAGTGCGTGGTGGCGCTCCGCCCGTCGAGGACGCCGGCGCGCGCGAGCACGAACGCGCCGCTGCACACCGAAGTCACACGGCGGGCCCGCCGTGCGACGGTCCGAACCCAGGCCACCAGGGCGTCGTCGGTCAGTGCGGCCGCGGTGCCCGCTCCGCCGACGACCATCAGGGTGTCGATCGGGCCCCGGCACGCGGTCACGGCTCGATCAGGGACCAGCGCGAGTCCGCAGCTGGCCCGCAGCTCCCTGCCGTCCGTGGACACCACCTCGAGGGCGTACTCGGGCCGGCCTACACGGCGGTTCGCCGAGCTGAACACCTCCAACGGCCCCGTGAGGTCGAGGATCTGGAGGTCGGGGAAGACGGCAACGACGACGCGTCGGGGCACTGTGGCAGCATGCCGTCGCGACCTCGGTGGCCGCAATGCCAAGGAAGTGACGATTTCGGCCAGTCGCCCGCGTCGCCGGCACGGCCGGTCCCGGACGCGTGCTACGAGCTCCGCGGCGGGGACGCGTGATAGCGGTCGTACGCCTCGCACAGCAACTCGACGAGCTCGCCGGTCGTGTTGCGGGCGTCGAAGTGGCTCAGGACCCGCTCCCGAGCCGCCTTGCCCATTCGCGCTCGTAGGCCTTCGTCATCGAGGAGATGCTCGAGCGCATCCCCGAGTTCGCCGTCGTCGGGCGCGACGAGCACGCCCGTGTCGTCGGACACGATCTCCGGCAGCGCGTGCAGCCTCGTCCCGACGACCGGAACGGCCATCGCCATCGCCTCCAAGGCCGCGTAGCCGAACGTGTCCATCTCGGTGGGAAAGGCGAGCACCGACGTCCGCGAAAGGATGTCGACGAGCCGCGGATCGCCGGGGGAGAGGTCACGGAAGACGTACACGCCCGGCTGCGCCGGCACGTCTTCACGGGTGACGAGGTTCAGATCGGCTCGGTCGACGAGGCGGTCCCGGTACACGCGCAACAGCCGGTCGCCACCTTTTCGCGCCAGCGTCGTCCCGATGAAGGTGATCTCGGGGCGATCCGTCGGCGTCTCGGCGCGTGTGACAGTGGGCGGGACGAGGACCCCGAATGGAATGCGCCGCAGCTTCTGCGCCGGGATCCCGTAGTCGCCGCGAAGTGAGTCGACACACCACTCCGACTTGCCCACAACCAAGGTTGCGCTCTCGTACACGCGTTCCTCCAACGGCGAACGCACCCGGTGTTGAAGCGGGGTCCAACGAGTGGGAAGGCGGTAGGGGAGCAGACGCGAGACCTGCACACCGGTCGCGTCGGTCGATACGACGGTCGGGATCGAGGCGAGGATCTCGGGGCTCAACAGCGCGGCGTGCTGCGTGTACACATGCAGTACGTCGAATTCGCGCACGCGGGGCCGCAGCAACCGGCGCGCCACATAGCTCACCGCCAGCTGGCTCCGAAGGGCGGCGAAGTCCAGGTCGAGGCGGTCGAGCGGTGGGATCCCGGCGCCGGCGATCCTGCGGATCAGCCCTCGCTGCGGCACGTCGACGAACGTGGATTGCACATGCGCGTAGTCACCGATGGTGGCCCTGATGGCGCGGTGCATCGTGGCGTGGCCGCCGAGGTTCTCGTTCAGGAACAGCACGCGCAGGGGTCGCGCGCCGCGGGGAGATGTGCTCATAGTCGCGGCGTCACTGCGTGGTGCTCACCGGCGTCGGGAAACGCGTGCACCGCGGGACCGGCTCCCCCCTTGCCCCGGCGGCCCGGGGCAACCGGCCCACGCTATGCCACCGCAGACCCCCCGCCGTTCATGTCCACCGGTATGCGGTGACGCGTGCGATCAGTCGTCGTGGTGCGTGTAATCGATCGGCGGCGCGTCCTTGACGCCCACCGCGAAGCAGAAGCAGTGGATCGGAGCGTGCTCGCTGATCGGCCTGAGGCTGTGCACCGCATCGGGCGGGATGTACACGAGATCACCTTGGGAGATCTCACGGTCCTCACCGGCGATCGTCATGATCCCGCGCCCGGAGGTCACGTAATAGAACTCGTGTGTCGGATGCGAGTGCGGGTAGACCGCCGAGCCGCCGGGAACCTCGAACTCGTTCGCGAGCTCAAGGTAGCCCCCGTCGGTGATCTTCTTCATCTCCCGCGGGTTGACGAGCCACCACACCGGCACGGTGCCGTTGTGCTCGACGACCGGAGCCGCGTCCTCGATCGAGCGCACGTCCATCACGAGCCTCCTGCTGTCGCCCCGTTCCGAGGCGGCACACAGTAGGGCCAGCCGTGCGTGCGCGCTCGCGCTAGTCCTGATCCGACTGGCGCGACCTGCGTTGTGCGTCGCCGTCGACGTCGGGGTCGTCGGGCGGTTCCACCGGCAGCTTGTCGTACGCCGGGTCCCGCTTGTCTTCACGCAAGGTCGGGAAGTCGTCTTCGGGCTCTCGCTCGGACATGAAATCCTCCGGTCGTCGGCACATCGGCCAATACCCGGAATCTTCCCCGTGACCGCACATGGGATTCCTCACCGGCCCGGCCGGACGTCCGAGACCGTACGCTTGGCATAGCCGCCCAGCTCGAGTAGTGGAGGACGACATGCAGCAAGACTCACTCGAATACCGGGTCTTCGACGCCGACAACCACTACTACGAGGCCATCGACGCCTTCACCCGCCACCTCGACCCGAAGGTCGGGCCCCGCACGGTGCAGTGGGCGGAGATCGACGGGCGCAAGTACCACGTCGTCGGCGGGAGAGTCTCGAGAGCCGTCGTGAACCCGACCTTCGACCCTGTAGCGAAGCCCGGGGCCCTCCACGATTACTTCCGCGGCAACCCCGACGGCCGCAGTCCGCTCGAGTTCCTCCGTGAGCGCGAGCGGATCCGCCCGGAGTACCGCGACCGCGACGCGCGCCTCGCAGTCATGGGTCGCCAAGGCGTCGAGAAGCTCTGGCTCTTCCCGACCCTGGGCGTGCTGTACGAGGAGCTGCTGAAGGACGATCCCGAAGCCGTCATGATCACGTTCCGGGCCTTCAACCAGTGGCTCGACGAAGACTGGGGGATTGCGGCCGACGATCGAATCTTCGCCGCGCCGTACATCTCGTTGGCCGACGTCGACGGCGCGGTTCGGGAGCTCGAGTGGGCGCTCGATCGCGGCGCGCGCATCGTCTGCATGAGGCCGGCGGCCCCGACGACGATCTTCGGTCAACGTCCGCCGGCCGACGAGATGTTCGACCCGTTCTGGGCCCGGGCGAACGAGGCCGGGATCACCGTCGTCGTGCACGCCGGCGACAGCGGCTACTCGTCGCAGGGGTACGCCCGGGACGGCTTCGCAGCGACCTTCGAAGGCGCGGGACGCCCGTCGATCAAGATGCTCAACATCGAGCGCGCGATCTACGACTTCCTGGCGTCGCTCGTCTTCGACCGGCTGTTCGTTCGATTCCCGAACCTGCGAATCGCGTCCGTCGAGAACGGCTCGGAGTTCCTGCCCGACTTGTTCAAGAAGCTCCGGTCCACGTCACGCAAGCTGCCCGGGTACTTCGCCGAGGATCCGGTCGAGACGTTCCGCCGGCACGTGTGGATCAACCCGTTCTGGGAGGACGACCCGTACGAGGTCGTCGAGCTCATGGGTCCCGATCGCGTGATCTTCGGGTCCGACTGGCCGCACATCGAAGGGATGCCCGAACCGCGCGACTACGAGCGTGAGCTCAAGGAGTTCGACGACGAGACGAAGCGCCTCGTTCTGCGCGACAACACCGCCGAGCTGAACGAGCTCCGCCCGGGCTAGGGTCCGAACGTGCCGACACAAGAAGATGCACCGGTAGATGTCGTGCGGCGCTTCTGCGACGCGTGGAGCGCGCTCGACATCGACACGCTGATGGCGTTCTTCACCGACGACGCCGTCTACCACAACATCCCGATCGCAGCCGTCACGGGCCGCGATGCGATCCGCGCCACGATCGAGGGGTTTGCGAGTGGAGCCGAGCGCATCGAGTTCAAGGTGGTCGCCGCCTTCGGCGAGGGTGACACCGTGTTCACCGAACGGGTGGACGTCTTCACGATGCCGCGAGCGACGGTGGAGCTGCCCGTCGCCGGTGTGTTCGAGCTCCGGGACGGCCGCATCGCCGCCTGGCGCGACTACTTCGACCTGAACCAGTTCATGAGCCAGCTGCCGCAGGCGGCCGACGGCGCACCGGGGTAGGAACAACCCTTTTTCGTCCTCCGAGACCGGCAACTCGGCCATGTGGCTCGCACGAGGGCGCTCCGGCTGGCAGACTGGCCGGTACGGGAGGGGCAGGCTGATGGGGCGGATCCCGAACCTCAGGCGGTTGCGCGCGGGCAGCACGGAGGAGCAGATGCTGGCGACCATGCTGGTCGCCGGTCTCGTGTTCGCGATCGTGTCACTGGTCGCGTTCCTGCGCCCGGGTAGCTCCGGCTCCACCGCCAGCGCCAAGGGCCCGGAGATCAAGGCCGCGGCGCAGAGCCAGCCCCGGAGCAGCACCACGGCAGGCAACTCGAGCTCCTCGGGGTCCTCCGCGCCCTCGTCGTCCGCCGACAGCGCGCCGCCCGCACCGCCGGCCCAGCCCGCACCGGCCGGCACGGTCACACAGCAGCTGCAAGGCCTGTTCGCCTCGGTACTGAGCCCGCTCGGCTTCAGCACGAACCTGCCCACCACGCTGCAGCCCACCCCGACGAGCGTCGCCATCCAGCCCGTCGGTGTCGGGACCGGCCCGACCCCGGGGACGATCCCGCCGACGTTCCAACCGTTGCCCGGCACGTTGCCGCCGCCGCCTCCCACCCTGCCGCCGCCCACCACGCTGCCGCCGACCACGCTGCCGCCGACCACGCTGCCGCCGACCACGACCACGACGGCGCCGCCGACGACCACGACGACCGCGGCGCCCACCACGACCACGACCGTCTTCGTCGACACGACCACCACGGCGGCGCCCACCACGACCACGACCGTCCTCATCGACACGACCACCACGACCGCGGCGCCGCCGACCACGGACACCACCGCGCCCCCGACCACGAACACGACGGCGCCGCCGACCACGGACACGACCACGACACCGACCACCGCGACACCCCCAGGGACGTAGGGCGCCGGCTCGCATCTAACGTCAGAGGGGTATGGAGGTCGAGAAGGCGCGCCATCCGGACGTCGAGGACGCGACCGACGCGCTCGTCGACGGCGATCAGACGCTCAGCCCCGGCGGCGCGCGCGCCGCGCTGCGCCACCGGGACTTCCGTGTCGTGTGGGGCGGCACGTTCGCCTCGAACATCGGCACGTGGATGCAGAACGTGCTCCTCGGAGCGTACGGCTACGAGCTCACGCACAGCGCCGGGTTCGTCGGAGTCCTGTTCTTCGCGCAGCTCGGTCCGCTGCTCTTCCTCGCGACCCTCGGCGGCGTGCTCGCCGACCTGGTCGACCGGCGCAAGCTGCTCATCTGGATGCAGCTCGAGCAGCTCGCCTTCTCGCTCGTGCTCGCCGCGCTTGTGGCGACGTCCCATCCGTCTCGGGGAGCGATCGTCGCCTGCGTGCTCGCGATCGGCATCGGCAATGCGCTGAGTGCACCCGCGCTCTCGTCGATCCTGCCGACCCTCGTGCCGCGACAGGACCTGACCGGCGCGGTGTCGTTGCAGTCCGTTCAGATGAACCTCTCGCGAGTGATCGGGCCGGCGATCGGTTCACTCATCTACTCGAGCACGGGCGCCGGCGCCGTCTTCGCGATCAACGCCGGCACGTACCTGTTCGCGATCGCGGGATTGCTCCTCGCGCGGTCGCGCATGCGCAAGGACACCGTCATGCAAGAGCGCGGACTCGCGCGCCTGATGTCGGGCTTTCGCATCGCGGCGCGCGACAAGTTGGTGAAGCGCATCCTCGTCGCGATGACGATCTTCTCGTTCTTCTCCTTGACGTTCGTCGGCCTCATGCCGGCCATCGCGGCGACCAACTTCGGCATCCGGGCGAAGAGCGTCGAGTACGGATTGCTCTACGCCGGCTTCGGGTTGGGCGCGGCCGCGGGCGCGGTGAGCGTCGGGACGATCTTCGTCGCCCGCTCGAAGACACGAAGTGTGCGAATCGGACTGCTCGCGTTCACTGTCCTGCTCGCCCTGTTCGCGCTCGTTCGCGTGCCTGGTGCGGCATATCCGATCGCGATCGCGCTGGGCTACGCGTACTTCGTCGTCATCACGTCGCTGTCGACACTCCTTCAGGACCACCTGCGCGACGAGGTGCGGGGCAGGATCATGGCGCTCTGGACAATGGCGTTCGGCGGGACCGTGCCGTTGGGGGTGCTCGCGGGCGGCTACGCGGTGCGCGTGACGAGCCTCACCGTGGTGCTGCTCATCGGCGCCGGAGTGGCCCTGGCTCTCATGTTCTGGATCGATCTCGAGCCGGCCCGCCCGCCCGGGGTGAGCGGCGCGTGGTCACTTCGATAGCCTGGCCCGACCGACCGTTCGTCCGACGACGGGCCGTGCCGTGCCCGCAGCCCGGTGACGAGGAGGATCCCTGCCCTCGAGCCTGCGTCGCGCCGTTGCACCCCTGGTCACGACGATCGTGGCCGCGGCCGTGCTCGTTGCGCCCGGCGCCGCCGTCGCCCTCTCGGACAGCGCTTCCGCGTCGTCGCCTGGCGATCCAGTCGCGACGGCCGCGGCCCGCGTCGCCGCGGCGCGTCAGCAGGCCGACGCGCTCGCGTCACGTTATTTCGCCGCGCTGAGCCGAGGCGCACGACTCGACGTCGACATCGCTGACCTCGAAACCAAACTTCGCGCCGACGAGGCGCGCGTCGCCGAGCTCAGAACCCGCGTTGCCGCGCGCGCACGCCAAATCTACGAGACAGGCGGCAGCACACTCGCCGACTTCTTCAACGGTGAAGACCCGCTCGACAGCGCCCGTCGCAACCATCTCGTCGCGGCGGCGAACGCACGCGACGACCAGGCCTTCTCCGACCTCGCGCGTCAGAACGAGACGATGCGCGCGCGGCGCAAGCAACTCCGCGACGACGTCACCAGGCAACATCAGACCGTCGCGTCGTTGCGCACCGCGCAGACCGCGATGGACGCGCAGCTCGCCGCGGCGCAGAAGGCTCTCACGGACGCGCGGGCGGTCGTGGCTGCCCGCGCCGCACAACAGGCCGCGCTGGAACAGAGCGCCACACAAACCACGGTGAGCTCGCCGGCGCGAAACAGCGGCCGTCCCGCTCCGGCTTCGGCACCGGTGAACGCGCGCCCGATCGTCACGCCGCCCATCGGCAATGCGCCGGTAGGGGGAGGTGGCTCGCACCACGACGATCCGTTCCTCGTCTGCACACGGGCGCGCGAGAGCAGCGGCGACTACAGCGTCATCAACCCGGCCGGCCCCTGGTACGGCGCCTACCAGTTCTCGCAATCGACGTGGAACTCCATCGCCAACCACGCGGGCCGTCTCGATCTCGTCGGCGTCCAGCCGAACACGGCGTCGGTCCCCGACCAGGACGCGATGGCCTGGGCGCTGTACCAATGGCAGGGCAAGGGCCCGTGGGGCGGGCGCTGCTGACGGCGCGCCGCCGACAACGACAGGGGGGACCATGAAGGCCGAGGGGACCGCGCTCGTCACGGGCGCAAGCCGGGGAATCGGGCGCGCCACCGCGCTCGAGCTCGCCGCTCGCGGCTTCGACGTCATCGCCACCATGCGAGATCCGTCGGCCGGATCGACCCTGCCCGACGAAGCGGCGGCCGCGAGCGGAGCTCTGCGGGTGGAACGACTCGACGTCACGGATGCCGCAGGATTCGAGATGCCCGAGGATCTGCGCGTGCTCGTCAACAACGCCGGCGTCGAACGACCGCATCTGCCCTTCGAGTCGACGCCGATCGAGCACTGGCGCGACATGTTCGACACGAACGTCTTCGGGCTCGTCGAGGTCACGAAGCGGGCCATCCCCGTCATGCGGCAACACGGCGGCGTGATCTGCAACGTGACCTCGTCGTCGATCCTCGCCCCTGTGCCGTTCTACGCGATCTACCGCGCGAGCAAGGCCGCGGTCAGCGCGATCAGCGAGACACTGCGCGCCGAGCTCGCGCCGTTCGGCATCCGTCTGGTCGAGATCATGCCGGGCCCGATCGACACCGACATGCTGGCGAACTCGGAGCACGAGATGAAGGCGGTCGAGCACGAGCTGTATCGGCCGATGGCCGAGCACATGATGGCGAACCGCTCCACCGTGAGCGACATGACGACACCCGCGCCCGAGGCGGCACGGGCAATCGTCGACGCGATCCTCGACGACGCAGGTCCGCTGCGCTACGGGTGCGATCCGATGAGCGTCGGAATGCTGGACGCGTGGCGCCGCACGAGCGACGAGGACATGATGCGCGGGATGCTGCAAGGCATGGGGGTGTAGCCGTCCACGACGGCGCGCTTCATCGCAACGGACGAAACGCCTCTAGACCGTCGAGGTCTTCGACGGTGCCGTCGTCGTGCACGAACAACCCGGTCGCTCCCTGTTCGGTAACGAGGCTCGCACCGTCTTCAGGTCCGCTGACGAACGCGGCCTTGGCGAGCACCTCGGCCAGCCACGCCTCCCCGGCGAGCACGGTGACCGACATGAGACCCGTCGTGGCCGGCTCGCCCGACGACGGGTCGAGGAGGTGATGAAGGTCGCGCCCGGCACGTCGCCACGCGCGTCGCACGCGGGTGCTCGTGCACACGGCGCCTTCGAGGAGCGCGAGGTTGCCGAGATCGTGCGCACCCGAGGGGTCTTCGACCGCGACCACCCAGGCCGGAGCACCATCGGGCGCCTCGCCGATCACGCGCAGGTCACCACCGAGGTTGACGCAGACACCGGCCGCACCGGCTTCGTACAACTCGTTCGCGACGAGATCCGCCGTGTAGCCCTTGCCGATCCCGCCGAGGTCCAGACGTACGCCCGACGGCAGTCGCACCGCGCGCACGAGCCGATCGAGCTCGATGGCTCCGCAGCCCGGCGCCGGTGCACCGGGCGCGGCGGATTCCGTTCGGTCGCGGTCGACCGCCTCGAAGGTCCGGTCGTATCCCGCCGCTTCGAGAGCAGTCAGCACGGTCGGGTCGAAGAGGCCACCGGTGAGCTCCCATGCCTCACACGCTCGCTCGACGAGGTCGAACGTGAGTTGCGACACCACGGCGGGCGCGCCCGCCGCGGCGTTGAGCCGGCTGAGCTCGCTGTCGGGAAGGAACCGGCTCCACCGTGCCTCCAGCGCGTCGACCCGGGCCTGCGCCTGCAGGCCGGCGTCCGGCGGACCGTCGACGACGATGACCTCCACGTCGGTGCCCATCGCACGGAAGTGCCGGACCTGTTTCGTACCCATACCTTCAGTGTGCCGTCGCGGCTCACCGCCGGCTGCGCACCGGCTGGCGACGGCCTGTGGGTTACGGTTTCGGCCCCGTCGAACGGCGAGACATCGTCAGGAGGTCGGAGTGGGTCGCGCGCTCGTGAAGACCGCGGTCGCAGCGGCCGTCGCCGTCGCGACGGCGGTCGCCGTCTCGCCGCGACGGCACCGAACGGGCCGTGTACGGGAGCTCGCCGAGCAGCTGGACTCGGGCGGCGCCGACGAGCGGACCGACATCGCGATCCGCCTCGTCGACGAAGGACTCGACGTGAGCGCGTCCGAGCTGCTGCTGCTCGTGCGGACGGATCACGATCCGACTCTTGTGCACGCGGTCGCGCGAGCGGTGCGCGACGCACCTCGCGTGCGACGCCCGTCGGCAAACGTGCGCGAGCTCCTGCAGTGGAGCGACGCAGAGCTCGCCGCGCGTGAGCGGACGCGTTAGACGACGAAGCGGGCCTGGCCGAAGGTCTCGCGTACGAGCGGCTCGAAGTGCTCGAGCGGCAACGTCTCGTACGCGGGATCGAACGCGACCTGGTCCCACTCATCGGCGAAGCGCCCGGCGAGCGCGAACTCCTCGGCGCTGAGCGCTTCGCGGTGCTGCTCGCGCGCGTCGGGATCGCCGCCGAAGTGCGCGTAGTAGTGCTTTCCTTGGAAGTCCTGGTGCACGAGGATCATCTTGTAGACCTCGTCGCGCACATACGGCTTCAGGATGGCAGCCGCTATGGCGGGATGGTTGGGCACACTGACGGCCTTGCCGATGTCGTGGCACAGGGCCGCGACGACCACCTCGCGGTCGGCCCCCGCACGTTCAGCACGCGTAGCCGTCTGCAGTGAATGGGTGAGCTGATCGACCGCGAAGCCGTCGGTGATGTCGGCCAACGACCGCAGCATCCCCAGCACTCGATCCGCGACGCGGCCCTGGTGCTGTATCGTCTCGGCGCCGATGACGGCCCACTGTTCGGCCGTCGATTCGTCCATCCGCGTGAAGGTCTGCGTGGTTTGCGTCATGCCCCTATTGTCGCCCATTCCGCCACCCCCACCAACCTCACGGGCGTTTCGGCGCCTCACCATGGCGGTCGAAGATCGAGAGCACCTCGACCGAGCTCCGATGGCCGGCGATGAGGTGGGGAACCATGGTGTCGAACTCGGCGGCCTCGCCCGTTCGTGCCCGGGTGGATACGAGGCTGACCTCGGCGCCTGGGCGGGAAGCGGGTCTTCGTGACGACACGCCCGAGCGGGTCGTCGGGCCGGGTGAGGAGCCGCGGCGTGGCTCCGTCGACCACGTTGCGGGTCGGCTTGATCACCACGTCGTCGTCGGCACTCTTCGTCGAGGAGCTCGTCGACCGTGGTGCCGACGTCAGTCGCGGAGGAAATCGGTGAGCAGACGGGCCAGCTCGAGCGGTTGATCGCCCTGGATGCTGTGCCCGGCGTTCTGGACGAGCTCCACCCGCACAGCCGGTAGGCGCCGGCGCAGCTCCGCGACGTCGTCGTCGTCGACGACAGGCGAGTCGGCCCCGCGTACGAGCATCATCGGGACGCGGACCGCGTCGACGGCGTCCCAGAGGCTTCCGAAGTCGGGATGGGCTGCGACCGCGTCGCCCTCGCCTTCGCGCTCGCCTTCGCGTTCCCCGAGTACACGCCACCGGCGGTACCGCCAGACCCACGAGCCGTCGGGCTGCTGGAGCGCGTTGTGCAGGATGCCGCGCCGCAACGACGACACCGATCGGGTCGGGTTGAACTCGACGGTGCGAGCGAGGATGTCCTCGAAGTTGGGGAAGGAGGCCGGACCGTTCACGAAGGCCGCGATCGACGAGCCCTTCTCCTGATTGACACCGGGCGTCACGTCGACGAGCACGAGCCTGCGCACGAGATCCGGATCCTGCCCGCTGAGCGCAAGAGCGGTGAGTCCGCCGAGCGACATGCCGACGACCGCACGCGCGTCGGGTGCAAGCGCGCGGACCGCGACCGCGACGTCGCGCGCGTACTCGGGAGGGGAGATGCCGACGTCGAGACGACCGTCGGAATGACCGTGGCCCGGCAGGTCGATGGCGACGAGCGGACGGTCGAGCGCGAGCGCAACCGTGTCCCACGTGTGGGCGTTCTGCGCACCGCCGTGAAGGAACACGATCTCGGGCGGACGATCGCCCCACACGAGCGCGCTCAGCGAGTATCCGGGCCGCACTTCGACGGTTCGCCGTTCCACGAGCGGCGGACCGTCGTAGGGGAGACCGACCTCGTCGGCGTTCTCGTGAAACATGCCGAACTCGTCGTAAGCGACGAGCTCCACGCCCTGATCCGGCCGCGCCTGCTCGGAACTGCTCACGGCGCGCAGCGTACTCACGAGCCGTAGGCTTCGCCTCCATGACACCGCGGATCCCACCCGCCGATCCCGACGCCGTCGACGACGAGATGCGAAAAGTGCTCGACAGCCTGAGCGGCTTGCGCGGAGGAGTGGTCCATCACCTCAACGTGTTCACGACGCTCGCTCAACACCCGGACCTGTTCAAGAGCTGGCTGCCGTTCGGGGGCCACGTGCTGGTGCTGAGCACGCTCCCGCCGCGCGACCGCGAGCTGGCGATCCTGCGCTCCGGGTGGCGGTGCTCGTCGCCCTACGAGTGGGGCCAGCACGTCGTGGTGGCGAGACGCGCCGGCATCGACGACGAAGAGATCGCGCGAATCGCGCAAGGCCCTGACGCACCGGGATGGTCGGATGGCGACGCCGCGATCCTGCGCGCGGTCGACGAGCTGCACGACCGCAGCACGATCACCGCCACCACGTGGGACGTGTTGTCACGGCGGTACGACCGCCGTCAGCTCATGGACCTCGTCTTCACGATCGGCCAGTACCACCTCGTGTCGTACGCGCTGAACGCATTCGGCGTGGAGCGCGACGACGGCGCGAGTGGTGTGCCCTTCCCCGAGCCGGCCTGAGAAGCGGGGTCGGGCCGATCGGTTGACGGCCACCGGTCTGCCGTACCATCGGCTGAACATGCGCCGCCTCGCCATCAGCCCTCGCGCCTATCGCCGGGTGACGTTCGTCGCCGCGCTGGCCCTCGCCGTCATCATCCTCACCGGGGCGGCTGTGCGCCTCACGGGGTCGGGTCTGGGCTGCCCCACGTGGCCGCAGTGTGCACCCGGGCAGCTGGTCGCCAAGTCGGCGTCCGACTACCACCAGCAGATCGAGTTCTGGAACCGGGTGTTCACCGGTGTGGTGTCGATCGCGGTGATGCTCGCGGTGCTCGGGTCGCTCGTGCGGCGGCCCCGCCGCCGTGAGCTCACCTGGCTGTCGCTCGGTCTGGTCGCCGGCGTCTTCGCACAGGCGATCCTCGGCGGCCTGGTGGTGAAGAAGCTCCTGGCGCCGCCGTTCGTGATGGGGCACTTCCTCCTGTCGATCGTGTTGTTGTGGAACGCGATCCTGCTGCACCACCGCGCCGGTCAACCCGAGGGCCGGTCCCAGCCGGTGGTCGACCGCAGCCTCTTGTACCTCGGGCGCGCACTGTTCGTGCTCGCCTGCGCAGCGGTTGTGACGGGCACGGTGGTCACGGGCACCGGGCCGCATGCGGGCGACAAGCGCGCGGCGCGACTGAACCTCGTCCTCACCGACGTCGCACGGATCCACGGCGTCACCGTGATGGCGTTCCTCGGGACCGTGTTGCTCACACTGTGGTTCGCGTACCGGCAGGGCGCTCCGGCGCCTGTGCGTCGCGCGCTCGGTGTACTGCTGCTCGTACTCGTCGCGCAGGCCGGCGTCGGCTACACGCAGTACTTCACCGGCGTCCCCGTCGTGCTCGTCGCGATCCACGTCGCGGGCGCGACCGCGGTATTCGCGGCGACCGTGTCGCTGTACCTCACGCTCCGCGAGCGCGCGCCGGTGGAGGACATCGCCGACCACCGTCGAGAGCCCTCGCTGACGCGGGGCACTCTCGCGCGCGCCTGAGAAGCCGATGGGCCGCCGGCTCAGCCGGCGACGAACGACAAGCGCACGTGACGACGCGGGTTGTCGCGGTTGGTGTCCACCAGCACGACGCTCTGCCATGTGCCGAGCGCCGGCGTCCCGTCGATCACCGGCACGATCAACGAGGGCGCGACCAGCACGGGCAACAGGTGGTCGGCCCCGTGACCCGGTGAGCCGTGCGCGTGACGGTACCGGTCGTCGCGGGGGAGCAGTCGTTCCAACGCGTCGACGAGATCGGCTTCGGAACGGGAGCCCGTCTCCATGAGCGCCACCCCCGCGGTCGCGTGTGGCGCGAACACGTTCAGCAGGCCGTCGCCCCGACCGCGGCAGAACGCGGTGACGGGCTCGGTGAGGTCGATGACGGAGCGCTCACCGGTGTCGATCGAGAGAACGGTCGTTTCCATGAATCCCATCCTGCTCCAGAGCGGCGCTTCGCTAGCGTGCGGTCCGTGACTCCGGGTACGGGCAGCCCCCCGGCCGTGCTCGCCGAACGTCTCGAACGGCGCTTCGGCGATACATCGGCGGTTGCCGGCGTCGACCTGCACGTTTCCCCCGGTGAGATCTACGGCTTCCTCGGCCCCAACGGAGCCGGCAAGTCGACGCTGGTGCGGATGCTGTGCACGCTTCTGCGACCCACGGCCGGACGAGCCCTCGTCGCCGGCTTCGACGTCGCGGCGCAGCCGGAGGAGGTGCGTCTGCGCATCGGTGTCGCATTGCAGGACGCTTCGCTCGATCCCCGTCAGACGGGCACCGAGCTGCTGCGGCTACAGGCCCGTCTCTACGGACTCACCAGGGTCGAGACGCATCGCCGGCTCGAGGAGCTCCGGAGCCTCGTGGACATCGGCGACGCGCTCGATCGGCGGGTGGGCACATACTCGGGCGGCATGAAGCGCCGGCTCGATCTCGCTGCCGCGCTGATCCACAACCCGGACGTGTTGTTCCTCGACGAACCCACCACCGGCCTCGACCCGGTCAGCCGGAACCGTGTGTGGGAGGAGGTCCGTCGCCTGAACGCCCACCTCGGCATGACGATCTTCCTTACGACGCAGTACCTCGAGGAAGCCGACGCGCTCGCCGGTCGGGTGGGCATCATCGACCACGGCCGGATCATCGCCGAGGGCACCCCCGAGGAGCTGAAGCGCTCGCTCGGCTCCGACGTCGTGGTCGCCGAGGTCGACGGTGATCCCGCACCGGCGATCGCCGCGGTCCGCCGTCTTCCCGGCGTCGACGACGTGGACGTCCGAGGCACCGAGTTGACGATCAAGGTCACCGACGGACCCGGGCAGTTGAGTCCGATCGCGCTCGCGCTGCACGGATGCGGCGTCCCCGTACGCAACCTGACGCTGCGAGTGCCGACGCTCGACGACGTGTTCCTCCAGCTCACCGGCGGGCACATTCTCGAGGCCGAAACATCATGACCGCGCGCAGCACCGACGTCGTCGACGTGCAACCGTCCGAGATCCGGGCACGCGCCGCCGGGTTCCTCGCCGACACGCGATCGATCGCAGGAAGGGCGATCCGGGCCATCCCTCGCGAGCCCGAGGCGGTCGTGCCCGCGCTCGTGGTGCCCGTGTTCTTCTTCGTCGTCAACATCGGCGCGCTGCAGAAGCTCGCCGAGCGCGGCCCTGTCACCGACTTCAAGGCGTTCCAGCTGCCCGTCGCGATCATCTTCGCGGTCACGGGGATCTCGCGGGCGGGCGCGCTGGTGACCGACATCCAGGACGGCTACTTCGACCGCCTGCTGATGACGCCCATCCGCCGGCTCTCGCTCCTGCTCGGCCTCATGGTCGCCGACTTCGCGCTGGTGATCGCGCTGTCGATCCCGGTGCTGGCGCTCGGCTTTGCCGTGGGTGTCCGCTTCCAGAGTGGAGCGCTCGGCGTGTTGCTGTTCCTGTTGCTGGCCGGTTCGTGGGGACTCGCGTTCACCGGCTTTCCCTACGCCATCGCGCTGAAGACCGGGAATCCGGCTGCAGTGAACTCGAGCTTCATCCTGTTCTTCCCGTTTGCGTTCCTGACGACGTCGTTCCTTCCGAAGCAGGCACTGACGGGATGGCTCGCATCGATCGCGGCGTACAACCCGGTCACATATCTGCTCGAAGGAATGCGGTCGCTGATCCTGACCGGCTGGCAGTCGGGATCACTCCTGAAAGCGGCGGGCTGCATCGCCGGCGTGGGCGTGGTGAGCATGTCGCTCGCGTTCGGCGCGCTCAGGGGACGGTTGCGCGCGGGCCGCTGAGAGACGAGCGAGAGAAGCCGCCCGACCCGGAGGTCGAACCGCGGCGCGGGGCAGGGACACGCCGGGTCCGACCGTCCGGGGGATCGGGCGGGACACATGCCGCGACGGCGGGGGGAAATCGCCTCGCCGGAACGTCCGCTGGGGTGAGGGCTGCGAACGGACGCCGGGATGAGGCGGCCGGCTCCCTCGGGGCCGACCCGGCATGAGATGTGGAAGAGCGGCTGCGCCGGCAGATGGGCCAACGGTCATGGCTCGCCGTTTTCCCGCCCCGGCGCTACGAGTCCGGCAGAGCCTCCTCGGTCGACATCACGGCACAACTTCCATCGGTCACACCGCTCCACACGGGCGGGCCGGCTCGCCCTCCCGGCTGCTGGCCGGTGCCACACCATCGTCCGCGACTGTCCACAAGATTGCAAGAGGAAATGTAGCGACGGAACCACTCACCGTGATAATATCCCGAAGTCTGTGCAAAACGCGCGCGCAGCGTGTGCGCAGACCAACTGCAAGTAAGGAAAATGGTCCAGACGGGTCATGTCGCCCCGGCGGAGACGCGCCGAAGATCTCATCCGCACAGCGGCCGGGGCCGTCCGAGAAATCCCGTCGTCCCTGCCCCGACGTGGCCTTCCGGGCGGGTCCGGCCGCTGGATCTCTCCTTCGCCGTCCTGCACACGCAATCCGGTCGACCGCGTCAGGCGTTCACCCGGTGGACGTGGTGGTTGCGCTTCTTGCGCCGGCGCGGCACGGGCATGCGCCGGCGCTGCGCCAGCCGGCGCTGCCGCCGGGTGAGCGTGGCATCGGCCCCGGCGCTGTCGACGGCCGCACCGTCGGGCGGCGTGTTCGGGGTCGGCGTGCCGGCGCCCGCCGGTCCGTCGGGACCACCCGGTGTCTCCTCGATCGGCTCCATCGCCGACGCCTCGACCGTTCGTCCTGCGCCGTGGCGCCGCCCCTGGAGCGCGACGAGGAGCCAGAACGCGCACATCCCGGCGAACGTCCCACCGACGCCCGCCGCGGTGAGTTGCACGTGTTCCCGCCAGTGCCCGAGGGCCGCGGCGGCGGCCGTGCTCCCCGCCGCCGCGACGGCGTAGAGCGGGACACGGGCGAACCACCGGAGACGGACCGCGAGCGGCGCCGCGATCAGCCACAACAATGCGCAGCAGCCGGCGAGGATGCCGGCGTCGGCAGCGGTTCTCATGCGGCCAGCCTACGGAGCAGCCGTCCGGACCCGGCGGATACCGCGGGTCGAGGCCAGCTTGAAAACTGAAATCGGATTCTGGTTGACTGGCGACTCCACGCCTGCCGGAGGAGGCCACCGCCATGGGGATGCCAGCCGGGATCGGGATCGTCGACACGATGATCGGGTTCCCGCACCGCGACATGAAGGAGGTCTACGCCTTCATCACCCGCCAGACGAAGGACCGTGAGTCGAGGGAGCAGTTCGCGTTCCCCGCGGAGTACATGTTCAAGGACGTCCCCGAGAAGGGTCTCGTCGACACCGACGACCCGATCTCGACGACGTTGCGCGAGATGGACCGCTTCGGCATCGAGCGTGGAATGATCGGCGTGGGCGAGCCCGGCGACATCGGCGAGCTCGCGTTGAAGCGCCACCCGGACCGCTTCATCCCTTCGGGCAACGCCGATCCGAACGAGGGGATGGAAGGCATCCGCAAGATCGTCAGGGCCTACGAGACCTGGGGTATCCGCTCGGTCGGGTGCTTCCCCTCGGGCACCTTCCCGCAGGTCGCGATCAACGACAAGAAGATGTATCCGATCTACGCGAAGTGCGTGGAGCTCGGCATCCCGATCTTCTGCTGCGCAGGCGTGCCCGGGCCGCGGCTGAAGTTCGCTCCGCAGCACGTCGAGCTGATCGACGAGGTGATGTACGACTTTCCCGAGCTGACCTTCGTGACGCGCCACGGATGTGAACCGTGGACGGAGCTCGCCGTGAAGCTCATGCTGAAGTGGCCGGGGCTGCACTACTCCACGAGCGCGTTCGCGCCCCGGTACTACCCGAAGGCCGTCATCGACTACGCGAACACCCGCGGCGCCGACAAGATCATCTACGCCGGCTACTTCCCGATGGGCTTGTCGCTCGAGCGCATCATGTCCGAGATGCCGAGTGTTCCCCTCAATGACGACGTGTGGCCGAAGTTCCTGCGCCAGAACGCATTGCGCGTGCTGGGTATCGACAGTTAGGGCGGAGACATGAAGCAGCTCGATTTCCTGGCCTACGACGCCGATCAGCACTACTACGAAGCGACCGACGCGTTCACGCGACACATCGAGCCGGAGTTCGTCAAGCGTGCGATGCAGTGGGCGACCATCGACGGCAAGGAACGGCTCCTGGTCGGTGGGCGGATCAACAGGTTCATCCCCAATCCCACGTTCGACCCGGTCGCGAGGCCCGGCTCACTCGACCAGTATTTCCGTGGCCGCAATCCGACGGGTGCGACCGTCGCGGAGCTCTTCGGCGAGCTCGAGCCGATCCGCCCGGAGTACCGGGATCGCGACGCGCGGCTTCGCGTCATGGACGACCAGGGCGTCGAGGCCGCATTCTTCTTCCCCACGCTCGGGGTGGGAATGGAGCAGGCGCTCGCCGACGACCAGCCCGCGATGATGGCCGCGTTCCGCGCGTTCAACCGCTGGCTCGACGACGACTGGGGCTTCGCCTACCGCGATCGGATCTTCGCCGCGCCCTACATCCCGTTGGTCGACGTCGACAACGCCGTATACGAGCTCGACTGGGCGCTCGCGCGCGACGCGCGCATCATCATCACGGGTGTGGGCCCCGTGGTGACGCCGGCCGGCGGCGGCTCGCAGGCCGATCCCTCGCTCGATCCGTTCTGGCACCGCGTCGACGAGGCCGGCATCACGGTCGCGCTGCACGGTGGCGACAGCAGGTACAGCCGGTACGTCGCCGACTGGGGTCAGTCGTCCGAGATGGAGGCATTCCGTTCCAGCGCACTCCGGTCGTTGCTTTCACACGACCCGATCCACGACACGGTCGCCGCGCTGCTCGCGGGACGTTTCTTCCACCGGTTCCCGAACGTGCGCGTCGCCTCGATCGAGCTCGGGTCCGACTGGGTGTTCAACCTCTGGAAGAAGTTGAAGAAGTCGTTCGGCCAGGCGCCGAAGATGTACCCCGAAGACCCGCGCGAGACGTTCCGGCGTCACGTGTGGGTGTCGCCGTACTACGAAGACGACCTGGGCGCACTGCGTGAGCTGATCGGGCCCAGCCAGATGCTCATGGGGAGCGACTGGCCCCACGCCGAGGGTCTTGTCGATCCCACCGACTACGTCGACGACCTGCGGCGCTTCGGAATCCCCGACGACGAGTGCCGCATGATCATGCGCGACAACGCGGCCGCGCTCGTCCGGCCGCGGGTTTCCGTCGGCGCGTCGTGAACGAGCCGGCGGTCGCGGGCGACACCGCACGGGCAGCACCGCCCGCGCCGGATTCTCTCACCGCGACCCAACGGGCGCGCCGCGACCGGATCGTGGCCGCGGCAGTCGACGACCTGATCCGGTACGACCTGGACAGCATCCAGATGAAGGACGTGGCGATGTCGGCCGGTGTCGCGCTCGGCACGATGTATCGCTACTTCACGTCGAAGGACCATCTGTTCGCGGAAGCGCTCGCGTCGTGGGCCGAGCGCTTCCGCAGCGAGGTCACCGGTGCGCACGGCAGGACGACCGCGGGCCGCCTGAAGCTCGCGTACCGGCGTGCAGTCCGCGCGTTCGAGCTGCACCCCCCTGTGTACGGGAATCTGCTTGTGCTCCAGGCGAGCCGCGACCCGTTCGTGATGGAGGTCTACGAACGCTTCGCCGCGCGTCAGGTGGAGGCGTTCGCGAGCTTTCTCCCCGGCGTTCCCTCGCCGACGCGCGAAGACGTCATCAGCGTCATGAGCGCGGTGCTGGATGCCAACCTCCGCGACTGGAGTCGCGGCGGGAAGCCGATCCGTGAGGTGTACGAAGCCGTCGACCGCGCCGCGGAGCTCTTGTTGCGCTGACCGTCAAGCGGTCGGCGGCTTCTTGGCGAGCATCACATCGCGACCGAGGGCCGGCTCCAGAAAGCATCCGAAATCGGGACCGCGCCTCAACGAGTGGCCGCCGTCGACATTGATGATCTGACCGGTGATCCAGCGCGCCTCGGGTCCCATGAGGAACCGGGCGAGATGCGCGACATCGTCGGGGTCACCGACGCCGCCGAGCGGCGTGTTCTCGATGTAGCTCTCGTAGACCGGCGAGTCGCGCGGAATGCCTTCCATGATCTCCGTGGAGATGAAGCCTGGTCTGATGGCGTTGAACCGTACGTTGACGGGTCCGTATTCGTCGGCTGCGTTACGAACGATCTGCTCGATACCGGCCTTGCCCGCGGTGTACGCCCCGAAGTAGGGATGTGTGAGGCTGCCCGCGATCGACGACATCCCCACGAACGACCCGCCGCCGTTCGTCACCATCGCCGGCACCGTGTGCTTGACGAGCAGCATCGTGCCGAGGACGTTGAGGTGCAGGACGCGTAGGAACTCCGCGGTGTCCTGCAGGTGGTACGGACCCATGCCACCCCCGCCGCCGGCGTTCGCCACGACACCGTCGAGCGAACCCGTCGCCTCGAGCGCGGCCGCGACGAGTCGTTGCACATCGTCTTCCACGGTCACGTCGGCGACGGCGAACCGCACACTGCCGCCGTGCCCCGCGACCTTCGAGATGCGCTCGCACGCGGCCTGGAGGGTCGCCTCCGTTCGGCCGCAGACCAGAACCGCGGCACCGTCGGCCGCGAGACGCTGCGCGCACGCGGCTCCGATCCCGGTTCCGCCACCGGTCACGATGGCCGCGAAGCCTTCCAGGCCGCCGCCGGGGCGCGGCGCACGAGGTTGACGGGAGTCGGGCACGGGCAGCTCCGTTCGAACGTCGTCAGGACGGCATGTCCCGTCGTGGTGGAAAGCGGATTCTATTTCGACCCCTCGCCGCGGCGACAGACCGGACGTTGGAGGTGCCGCGGCGCGGGGCAGGAGATGCAAGAGGACTGTGCGAGGAGGCGAGATGGCATGAGCACCGTACCGACCCGTCGTGACGGCGACGGCCTGATCCGGTGGGATCCGTTCGCGGAGATGGCGCAGCTCAACGAGGCGCTGCGTCGGTACCTCGACGCATGGGACCGCGAGTTCCCCGCCGACGCCGGCGGAGCGTTCACGCCCCTCGGAGATCTCGAGGAGGATGACGGCGCCTACGAGCTCCAGCTGGAGCTGCCGGGCGTCGAACGTGACGAGATCGAGGTCGAGTTGATCGGCCGGCGAGTGCGTGTCGCGGGGGAGCGGCGCGAACGGGAGCGGGCGGGCGTGCTGCGCCGCCGGACGAGGGGCATCGGCCGGTTCCTCTACGAGGCGACACTGCCCGGCGACGTCGACGCCGGGCGTGCGACGGCGGAGCTGCGCGATGGCGTGCTGACGGTACGCGTCCCCAAGGCGGCATCGACCGCGCGGCGAGTCCCCGTGAAGTGACGACGGCCGTGTCTCGACAGCGCGGACTGGGCAAGGAACCATGAGGTCCCTTCCCCCGAGGAGGCGAGCATGGCCATCGCATCGATCAACCCTGCAACGGGGCAGACCATCAAGACGTTCGACGCGCTTTCGAAGCAGGAGATCGATCAGAAGCTGACCCGTGCGGCATGGGCCTTCGCTTCGTACCGGCTGACCACCTTCGCCGAGCGAGCGGGGTGGATGAACGCAGCCGCCGACATCCTCGACCGCGAGCGCGACGATGTCGCGCGCGTGATGACCGCGGAGATGGGCAAGACGATCGGCGCGGCACGAGCGGAGGTGACGAAGTGCGCGTCGGCGTGCCGCTACTACGCGCAGCACGCCGAGGAATTCCTCGCCGACGAGTCCGGCGACGCGCAGGCGGTCGGCGCGGCGCGGGCCTTCGTGCGGTACCAACCGGTCGGCCCCGTGCTGGCCGTCATGCCGTGGAACTTCCCGCTGTGGCAGGCGATGCGCTTCGCGGCGC
>CAZJSY010000048.1:0-22268 GCA_964548555.1 uncultured Burkholderiales bacterium
CGCCGGAACAGGTCGTCGAGACGCTCAACGTCTTCTTCGGCGCGATCGCCACTGCGGTCGCGACCGAAGGCGGGTGGGTCAACAAGTTCGAGGGTGACGGTGCGCTGTGCGTGTTCGGCGCACCGGCCGCGCAACCCGACCACGCGGCCCGGGCACTGCGCGCGGCGCGATCACTGCGCCGGCGTCTGCGCGAGCTCGCCGAGGCCTACCCCGGCATCGATGCCGGCATCGGGATCTCCTCGGGCACCCTTGTCGCGGGCAACGTGGGGACCGAGTCGCGCTACGAGTACACCGTGATCGGTGGACCAGTGAACGAAGCGGCCCGGCTCACCGACCTCTCCAAAGGACGGCCGGGACGGGTCATTGCTTCGGGAAGCGCGGTGGAACGCGGCGGACCGGAGTCCACGAGCTGGGTCACACTCGGGACCGTGGCGTTGCGGGGAAGGTCGGCACCGGCTGCGATCTACGAACCGGTTCCCGAACGGTCCCCCGTCGCGTAAGCGCCGCCGTCAGCATCGAAGCTGACGGTGATGTCCTCCGACTCGTGCCGTTCCTCCGTCTGCGCGTACTGCGAGAGTGCCCGGCGGTCGGCGTCGGTCTCGGCCGTTCCGAACAGCGCGCGCGGATAGAGCCGGCGCTTGCGTACGACGTTGATCTCCGCTGCGTACAGCAGCACGCGCGCCTGCAGGAAGACCCACGTCAACAACCCGATGACGATGCCGAAGAACCCGTAGGTGTTGCTCGCGTTCTTCAACACGTGCTGGATGTAATAGCCGCCGACCATCTGCAGGATCTGGAACGCGATCGCGGCGAACACGGCCCCGGGCACGAGGTCGGCCACCTCGGCCTTGTGCACCGTGAGAAGACGGAACGCGACCAGGAACAGCCCGACGTTGAGCCCGACACCCAAGATGAGGGCCACGATCCGGAACACGCCGTAGCCGGTGCCGCCGGTGGCCCAGCCGTTGACGGCCGTCGTGGCGAGAATGCCTCCGCCCACGACGACGAGCAGCAAGAGACTTCGGGTGACGCGCGGGACGAAACCCGGCCGCTCCGTCCGCGGCACCTCCCAGACCCGGTTGAACGCGTTCTGCGCCGCGTTCGCGACACCGAGACCGCCGTAGAGCGTGCCCGCGATACCGAGTGCGAGTGCGATCCCACTGCCCCTGACGCCCTTCACGTTGTTCTTCAGGTCGGAACCGATGATCGGGAACTGACCGAACGTCGACTTCAGGATGTCCTGCTGGAGTTGCTTGTCGCCCTGCAGCACGAAGCCGAGGATCGTGACGAAGACGGCCAGGAGCGGAAAGAGCGAGAAGAAGCCGTAGTAAGCGATGAGTGCTGCGAGGTTTCCGCCTTCGTCGTCACCGAACTTCTTGTTGACCGCGAGCGGAAACGCGAGCCACGTGTGGCGCTGCTGGAACTCGTCGAGCCGCCCCAACCACCGTTTGACGAAGTCCATGGCTCACCATTCTTCACTTTCGGTGCAGTGAGGGGTCGTGACCCAGCTCCTGAGCCTGCCGACCGGCGGAATCCGCGCCGTCACCGGCCCGTGTCGGGCGCGGCTCACCCGGGGGACGCATGCGCTCTTCCTCCACTGCTTCCCGACCGATCTGCACGAGGCGTAGCACCGTGACGAGACAGAGGCCGCCGACCATGTTGGCGAGCGCGGCCCACGATGCGGCGCGGGCCCAGTCGAGATAGCCGAAGGGCCCGTGTGCGTGAATCGCCGAGAACATCAGCAGCGACGCGACGATCGCGTGATTGAGTCCGCCCGCCGCGAGAAGGAACGCGACCGACACCGCGGCAACGATCTTGCTCAGCGTCGAATCGTTGCTGTTCTGCATCCAGGTCATGAGCGTGATCGCGCCACCGCCCAACACTCCGGACGCGAACGAACGCCAACCGATTCCCATCGACGTGTAGTGCACGCCGGCCTTGATCGCCGTCGACCGCAAGACGGGCAACGCGGCGAGCGTCAGGCCGGTGATCACCCATCCGCCGAGCAGATTCGTCGCCGCGGTACCGGCCCACAGGCGGATGAGATCGCGCATCCGGGCCTGGCGGGCGACAACCGTCGCGACCGGTACGAGGAAGTCCTCGGTGAACAGCTCGCTACGGGCGAGTGTGAGCGCGATGAACCCGATGGTGAACGCGAGCGCGCCGAGGAGCTCGCTGCCGGTGCGCTGCTCGACGACCAACAATCCGAACACACCCGCGCCGACGTCGAGCCCGCCGACGGCTCCCGTTGCGAGCAGCGCGGGCCAGGTGCGTCCGAGCCGCCGGCGGCCCTCTTCGATCGTCCGGCCGAAGGTCTCGCGCAGCGCTTCGTCGATCGGCTCCTGCTCCCGCGCCGAAGGCACGGCGCCCTCCGGAGCCTTCAGTCGCGGGATCACCGTCGCCCTACCGTGTCGTGCCGCACCGCGAGGGCACTACCCCGACGAGGCTCGCTGCATGCCCGACGCGATCCGGCCCCGCGCGATGCGGGGCCGGATTCCCGTGCGATGCAGTTGGCGTTCAGCTACCAGCGATACCAGCGGCGGTCTGCACTCCGTGCGACAAAACCGACGAGCCACACGATGAGCAGCACCGCAGCCGCCACCCACAACAGGTGCGCCGTGAAGCCGACGCCGAACAGGATCGCGATGAGGAGCAACAACAGCAGTAGCGCCACCATGGCAGCCCCTTTCTTTTCGTGGCACGTAGATCCCCCGACGCTTGCGTCAGCAAACACGGGACGCGCCGCCGCGATCGAGCGCCTGTGACGACTACGACAAGCGCGGCCGGAGCTGTTCCCGCCAGAAGCGAAAGAACGGCTCCTGCTCGGGTCCGATCTGCACCACGCACACGTGGTCGAACCCTGCGTCGATCCATTTGCGGAACGACGCCGCGTGGCGCTCCGGGTCCGGTCCGACCGCAACCTGCTCCATGACGTCTTCGGGACGAACCGTCTTCGAGGCCGCCTCGAAGTTGGACGGGTTCGGAAGCTCCGCCTGCACCGGCCATCCCATGGCGAAGCGCCAGCGCTCGTGCGCGGTCTGCGTCGCCTTGTCCTCGTCGGCGTCGAAACACACGGCCAGCTGTCCGAACACCTTCCCGTCGCCACCGTTCGAGCGGTACGCGTCGACGAGGCTGCGCTCCGGTTCCGTGGCGAACATGCCGTCGCCCTGCTCCGCCGCGAGACGAAGCGCCCTCCGACCACCACCCGCGACATAGACCTCGGGCGGCGTGTCGGGTCGGGTGAAGAGTTGCGCGTCGTTCACGTCGTAGTAGTCGCCGTGATGACTCTGCCTCCCGCCGCGCCACAGCAGGTGCATCACGTCGATCGCCTCCGACAGCATCTCGTGCCGGATGTCGGGCGGGGGCCAGGGCGCGCCGACGACGTGCTCGTTGAGCTGTTCCCCCGCTCCCACACCGAGACCGAAACGGCCCTCGCTCATCACCGCGATCGTCGCGGCGGCCTGGGCGACGATCGCCGGGTGGTAACGGATCGTCGGACAGGTCACCGCGGTCACGATGCTGATGCGCTCCGTACGTTCCGCGATCGCGCCGAGGACGCTCCACGCGAACGCGCTCTGACCCTGGCTGAACAGCCACGGATGGAAGTGGTCCGACAACGTCACGAAGTCGAAGCCCGCCTCTTCCGCCGCCACGGCATTGCGCACGAGGGTCCGCGGGTCGTGCTCTTCCGACATGAGGCTGTAACCGAAGCTCGTCATGGTGAACGACTCCCCCGCGTGTGACGACCGGAAACAGCCGGGACCCGCCATCCACCGTCCGTTGCGGCAACCCTCCACCGTCAGTTGGGACAGAAAGTCGCTCATACAGCGAGGAAGTGTCCCAACTGCGGGATCGAGAACGGTGGGGTCAGAGCTTGGGGAGCACCTCGCGCTCGTAGAAGCGGAAGAAGCCTTCCTGATCCGGCCCGATCTGGTGCACGTACACCTCGTCGTAGCCCGCCTCCGCGTACTCGCGGATCGCACGCAGGTGGCGCTCGGGATCAGGCCCACACGCGATGGAGCCCGCGACGTCGTCCACCGTGACCTTGCTCGCGGCCTGTTCGAAATGGCGAGGCGTGCGCAGTTCCTGGCTCAGCTCCCCCGGTACGCCCATCGTCGGCCAGATCTCGTGCGCGAGCTTCGCCGCGCGCTGCTCGTCTTCGCCCCAACACACCTTGACGCCGCCGAGCTTCGGGCCCGTGCCGCCCTCCCGCCCGTATCGAGCGACGAGATCCTTGTCGGGGCTCGTCCCGATGTAGCCGTCGCCGGCCCGGGCCGCCACCTTCATCGCCTTGGGGCCGAAGGCGGACACGTAGATGGGAGGTAGTTGCTGCGGGAGCGTGTAGATGCGCGCCTTCTCGACCACGTAATGCTCACCGTCGTACGAATGCATGCCGCCCCGCCACAGCAGCCTGATGATGTCGATCGCCTCTTCGAGCATTCGCAGCCGCACGCTGGTCTCGGGCCAGCGGTCGCCGAGGACGTGCTCGTTGAGGAACTCGCCGCTGCCGACGCCGAGGAAGAACCGTCCGGGCAGCATGTCCGCGGCGGTCGCCGCGGCCTGGGCGATGATCGCAGGGTGAATGCGGACCGTCGGGCATGTCACGGCGGTGCCGACCTGCACACGCTCGGTCACCGCGGCGATACCGCCCAGGACGGACCACACGAAGGGGCTCTGGCCCTGACGGTCGGTCCACGGGTGGTAGTGGTCGCTGATCGCGATCCGGTGGAACCCCGCCTCCTCGGCCCGGCACGCGTACCGGACCATGTCGCCGGGATGCAGCTCCTCGCTGGACAGCGCATATCCGATCTGCATGATTCGTGGCTGCCCATGGACTCGATCACGGAAACCAGGGCCCGGCGATGCGCGGGGTGGCACTGTCGATGACCGGCGGGTGAACATCGTTTCGCCCACCGCGTTGTGGGGGAAGCCAAGTGCGCGGGCACGAGGGGTCCTGAGTACGGAGGAGAGCATGGGAATCGGCGATCGGTTCGCGTCGTGGCCCGTCGTCCGTCAATTGCTCTCCGGTGACCTGCACGGCCTCGGTTCCGCCGCGCAGTCGCGGTATTCCGCCACCCTCACCCCACGCACCCGGGCGGCCGACCGGGTGGTGCGGTCGATCTGCCCATACTGCGCGGTGGGGTGCGGGCAGCGCGTCTACGTGCAGGACGAGCGAATCGTCCAGATCGAAGGGGATCCCGACAGCCCGATCTCGCGCGGGCGGCTCTGCCCGAAGGGCGCGGCGACGCGCCAGCTGGTGCAGTCGCCATCACGCGAGACCAAGATCAAGTACCGGCGGCCCTACGGCACCGAGTGGGAGGAGCTCCCGCTCGACAAGGCGATGGACATGATCGCCGACCGCGTGATCAAGACCCGCCGGGAGGGCTGGGAGCACGTCGACGAGGACGGCAAGCCGTTGCGGCGCACGATGAGCATCGCCCATCTCGGTGGGGCGACGCTCGACAACGAGGAGAACTACCTCCTCAAGAAGCTCTACACCGCGCTCGGCGCGATCCAGATCGAGAACCAGGCCCGCATATGACACTCGTCGACCGTCCCCAGTTTGGGGACATCGTTCGGACGTGGCGGCGCTACGACCTTCCAACAGGACCTGCAGCACTCCGACTGCATCGTCATCATGGGCTCGAACATGGCCGAGTGCCACCCCGTCGGGTTCCAGTGGGTCATGGAAGCGAAGCTGCGCGGCGCGACGATCATCCACGTCGACCCGCGGTTCTCACGGACGAGCGCGGTCTCGGATCTCTTCGTTCCCATCCGCGCGGGTAGCGACATCGCGTTCCTCGGCGGGATCGTCAACTACATCCTCGAGAACGGCCGCGAGCTCCGCGAATACGTGGAGCGCTACACGAACGCGGCGACGATCGTCAGCGACGACTTCCAGGACACCGAAGACCTCGACGGCCTGTTCTCGGGCTTCGATCCGGAGGCGCGGTCCTACGAGACCGCGAGCTGGCAGTACAAGGACGCCGGCGACACCGGCGCGGCAGCGGGGCTGCGCCAGCGGCACCTCGAGACCGACGCCGCGCTCGGCGAGCGGCACGGGAGTCATGGAGCGCTTCCCGGTGGGCGTCCCCGGCACCGCGATCCCTCACTGCAGGACCCCCGCTGCATCTTCCAACTGTTGAAGAAGCACTTCGCCCGGTACACGCCCGAGATCGTCGAAGAGACCTGCGGCGTACCGCGTGAGATGTTCCTGCGGGTCGCGGAGCTGTTGTGTGACAACTCCGGACCCGAGAAGACGGCGGCGTTCTGCTATGCGGTCGGTTGGACCCAACACACCGTGGGTGTGCAGTACATCCGTACGGCCGCGATCATCCAGCAGCTGCTCGGCAACATCGGGCGTCCGGGTGGCGGGATCCTCGCGTTGCGCGGGCACGCGTCGATTCAAGGCTCCACCGACATCCCGACGCTGTACGAGCTGCTCCCGGGCTATTTGCCCATGCCGCACCCGGGTGACGAGGACCTGCAGACCTACATCGAGAACAACTCGTCGCCCACCGGCTACTGGGGAAACATGGACAAGTACGCGGTCAGCCTGCTGAAGGCGTACTGGGGCGACGCCGCGACTGCGGACAACGACTTCTGCTACGACTACCTGCCGCGCATCAACGGCGACCACTCCAACTTCAAGAGCGTGCTCGACATGTTCGAGCACAAGGTGAAGGGGTACTTCCTCATCGGCGAGAACCCGGCGGTGGGTTCGAGCAACTCCAAGTTGCAGCGCGTCGGCCTCGCGAACCTCGACTGGCTCGTCGTGCGCGACTTCGTCGAGATCGAGAGCGCTGCGTTCTGGTACGCCTCCCCCGAGATCGACACCGGCGAGCTACGCACGGAGGAGATCGCCACCGAGGTCTTCCTCATGCCGGCCGCCACACACACCGAGAAGGACGGCAGCTTCACCAACACGCAGCGTCTGTTGCAGTGGCACCACACGGCCGTCGAGCCACCGGGCGACGCGCGTTCCGACCTGTGGTTCGCCTTCCACCTCGGACGCATCATCCGAGAGAAGCTCGCCGGCTCCACCGACGAACGGGACCGTCCGATCCTCGAGCTGAATTGGAGCTACCCGACGAAGGGCGAGATCCGGGAGCCGGACGCGCACATGGTGTTGCGCGAGGTGAGTGGATACGACGCCGACAACAAGGCGGTGTCGGGGTACACCGACCTGAAAGCGGACGGTTCCACTGCGTGCGGGTGTTGGATCTACTCCGGCTCGTTCGCCGACGAGGTGAACCAGACTGCGCGACGGAAGCCCCATCAGGACCAGAACTGGGTCGCGCCCGAATGGGCATGGGCGTGGCCGGCGAATCGACGACTGCTCTACAACCGCGCGTCGGCGAAGCCCGACGGCACACCGTGGTCGGAGCGCCGCCGGTACGTCTGGTGGGACGAGCAGCACGAGCGATGGACGGGATACGACATTCCCGACTTCGTCCCGACGAAGCGTCCCGACTACAAGCCGCCCGAAGGCGCCGAACGTGAAGATGCGATCGCGGGCGACGAGCCGTTCATCATGCAGGCCGACGGTGTGGCGTGGCTGTACGCGCCGAGCGGGCTGCGCGACGGTCCGATGCCGGCGCACTACGAGCCGCAGGAGACACCGTTCCGCAACCCGCTCTACAGCCAGCAGCACAATCCCGTGCGCCAGACGTTCCGCCACCGCTTGAACCCTTACAACCCGAGCGACGGCCAGGTCGGCAGCGAGGTGTTCCCCTACGTCTACACGACGTACCGCATCACAGAACACCACACGGCGGGCGGCATGAGCCGCACGCTCCCGTATCTCTCGGAGCTGCAACCGGAGATGTTCTGCGAAGTGAGCCCCGAGCTCGCGGCGGAGCGCGGACTCGAGCACAACGGCTGGGCGACGATCGTCACGTCACGCACCGCCATCGAAGCGCGCGTCATGGTGACGGACCGCGTGACGCCGATCATGGTGCAGGGTCGCACCGTGCATCAGATCGGACTGCCGTATCACTGGGGCACGAAGGGTCTCTCCACGGGCGACAGCGCCAACGACCTGATCCCTCTCGCGCTCGATCCGAACGTGCACATCCAGGAGTCGAAGGCGTCCACATGCGACATCCGTCCGGGGCGTCGCCCCCACGGCCCCGCGCTGCTCGGCCTCGTCGAGCAGTACCGCAGACGCGCGGGACTGCAGGGAACCGACGCTCGACGCGCGACATCGGAGGAACGCGCGCCATGAGCATGACCCTTCCGCCCAAGAGTCCTACCGATGTGCGTGACCCCGCTTCCATCTCCGGCTGGGCTGATCATCCGGAGCGGGTCGGGTTCTTCACCGACACGAGCATCTGCATCGGCTGCAAGGCCTGCGAGGTGGCGTGCAAGGAATGGAACAACGTGCCCGACGACGGGCTCAACTGGCTCGGACAGTCGTTCGACCACACCGGTGAGCTCGGCGCAGACACATGGCGACACGTTGCATTCATCGAGCAGCCGAAGCGGCTCGGCACCGAGGAAGAAGGGCTCGACGCGCCGCTGCTCGAGCACCTACCGCTCACGATGCTCGAGCGCGAGCAGGGCTTCCGCTGGCTCATGTCGTCGGACGTGTGCAAACACTGCAGCTCCGCCGCCTGTCTCGACGTCTGCCCCACCGGCGCGTTGTTCCGCACCGAGTTCGGCACGGTGGTCGTGCAGGCCGACATCTGCAACGGGTGCGGCTACTGCATACCGGCCTGCCCGTTCGGTGTGATCGACCAGCGCAAGGGCGACGGACGCGCGTGGAAGTGCACGATGTGTTACGACCGCCTCAAGGGTGGGTTCGAGCCTGCATGTGCGCAGACGTGTCCGACGGCGTCGATCCAGTTCGGTCCCCTCGACGAGCTGAAGGCCCGCGCCAACCGCCGCGTACGACAGCTGCACGAGGAGGGCCTCACCGACGCACGGCTCTACGGAGCCGACCCCGACGACGGCGTGGGAGGAATGGGCGCGTTCTTCCTCCTGCTCGACGACCCCGAGGTCTACCGCCTGCCGCCCGACCCCGTCGTTCCGACGCGCGACCTGCGCTCGATGTGGTTGACCGCTGCGAAGGCGGCGACGACGATGGCGCTGGCGACGGCGGTCGCCTTCATCGGAGCCCGCCGATGAGCGCCACCGACGAGCGGCGGGTCATGACGGCTCCTCACGACGGATCGTCCGGCAAGTCCCAAGGCGAGCGCGGGCTCGTCCCCGACGTCGAGGTGCGCACCTACTACGAGCGCTCGGTACTCAAACAGCCGACGTGGAAACACTGGATCGCGGAGTACTTCTTCCTCGGTGGCCTGTCGGCGGGATCGACGTTGCTCGGCCTCGGAGCACGACTCACCGGGCGGCCCGCGCTCGCCCGACGCGCGAAGGTCGCTGCGGTTGTCGCCCTCGGTGCGGGAAGCGCCGCACTGGTGGCGGACCTCGGCCGCCCGGAGCGGTTCGTCAACATGCTGCGCGTCGCCAAGCTCACGTCGCCGATGAGCGTGGGCTCGTGGGCGTTGTCCGCGTACGGCCCCGCCGCCGCCGTAGCCGCGGGAACCGACGTGCTCGGCGTGTTCCCTCGCCTGGGCCTGGCGGCCGAAGGTGTCGCGGCCGCGTTCGCGCCCGCGATCGCCACCTACACGGGAGTGCTCGCGGCCGACACGTCGATACCGGCGTGGCATGGAGCGCGCGGCGAGCTTCCATTCCTCTTCGCTTCCAGCGCGACAGCGGCAGCGGGCGGTCTCGGGATGATCGTGTCGCCCGTACGCGAGAGCGCCCCCGCGCGCCGGATGGCCGTGGCCGGCGCGCTCGGCGAGGTCGCGGCGAGCAAACTGATGGAGCGACGCCTCGGTGAATTGGGCGAGCCCTACCGGCACGGGCCCGCGGGGATGCTCTCGAAGGCCGCGACCGCGTCCATGCTCGCGGGCGCGGCTGTGGGGTTGCTGCGCGGCCGTCGCCGTAGCGCGGCCATCGGCTCGGGAGCGCTGGTGATGGCCGGCTCGCTGCTCGAACGCTTCGCCGTGCTCGAGGCGGGCCGGCAGTCGGCGCGGGATCCGAAGTACGTCGTGAAGCCGCAACGCGAACGATTGGCCGCAGCGCACGCCGAGACCTGACGCGAGCTCTCAGCGCGGGCGCTCGGCCTCGAAGCGGTAGCCCACCGACCAAACGGTGACGATCCAACGCGGGTGTCGGGCGTCCTTCTCGATGCGTTGCCGCAGTCGCCGCACATGCTCCGTCACCGTCGCCGCGCCGAGCCACGCCTCCGACGAGTCCCACACCTGCTCGAGCAACTGGGCGCGTGTGAACACCCGTCCGGGTGACGATGCGAGATACGCCAGAAGGTCGAACTCGCGCGCCGGCATCGCGACGATCTCGCCGTCCCGCTCGACCTGACGGGTCCGGCGGTCGATCACCAGCCCGTCGAACTCCAACCGATCGCGACTCGGAGTACGACCCGCCCTCCGCAATGCACCTCGCACCTTTGCCATCAGCTCGCGCGGCGAGAACGGCTTCGTCACGTAGTCGTCGGCACCCGCCTCGAGCGCATCGACGTGGTCCGCGTCGAGATCCGTTCGCATCAATGTGATGACCGGGACCTCGCTGTTGGAGCGGAGCTGCTCGAGTGGAAAGAGCGCGTTGGTACGCGGAAGCTCGAGCAGCACGAGGTCGGGCCGCACCTCGGGCAGAAGGTGTTCGAGCTCACCGGGGCTCTCGCACTGGCGGACGTCGAAGCCTTCACGCTCGAGTCGTTGCCCGATGACCCGCCGAACACTCGGGTCGCGGTCGACGACCAGGACCCGGCCCGCATGGCCAACGCCGTCGCGCACACACGGATTCTACCGTGTGTGGTGCCGTTTCATTGTGAGAATGTTGTCGACGCCACGCGGAGCTGCAGCAAGTTCTCAGGCGTTGCCCGTCTCCGGCTGCTCGGCCCCGGCCGGGTGCTCGCCGTCGAGGGGCGCCTCGTCCATGGCCACGACCACGCCGTCGGGGGCCGACTCGCCGAGCCAGAACGGCCGGCACCTGACCCGGCAGAGCACCTCACGACCCCGGCGGTTCCGCGCCGGGATCTCGAGCGCGGCTTCGTTGCTGCCTCCTTCGAGGCAGGCCCGGATCGGACCCCACAACTGGTCGACCGGTAGGCCGATGTCGAGGCCGAGAAAGCTCTCCCCCACCACCTCGTGGCTGCGGAGGCCCCAGAGGTCCTCGGAGCGCGAGTTCCACACCTGCACCGTGAGCTGGCGGTCGAGCACCACGACCGCTGAGTCCAGGCTTGCCATGACCCCCTGGAAGAAGCTGTTGAGCTGGGTGAGCTGCTCGCCACGTCGTTGCAGCTCGTCGTTGACGAACTGCAGCTCGTCGTTGGTCGACTGCAACTCCTCGTTCATCGTCTCGAGCTCTTCGTTCGTCGACTGCAACTCCTCGTTCGTGGTCTCGAGCTCCTCGACGCTCGACTGCAACTCCTCGTTCGTGGTCTCGAGCTCCTCGTTGGTCGACTGCAACTCCTCGTACGCGGTTTCCAGCTCACGGTTGGAGTACTCGAGGTCGTTGCGCAGCTGCTGATGCTGCGTCACATCCTCATAGACGATTACCGCGCCCACGGCGTTTCCGCTCCGGTCCATCAACGGAGTGACACGAACGTCGAAGAACCGGTCGCCCTCGTGCGAGGACGGCCAGCGGACCAGGCTGCGCCGAGCCTCACTTCGCTGCGCGTAGGCCTCCTCGATGACCGTTCGCAGCTCGAGCGGCCGGTACGAGATCTCCAGGTCCTGCACTGGTGCGCCGAGCTCCCGCGCGGTGATGCCGAACAGCGCGCGACCCAGCTCGTTCACCATCGCCAGCGTGCCGTTGACGTCGACGACGAGTATCGGCAGCGGCACCTCGTCGAACGCCGCGTCGCGCAAGGTGCCCCGGGTGGCATGACCTTCTTCCGCTGCGGCGTAGGCCTCGAGACGCGCTGAAGGCACCAGCGGACGCACGCGGCCTTCGCCGTCGAGCCGCTCGAAGATTCGAAGCCGCGCCTCGACCGGCCGGAACAACGCCGACTGGGTCAGCAGAGTCTCGGCCTTGCCAAGGAAGAGAAAGCCGCCTTCGCCCAGCGCGAAATGGAATCGCTGCAGCACCATCGCCTGCGTCTCGGTGTTGAAGTACATCAGCGTGTTGCGGCACGCCAGAAGGTCGAGCCTCGAGATGGGCGCGTCCTGCACGAGATCGTGGCGCCCGAAGATGACGGAGCGGCGAAGGTCCTTCCGGAACGTCAGACCCCCTCCGTTGACCGCCTCGAAGTAGGTCTCGAGCAAGTTGGCCGGTACGGACTCGCAGTCCTTCACCGTGTACATCGCCTGGCGCGCGAGCGTCAGGGCCTCTTCGTCGACATCGGTGCCGTAGATCTTCACGCGGTCGCGGAACTGTTCGATTCCGAGCACCTCGGCCAGCGCGATCGCAAGGCTGTAGGCCTCTTCACCGGTCGCGCAGCCCGCACTCCAGACCCGGATGGGGGCGCCCCGTTCCTTGCCCGAGAGAATCCGGGGAATCACCTCGTCCGACAGGAACTCCCACGCAGGTGCATCACGAAAGAAGCTCGTGACATTGATCAGCAGCGTGTTGAAGAACTCCGTGAACTCGTCCGGGTGGACCTCCAGGTAGTCGGTGAAGTCCGCGTAGCTCTCGCAGCCGACCTCCAGCATCCGCTTCGCGATCCGCCGTTGGAGCGTCGTGCGCTTGTAACCCGTGAAATCGAAGCCACGGCTCCGCTTCACGAACTCCAGCAGCCCTTCGAGGTCGTCGTCGGCGACGAACAGGTCCGTCATACCGTCCCCACCTGACATGCATGCACCGTATCCCCATTCCGTCGTTGCGGGGCCTGCCACGCCTCCAAAGGGCCGGAGCCGAGCGGGGCGCTCAATCTCCCTCGTCCGCGCGCGACAGCACCTCTTCGTCGCCGCCCACTTGCGTGAACGAGGCGACGCGTTCCTCCAAGGCGGCGAGCTCCGGGCGCCGCAGTACGTCGCGCAGGATGCGGGCGTCGTTGTCGAATTCCTCCAACCGTTCGTCGAAGAGCTTTGCCGCGTGATGATGGCCGCGCTCCACGGCGCGCTTCCGGATCCGGTCGGCGAGCTCGGCGCCTTCGCCGATCACGCGCAGAGCAGTCCAGAGCGCGACCTCGAGTGAATCTCCTTGCTGGGACAGCAAGGCGGCTTCGGTCCACGCATGTCCGACCCGACAACGGAACTTCGTCACGCTGCCTTCGTGGGTCTCCCACAGCACGCCGTTGCAGTCGGGACAGCTGAGACCCGACACGGAACCCGCGCGCGCACCGACCGCCGGTTGGTCGACGGCGAGGGCCTGCTCGACCGGATCGGAGACACGATCGTCGCCCCCCGTCGTTCCCTCCGGGCCTTGCGGCGCAACCTCGACCGTCGAGGACACGGAGTCCACAATCCGTGCGAGCAACGATCCGAGCTCGTTGCTCGGCGCGACGTAGTCGACGTCGACCCGTCGCATGACGTTGCGGGGCATTGCCGGGTACAGCGCATCCCCGGGACTCTGCACCACCGCGGTTCCGCCGCGGGCCTTGATGTCGGCCATGCCCGCCGTGCCGTCGTCCAACATGCCGGACAGGACGACGCCGATCACACCCGCCCCGTAGGTACGCGCCGCAGTGCGGAACAGCGGGTCGATCGCCGGACGGAGCCCGTTCTCCGTCGGACCGCGCACCAAGCCCACCTCCCCGGGCCGGACGACGAGATGGACGTCGGGCGGCGAGACGTAGATGAACCCGGGCTCGATCGGGGCACGATCCGTTGCCCGTATGGCCGGCAAGGGTCCGGCCCGGTCGAGGATGGCGGGCAAGGCGCTGGGGGAGTCGGCCCGGAGATGGAGGACGACCAGCAGCGCGGCCGGGAAGTCGGCGGGTAGCGAAGCCATCAACGCCTGCAGCGGTTCGATGCTGCCCGCGGACGCGCCGACGACGATCACCCGCTTCAGGTCCATCCGACTCCCATCCGTCCCGACGCGGCCGAGCCGCTTCGGCGTGCTTCCACCCTCGCGCCGTACCGAGCGAAAAGCGACCGGAAACGCGCGCGGACTGCAACGTCTCGTCACGCAGAACAACTGTCGACGCGACTCGCCGGCGCGCCGTTTGGTCCGACGGTCCCGTCGGGTAGTGCGCCGCTCGACCACCTGCTGTGCTCGACCACTTCCGTGCTCGACCACGGCACGTACTCGACCACGTGACGTGTACGAAAGGAGCGGAATGGCGGCGGTTCTGGGCGTCAATGCGGTGTTCCATGATCCAGCCGCGGCGCTGGTCGTCGACGGGAAGATCGTCGCCGCCGCGGAAGAGGAACGCTTCAGCCGGCGCAAGCACGGGAAGGTGCCGGTGCCGTTCTCGACCTGGGAGCTCCCCGAGGCGGCGGCGCGCTGGTGCCTGCACCGAGCCGGCATGACGGCCGCTGACCTCGACGCGGTCGGCTACTCCTACGACCCCGGGCTCGCGCTGCCCGTGTCGGCGAACCTCGTCGAGCACGAGTGGGAAGGTCTGCGCTCGCTCTTCGTCCAACGTGCACCGTTGTTCCTCCGGACGTCGCTCCCCGGGCTCGACCCCGGGATCGTGCGTTTCGTCCCGCACCACGTCGCGCATGCCGCGTCGGCACACCTCGCAGCGCCGTACCCATCCGCGGCGGTGATGGTGTGCGACGGCCGAGGCGAGCGAAGCTCGTATCTCGGTGGACATGCAGTGGACGGGGATCTCGAGATCCTGTCCACCGTGGCACTCCCCCACTCGCTGGGCCTGATGTACGAGGAGGCCACCGAGCACCTGGGCTTCCGCAGATCGTCCGACGAGTACAAGGTCATGGCACTCGCCGCGTACGGAACGCCTGTGCACCTCGACGCCTTCCGTGAGGCTGTGCGCGTCACCGAGGACGGTGGGTTCACGACGGCGCGCATCGAGTGGGAGCGCTTTTCGCCGCGCCGGCAGCACGAGGGCGACTGGGACGACGCCGACGCGAATCTGGCCGCCTCGGTGCAGGCCGTGTTGGAGGAGCGGCTCCTCGATCTTGCGCGCTGGCTGCACGCTCGCACCGGTGAGCGCGCGCTGGTAGCCGCCGGAGGAGTCGCTCTCAACTGCGTCGCGAACAGCCGGATCCTGCAGGACGGGCCCTTCGACGAGATGTGGGTCCAGCCCGCCGCCGGCGACGCGGGCACCGCGCTCGGGGCCGCGCTCCATCTCGCGCACGCGCTCGGCGACACGGTGCAACCGATGCACACCGCCGCGCTCGGGCGCGAGTGGTCCGACGACTCCGTTCGTGACGCGCTGACGACCGCAGACGTCGCGTTCGCCCAGGTGCGCGACGTAGCGGAGGAGGTGGCTGAGGCGCTCGCATGCGACGCGACCGTCGCGTGGGTGCAGGGTCGCAGCGAATGGGGCCCTCGAGCGCTCGGCCAGCGCAGTCTCCTGGCCAACCCCACCCGCGCCGCGAACCTCGAACGGCTCAACGACATCAAGGGCAGAGAGCAGTTCCGGCCCGTCGCACCCATGGTGCTCGCCGAACGGGCCCACGAGATCTTCTCCGGACCCCTGCCCAGCCCGTACATGTTGTTCACGCACGAGGTACGTCCCGCCTGGCGGGACCGTATCCCGGCGGTCGTGCACGTCGACGGGAGCGCGCGTGTACAAACGATCGACCGGAGCGCGCACCCGCTGATGGCGCGGGTCCTCGATGCCTTCGCGCGTCGAACCGGGGTGCCCGTCCTCGTGAACACGAGTCTCAACACCGGCGGGCGACCGATGGTGGATTCACCGCGCGACGCGCTCGAGTGCTTCGGGTCGTCACCCGTCGACGTGATGGCGATCGGCCCGTACCTGCTGCGGCGCTCCGGGTCGAAGCACTCGCGAAGCGAGGCTGCGTGAACCGCGCGCTCGAAGACGTGGAGATCGTCGTGCCGACGGTCGGCCGGCCGTCGTTGCCGGTGCTGCTCGGATCGATCGCAGCCAGCGACGGACCGAGACCGCGCGCAATCACGCTGATCGACGACCGACCGGACGCGGCGCATCCGCTCCCGCTCGGCGGGTCCCTCGGATGGCTGGCCGGCCGCCTTCGCACACTGCGAGGAGCGGCCGCCGGGCCGGCTTCGGCGCGCAACGTGGGTTGGCGCATGAGCGACGCGCGTTGGATTGCCTATCTCGACGACGACGTGATCGTCACCGAGGGCTGGCTGGAGGACCTCGCTCGCGATCTCGGCGCGCTCGACGCGCACGTGGCGGCGGTACAAGGGAGCATCGCCGTGCCCTTGGTCGCCGAACGAAGACCGACCGACTGGGAGCGCAACGTCGCGGGGCTCGAGCGCGCGCGTTGGGCCACAGCCGACATGGCGTACCGGTGTGACGTGCTCGCCGAAGTGGGCGGGTTCGACGAGCGCTTCGGGCACGCGTATCGCGAGGACGCCGAGCTCGCCCTCCGGGTGCTGGATCGGGGCTACTCCCTCGTGCGAGGTCGGCGTGTCGTGCTGCACCCCGTTCGTCCCGCCACGTCCACCGTGAGCATCCGGCTCCAGCGCGGCAATGCCGACGACATGCTCATGTGGGCGCTTCACGGCCGCGGATGGAGGGCTCGCGCGGGCGCGCCTCGAGGTCGCTTTCTCGGGCACCTCGCGACGGTGGCTGGCGCGGGTGTCGCTCTCGCAGGCGCGGCGACGGGTCGAAGGGCCGTCGGTCTGGCGGGCGCGGGTGTTTGGCTCGGCGCGACCGCGGAGCTCGCGACCGCGCGCGTACGACCGGGGCCGAAGATCCCGCGGGAGATCGCGACGATGCTCTTCACGAGCATCGCGCTGCCGTTCGCGGCGGTTGCACACGCCGGCCGCGGTGCGGTCACGTTGCGCCGGCAGCTTCGGGACCCCGTGCACGCCCCGCATCCGCACTGGCCGGCACTCCATGACGAGCCCTACGCCGTGCTGCTCGACCGCGACGGCACGATCGTGGACGACGTGCCGTACAACGATGATCCGGAGCTCGTATCGCCTGCGTGCGGAGCAGCCTCTGCGCTGGAACGTCTTCGCCATGCGGGTCTGCGCCTCGCGGTCGTCTCGAACCAGAGCGGTGTCGCACGCGGCCGTCTCACACGCGCCGACGTCGACGCCGTCAACACGCGGGTCGAGGCACTCTTGGGGCCGCTCGGACCGTTCTTCGTCTGCCCGCACGGTGAATCGGACGGATGCGCCTGCCGGAAACCGGCGCCCGGTCTCGTGCTCGAGGCGGCGCGGCGGCTCGGGGTACCACCGGCTCGGTGCGTGGTGATCGGGGACACCGGCGCCGACGTCGACGCGGCACGCGCCGCAGGCGCCCGGGCGATCCTCGTACCGAACGGCCAGACCCGTGTGGAGGAGATCGAAGCGGCTCCCGAGGTCGCGCACGACCTCGCGGCCGCGGTCGACATCGTTCTCGCATCTCGGGACGCGCGCCTCCACGCCCGGGACGCAAACTGCTTCCGTCGTGCGGCGTACGCCGCGGAACATGTACTGAGCGCGAGATGACCCGCCGCGTCCTCGTGGTCCGGGCCGACTCGTTGGGCGACGTGCTGCTCACGGGCCCGGCGGTGCGTGCGGTCGCCGCGGCCGGTGCGGACGTGACGATGCTGTGCAGCCCGATCGGTGCTCCTGCCGCTCGGCTGCTCCCGGGCCTCGTCGACGTGATGGTCGACCGGCTGCCGTGGATCGACCCGGAACCGGAGCCGGCGGACCGAGCCACTGTCGACACCCTCGTCGACGCGCTCGCCTCGCGCTCGTTCGACGAGGCGATCATCTTCACCTCGTTCCATCAGAGCCCACTGCCGTTCGCTCTCGTCGCGCGCATGGCGGGCATCCCGGTCATCGCCGCGATCAGCGCCGACTTCCCGGGCTCGCTCCTCGACGTCCGGCATCAAGTTGCCGACGACATCCACGAAGTGCAGCGCGCACTGTCACTGGTAGCAACGCTCGGCTACACGCTTTCCTGCGACGACGACGGTCGCCTACGCGTCTGCCGCGACCGGCGTCCCGCACATGTCGAGCTCGCCTGCGATCCCGGCTACGTGGTCGTGCACCCGGGCGCGTCGGTGCCCGCACGCGCGTGGGAGGTCGACCGCCTCGTTGCCCTCGTCGACGCGTTCGTCGCCGAGGGCCGGCGTGTCGTGGTGACAGGCGGCGCGTCGGAGCGCGAGCTCACCGCGCGGGTTGCATGTGGCCCGCGTACGGGCGTGCGCGACCTCGGCGGTACGCAGGAGCTGAGCGAGCTGGTGGAGGTGATAGCCAACGCGGCCGTGATCGTCGTCGGCAACACCGGCCCCGCGCACGTTGCGGCCGCCGTCGGTACACCGGTGGTCTCGTTGTACGCACCCACGGTGCCGGCATCGCGGTGGAGGCCATGGCAGGTCCCGCACGTGTTGCTGGGCGACCAGGGCATCGAGTGCGCGGGCTGCCGGTCTCGCGTCTGCCCGAAGCGGGACCACCCGTGCCTCGCCTCGGTCACGATCGAAGACGTGATCGACGCGGTCGACAGGCTCGACCCGGTCGCCGCGCACCGTCACGGCAGCGAGGTGGCGGTGCCGTGAACGTGTTCGTGTGGCACGTGCACGGGTCCTGGACGACCGCATTCGTCCACGGCCGTCATCGGTATCTCGTGCCCGTGCTCCCGGATCGAGGGCCCGACGGACGCGGTCGTGCGCAGACCTACGAGTGGCCGCGCAACGCCGTGGAGGTCGACCCGCGCGAGGCCACGACCAGCGAGGTCGACGTCGTGGTGCTGCAACGTCCGGAGGAGCTCCATCATCTTGCGGCGCGCTGGCTCGGGGGACGCGTTCCGGGTCGTGACATCCCGGCGGTCTACGTCGAGCACAACGCACCGCAGGGTCGGATCGCCGACATGCGCCACCCCGCGGCGGATCGGCCCGATCTCCTCCTCGTCCACGTCACCCACTTCAACGCGCTGCTCTGGGACTCCGGCACGACGCCCACGACCGTCATCGAGCACGGCATCGTCGATCCCGGCTACCGGTACACCGGGGAGCTGCCACGGGCGGCGATCGTCGTCAACGAGGCGCGACGGCGGGGCCGCGTCACCGGGACCGACCTCCTGGACCGGTTCGAGCGCGCCGCGCCCGTCGACCTGTTCGGCATCGACGCCGATGCGCTCGGCGGCGTCGACCTCCCTCAGGAGAAGTTGCACGTCGAGATGGCGCGGCGGCGCGTGTACGTGCACCCGTTCCGTTGGACGTCTCTCGGGCTGTCGCTCCTCGAGGCGATGCATCTCGGGATGCCGGTGGTCGCGTTGGCGACGACCGAAGTTCCCGAAGCGGTTCCGCCGGGCACCGGGCTCGTCTCCAATCACATCGACACGCTGCTCGAAGGGATCACGACCTTCGTTCGCGACCGCGACGCAGCGGCCGCGATGGGCGAGCGGGCCCGCGAGCACGCGCGGCTCCGCTATGGGTTGCCCCGGTTCCTGCACGACTGGGACGAGCTGCTCGAGGAGGTGACGCGATGAAAATTGCTCTCGTATCGGAGCATGCAAGCCCTCTGGCGCCGCTCGGTGGCGTCGATGCTGGCGGGCAGAACGTACATGTCAGGTCGCTCGCGCTGGCGCTGGGCGGGCTGGGAGCGCGTGTGGTCGTCCACACCCGTCGCGACGCACCGGAGCTCCCGCGCTCCGTCCACCTCGGCCCGTCGGTCCGGGTGCACCACGTCGATGCCGGACCACCGAAGCCGATCCCGAAGGACCAGCTGTGGGACCACATGCCCGAGTTCGCCACGAACATGGCGCGCGCCTGGCGCCGGAGTCGTCCGGATGTGGTGCACGCCCATTTCTGGATGTCCGGTTGGGCCGCGCTGACGGCGGCCGGTCCGCTCGGCATCCCCGTTCTGCAGACGTTCCACGCGCTCGGTGTCGTGAAGCGCCGTCAGCAGGGCGCGAAGGACACGAGCCCGAGTGAACGGTGCACCGTCGAGGCGGAGATCGCCCGCAAGGCCGACCTGACCCTTGCGGAGAGCAACGAAGAGGTCTTCGAGCTCGTGCGCTGCGGCGCCGACCCGCGCCGGGTCTGGGTCGTGCCGAGCGGTGTGGACCTCGACACGTTCTCTCCGCACGGCGTGATCGAGCCACGGCGCTCGAGCCGCCCGCGCCTCGTCGTCGTCACACGATTGGTGGAGCGCAAAGGGGTCGGGAACGTCATCACCGCGTTGCGAGACGTGCCCGACGCCGAGCTGCTCATCGCGGGCGGTCCTCCTGAGACAGAGCTTCGCGACGATCCGGAGGCACGGCGACTCACGACGCTTGCTGCGGACATCGGCGTCGCCGAACGGGTCCGGCTGCTCGGCCAACTCGACCACGACTCCGTCGCTGCGCTCTACCGGTCCGCCGATGCCGTCGTGTGCGTGCCGTGGTACGAGCCGTTCGGCCTCGTCGCGCTCGAGGCGATGGCGTGCGGCGTACCCGTCGTCGCGTCGGCGGTGGGAGGCTTGGTCGACACGGTCGTCGACGGCGTGACAGGCGTCATGGTCCCTCCGCGCCGTCCTGATCGGCTCGCCGTCGCGCTCCGTGGACTCCTGTCATGGCCGGACTACCGACGTGTGTTGGGTGCTGCGGGCGCGCAGCGCGCGCGACGTCGGTACGGCTGGAGCACGATCGCCCAGGAGACGCTGCGCGCGTACAAGAACGCGGCGTCGTGGCGGCTCGGTGTGCCGGCCGCGCAGGTCGGATGATGTCCACCGCCGCGCTGCACGAGCGGGTCGGGCACCAGCACCTTGCGGCGCTCGTACGAGCGCTCGACGGGCTGGCCGCGGATCTCGGGCGTCTCGAGCTCTGGGGTCACCGTCTCGCGGCGACACTGCTCTGCGGTGGCCGGCTCCTCGCCGTCGGCAACGGCGGCAGTGCCGCGCAGGCGCAGCACCTGACGAGCGAGCTCGTGGGCCGGTACCGGCGCGAGCGTCGCGCCATGAGCGCGATCGCGCTGCACGCCGACACGTCGTCGCTCACCGCGGTGGCGAACGACTACGGGCTCGACGAAGCGTTTGCGAGACCGGTCCGGGCCCATGGTCGACGCGGAGACGTGCTGGTCGCGCTGAGCACGTCGGGACACAGCCGCAACGTCCTGGCCGCGGTCGTGACGGCTCGCGAGCACGGCCTGACGACGTGGGCGTTGACCGGGTGCGCGCCCAATCCCTTGGAAGAGCTCTGCGACGACGCGCTGGTCGTGCCCTCGCCGCTCACGGCCACCGTGCAAGAGACACATCAGGTCGCGATCCATCTGCTCTGTGAGGCCGTCGACCGGGAGATCGAGGCGCTCGACGTGGTCGGCTCCGATCTCACCCACAATCTGACCGGCGACGTCGCCGGCGAATCCGGGCGGGGGTCCGACACGGCCTGACGAGTACCGCAGACGCGTGGTGGGCCCGCCCGCGAACATGGCGCGACGGGAGTGTCAGATCCCGCCTCGCCGGAGTGGGATCATCGAGCCTGTAGGTGAGAGGCCTCGTCGCCGCCCGCGTTCGCCCGGAGCGGACAACTGGGTACAGGGAGAAGCATGGCACCGAACGGGTCGAAGTCGACGCGCGCCGCAGACGGCCCGGTCGCTCTGTCGCGCGCTCCGCGCTCGCGACCACGGCGCGTCGTCATCGAACGTGTGGAACCCGACGTCGACGGAGGGCGCTTCGCTGCGAAGCGCGTGCAGGGTGATGCCGTCGAGGTACAGGCCGACGTGTTCGCCGACGGCCACGACGAGGTACGCGCGCGCGTTCGACACCGTCGCGACGGAACCACGCGTTGGCGCGAAGTGGAGATGGAGCCCCTCGGTAACGACCGTTGGAGCGCGACATTCGAGGTCGGTGAGCCGGGGCAGTACCAGTTCACGGTCTGCGGTTGGGTCGACGACGCGCGCACGTGGCGACGGGATCTCGGAAAGCGACTGGACGCGGGTCAGGACGTGACGCTCGACCTCGAGGCGGGCGCGCAGCTCGCGGAGGCCGCGTCGAAGCGGGCGCGTGGCACCGACTCGGAAGGTCTGCGGGTCTGGGCCGAGCGCCTTCGAGAGCGCGACGGTCTCGAGGACGTGCACGAGCTCGACGCACTCGTCGAGCTGCTCGACCGCTACCCCGATCGCTCGCGCGCGAGCGAGTACGACCACACCGTCCCGCTCGTGGTCGATCGGGAACGGGCGGGACATTCCGCGTGGTACGAGATGTTCCCCCGCTCGGCATCACCCGACCCCGGCCGGCCCGGCACGCTCGCCGACGTGACCGCACGCCTC
>CAZJSY010000049.1:0-19122 GCA_964548555.1 uncultured Burkholderiales bacterium
ACCCTGATGAAGGAGGAACCATGCGAACGAGGCGAAGGTTCCTGTCGAGAGCACTCGTGGTGCTCGTGGCAGGGGCATCCGTCGCGCTCGGGAGCCTGGTGGGAGCGAACGCTTCGAGCCATCGCGAGGCACCGCTGATCAGCCAGGACCCCGTTGCAGACAACACCGACACCTATGCGTTCGTGAGCCCTGACCGGCCCGACACGGTCACGCTCATCGCGAACTGGATCCCGTTCGAGTCCCCACAAGGCGGCCCGAACTTCTACCGGTTCGGCGACGACGTCCTCTACGCCATCAACATCAGCAACACGGGCCGGGCTGTTCCCGACATCACCTACTACTTCCGGTTCCACACGACCGTGAAGAGCGGCAACACGTTCCTCTACAACACCGGACCGGTGACCTCGCTCAACGATCCGAACCTCAACATCGTGCAGACCTACAGCATCACCGAGGTCCGCAACGGTGTGGCGCGTGAGATCGCTGACGACCTTCCCGTGGCGCCGGCGAACATCGGACCGCGCTCGACGCCGAACTACAGCCGTCTGTTCCACAGCGCGATCCGGGAACTTCCGAACGAGATGAAGGTCTTCGCGGGCCCGGTCGACGATCCCTTCTTCGTCGATCTCGGTTCCGTGTTCGACCTTCTCGGTCTGCGTCCCCTCAACGGCGCGCACAAGATCCCGCTGGGAACGGCGAAGGGCCGCGACGGCCTTGCGGGCTTCAACGTGCACACCATCGCGTTGCAGATCCCGAAGTCGCTCCTCGTGAAGAACGACTCCGTGATCGGGGTGTGGTCGACGACGTACCGCCGTCACACCCGGTTCTTCACCAACAACGGGGCCAACCTCGTCAACAGCGGCGACTGGGTGCAGATCTCGAGGCTCGGGATGCCGCTCGTGAACGAGGTCGTCATCCCGCTGGGCGAGAAGGACAAGTTCAACGCGTCCAAGCCCGTCGACGACGCGCAGTTCCTCGGCCGCGTGCAGAACCCGGAACCTGCGCAGCTCATCCCGGCGCTCTATCCCGGTGTGGCGGTGCCGCCGCCGCCGCGAAGTGATCTCGTGTCGATCTTCCTCACGGGTATCCCGGGACTCAACCAGCCGAGCGCAGTGCAGCCGTCGGAGATGATCCGGCTCAACACCGCCATCCCGCCGACACCGTGGGCCCAACAGGACCGGCTCGGTCTGCTGGCGGGACAGAAGGACGGATTCCCCAACGGGCGTCGACTCGTCGACGACGTCGTCGACATCGAGCTGCGCGCCCTGGCGGGAGGCACGCCGTTCACGCCGGCGTTCGACAAGTCACCGAACAACGCGCTCACCGACGGTGTCGATCACAACGACGTCCCGTTCCAGAGCTCGTTCCCGTATCTGGCCCAACCGCACCAGGGCTACGAGCACTGACATGACCACGACCGACGCCGGGCTCGGAGCACGCCGGCGAGCCCGGCGCGGTCGTGTTTCCCGCATGGCGCGCACTTCATTCCTGGCTTTCCTCGCGATCGCGATCGGCTTCGGTATCGGCGGCGTCGTGACGATCGGCGCACACTCGCGCGCGGGCCCGGAATCGGCTGGTGCGCCTGCGACCGACGTGCAGTCGATCGCGCAGCTCGAACAGACCGTGCAACGAGATCCGGCCGACATCTCGTCGTGGCAGAAGCTCGGGTTGGCCTATCTGCACCGCGCGATCGCGACGTACAACCCCGACGACTACGACCTGTCGCAACGCGCCTTCGACCGCGCCGACACGCTGGCGCCCGACCAGGACCCGACGCTGCTCGGTCGTGGCGCGTTGGCTCTCTCACGCCACCAGTTCGCGCAGGCCCTCGCGCTGGGCACGCGTGTGAGTGCACGCAATCCCTTCCAGCCCGACGCTCTCGCAGTTGTCGTCGACGCGGACGTCGAGCTCGGGCATTACGACGACGCGCAGCGCGCGCTGCAAGATCTGGTGGATCGACGGCCGGGGCTCCCCGCCTATTCGCGGGCGTCGTACCTGCTCGAGCTCCATGGTGACAGTGCCGGCGCGCTGCAGGCGATGCGTCAAGCCGAGACCGCCGGCAGCACGTCGATGTTCGACGTGGCGACGGTCGTCACCTTCCAGGGCGACATCGAGCTCGCGCGCGGCCGGTACGAGGCGGCCGCGCAGCGTTACGAGACCGCGTTGCGGCTGCAGCCCGACCATGTGAACGCCGCGGTCGGACGGGCTCGGGTGTGGGCCGCACGAGGACAGCGGGCGCGGGCCATCGACAGCCTCGTGACGCTCACGACCCGTGTTCCACTGCCCGCCGCGGTCATCCTGCTCGGCGATCTCCAGACGCTCGAGGGTCGCGGCGCCGACGCGGCCCGGTCCTACGGACTCGTGCGCGCGATCAACCGGCTCCAGCAGAGCGCGGGGCAGGTCACTGACCTGGAGATGGCGGTCTTCGAGGCCGACCACGGCGACGCGGCCACCGCACTGGATCTTGCGCGGCGTGCGTACCTGGAACGACCCGACAACGTCTACGTCGACGACGCGCTGGCATGGTCACTGTTCCGTACGGGCGACGTAGCTTCGGCCCGCTCCGAGATTGCACGCGCTGAGCGGCTCGGGACGGCCGACCCGATGATCGAATACCACTCGGCGGCGATCGCGGAGGCTACGGGCGATGTTGCCGGTGCGCGAGCGTCGATCGCGAGGGTGATCACGTCGAACCCGTGGTTCTCGTTCCGCCTGCACGCCGACGTGCTCGCGCTGGCCCGCCGTGTCGGCGTTCCCTCGCCGCCGTAACCCCGCCGCCGTAACCCCGCTCAGTTGGGACAGAAGACCGCGATATAGAGGGGAAAGTGTCCCAACTGAGCGTGGGGTTGGGTTGGGGTTGGGGTTGGGTTGGGGCTGGGGCCGGGGCTAGAGGCGCTGGAGGATGCTGGCGGTGCCGAGCGAGCCGCCGCAGCACATCGCGATCAACGCCAGCTCGCCGTCGCGGCGCTCGAGCTCGTGCAGCGCGGTCGTGATGAGGCGCGAGCCTGTTGCGCCGACGGGGTGCCCGAGCGCGATCGCGCCGCCGTTCACGTTGACGCGGTCCATGTCGGGCTTGTGCACCTGAGCCCACGACAGCACCACCGCAGCGAAGGCCTCGTTGACCTCGAAGAGGTCGAAGTCGGCCATCGACATTCCGGAACGGTCGAGGATCTTGCGCGTGGAGACGACGGGCCCGTCGAGGAGGTAATACGGGTCGGACCCGGTGACGAGCTGGTGCAGGAGGCGCGCCCGCGGCCGGAGACCGAGCTCGCCGGCCTTCTCCTCCGACATCCACAGCACCGCGGCCGCGCCGTCGGAGATCTGCGACGACGTGCCGGCCGTGTGCTTGTAGCCCTCGACCACCGGCTTGAGCTGCGCGAGCGCCTCCATCGTGGTGTCGCGCAGGCCCTGGTCGCGTTCGACGTGGAGCGTCTCGCCGGTGCGGTTACCTTCCTTGTCGACGACGGGTGCGTCGATTGGGGCGATCTCACGCTCGAAACGACCTTCGTCCCACGCAACCTTTGCCTTCTGCTGTGACCACAGCCCGAACTCGTCGAGGTCCTGGCGGGTGAGGCCGCGGTTGTCGGCGATGCGCTCGGCCGCACCGAACTGTCCGTTGGGCGGATCGTCCCAGGGGTAGTCGTCGGTCTTGTAGTGGCCCGGGCCGTTGCGCACATTCGCTCCGAGCGGCACGCGACTCATCGCCTCGATGCCGCACGCGATGCCGATGTCCATGCCACCCGCGGCGATCAACCCCGCGACCAGATGGTTCGCCTGCTGCGACGACCCGCACTGCGCGTCCACGGTCGTGCACGCGACCTCGGGATCGAGCCCCGTGCTGAGCCACGCGTTGCGCGTGACGTTGGATCCCTGTTCGCCGGCCTGCGTGACACAGCCGCCGATGATCTCCTGCACCATCGACGGTTCGATGCCGGCCCGCTCGATCACCTGGGTCTGCGCGTGACGCAGGATCTCGACCGCCTTCAGGCCCGACAACCACCCGTTTCGACGCCCGATCGGCGTACGAACGGCCTCGATGATGACCGGCGTGCCCATGGTGTGCTCCTTCGCGCGAGCCGGGAGGGGCCGCGACCGCGGCCGGACGACCAGTGTACGGACGTCAATAGAATCGGTTCTAGTCAGTGGCCGAACGACGGGGGGATGGTGGGAGGACCGCTCAGCGGGTTGCGGGTCGTCGAGCTGGTCGGCCTCGGACCCGGCCCGTTCTGCGGGATGCTCCTCGGCGACATGGGCGCCGACGTGCTGCGTGTCGACCGCCTCGCGGACGCCCGTGCCGCCGACCGGTCGAAGCCCGCGACCAACGCGATGAACCGCGGCAAACGCTCGATCGCGCTCGACCTGAAGCACGCCGACGGGCTCGCGGCGTTCCTGCGCCTCGTCGACGAGGCCGATGCCATGTTCGAGGTCTTCCGTCCCGGCGTGGCCGAACGTCTCGGTATCGGCCCCGACCGGTGTCTGGAGCGCAATCCCCGCCTGGTGTACGGCCGTCTGACGGGATGGGGCCAGGAGGGACCGTACGCGCCACGCGCCGGTCACGACATCGACTACCTCGCGCTCGCCGGCGCGCTCGAGCCGCTCGGGCGAGCGGGTGACAAACCGACACCGCCCATCAACGTCCTCGCCGACTTCGCCGGCGGCGGACTGCTGCTCGCCTACGGGATCGCGTGCGCGATCTGGGAACGGGACCGCGCCGGCGGGTCGGGACGCGGCCAGGTGATCGACGCAGCGATGGTCGACGGTTCGGCGCTGTTGCTGACGCCGTTCTTCGCAGGGCGCGCCTCGGGCGGGTGGGGCCCGCGCGGCACGAACTTCATCGACACGGGCGCGCCGTTCTACGACACCTACGAGACTGGCGACGGCAAGTACGTCGCGATCGGCGCGATCGAACCGCAGTTCTACGCCCGTCTGCTCGAACGGTTGGGCCTAGCCGGCGATCCCGACATGGAGCAGCCGCTGGACAGGTCGCGCTGGCCTGTGCAGCGCGAACGCTTCACCCAGCTGTTCAAGACCCGGACGCGTGACGAGTGGTGCGCGCTCCTCGAGGACGTCGACGCGTGCTTCGCTCCCGTGCTCGACCCGGTGGAGGCTCCGGGTCATCCGCACAACCTCGCGCGCCGAACCTTCGTCGACGTACGGGGCGTACCGCAGCCCGCTCCCGCGCCCCGCTTCTCGCGGACAGCTGCGAGCCTTCCGGCGCCACCGGAACACGCGGGCGTCTCGACAGAGGAGACGCTCGGCGCGTGGGGCTTCGTGCCCGAAGACGTCATGAAGCTGCGCGACGCCGGCGCGTTGCTCTAGAACGAACGGCCATGCAGCGACCCGCCAGCGGAGTGATCGACACGATGATGTCGATCCCGCCGGAGCCCGGCGACATGAGCTGGCTGGAAGCCTTGCGCCCGTTGCTGCGCGACGAGGAGTCCCTCTCCGCGTTCAAGTTCCCGGCCGAGTACATGTTCAAGAATCTCCCGGCCGCGCGCTTCGCCGACGACGCGGTCAGCGCGGTCCTCCACGAGATGGACCGGTTCGGCGTACAGCGGGCGATGATCGGCGTGAGCTTCGCGAACGAACGCGCCCGCGGCGCACTGCGAGATCATCCCGATCGCTTCTTCGGCAGCTTCGAGGTCGATCCGAATCTGGGAGTCGACGGTGTACGCGCACTCCGCCGAGCGGTCGAGGAGCTCGGCGTGCGGGCCGCGACGGCGTTCCCCGCGGGGACCTTCCCACAGGTGCCGGTCGACGACGCGCGCTGGTATCCGCTCTATCAGACCTGCATCGACCTCGAGATACCGATGTGCATTTGTCTCGGAATCCCGGGCCCGCGTGTTCCGGCGGCTCCACAAGACGTCATGAGGATCGACGAGATCTGCTACCGGTTCCCGGAGCTGACGATCGTGACGCGGCACGGCTGCGAGCCGTGGACCGCACTGGCGGTCAAGCTGCTCCTGAAGTGGCCGAACCTCTACTACTCGACGAGCGCGTTCGCCCCGAAGCACTACCCGCGAGACATCGTCGACTACGCGAACACGCGTGGCGCCGACAAGGTCATCTACGCGGGCTACTTCCCGATGGGGCTCTCCCTGGAGGCCATCTTCACGCAGATGCCCGACGTGCCCTTCCGTGAACACGTCTGGCCGAAGTTCCTCGGGGACAACGCGCGGAAGGTGTTCGGGCTCGGCGCCTGACACTCACAGGTGCAGGTCCTCGGGCCAGTCGCGGGTGGGGCTCAGCCGCCACACGGGCGCGCGCTTCTCGACGAACGCGACGACACCTTCCCGTGCGTCGTCACGACCCATCACCACCTCGTGGAGTTCCGTCTCGAGTCGTTCCACCTCGTCGCGCCCGAGTGCCGAGCCGGCCCAGAGCAATCGTTTGCTCAGCGCGACGGACAGTGGTGCGGTGTTGCGCGCGATGTCGCGGGCCATCTCGAGCGCGGCCGGCAAGACGTCGGCGGCCGGAAGAGCCCGGCCGGCAAGGCCAAGCTCGGCGGCCTCGCGGCCGCGGAACTCGCGTCCTGTCAGCATCAGCTCGGCCGCGACCGCGAATCCGGCGGCGCGAGGCACGGTCCAGTGCGAGTGGGCATCGGGAATCACGCCCCGCCGTACGTGTGCGAACGCGAGCTTGGCGTTCTCGGCCACCAAGCGGATGTCGCACTGCATGGGGATGGTGAGGCCGATGCCGATCGCGTGTCCGTTGATCGCGGCAATGACCGGCTTTCGAACGTCCCATGCCCGTGGACTGATCGGCGACGCGGTGAACGCCCGAGCCCCGCTGCCTGCCGGCGACGCGAAGGTGTCACTCCCCCGTTCGAAGTCTGCGCCGGCGCAGAACGCGCGTCCCGCACCGGTCAGCACGACCGCGCGCACGCCGTCGTCGAGGTCGCAGCGGGCGTAGATCCGACCAAGCTCGTCACCCATACGTCCGGTGAACGCGTTCAGGCGTTCGGGCCGGTTCAACGTGACGAGCGCGACCCCGTCGTCGACGGTGAACGTGACGTGCTGGAGATCGTCGCATTCGTCGACCATCGGAATCCCTTTCCCGTCTTCGCCGCGAGAGGCCGACTCTAGGGTCGTCGCCGGATCGACAGAGCGAAACCCGCCTCTCCTACCGCACGGCCGAGGCTCGTGCCCGCCGCGGCGAGCGCGCGCATCGGCGACGCGGAACGTCGGCGCGTGAAGGCGATCCGCGCTGCGTCGAAGGTCTCCCGCGCCGCCTCGGCCGACCGCCGGAGCCGTTCGGTGCGACTTCGTGACGAGGCGAAGAGCGCGTCGACCAACACGTCGGACCTCCCTTGCGTCACCGCGCGCCGCAGGAGATACCGGCGCGTCAGCCGTTCGGTGTGGACCCAGTGGTACACGAGGGCGCCCGGCTCGTAGACGACCGGCCAGCCGCGTTCGCCCACGCGACGGAACAAGCCGTCCTCTTCGTTGGCCACCCGGTGCGCTCCCCGAGGCCCGAGCTCGACGGGGAAGCCGCCGACGGCGAGGAAGGCCTCCCGCCGGAAGCACAGATTGGAGGCGAACGGATACCGCGGGTACCGGATCACATCGCGCTGGGGGCCGAGATCGAATCGGCCGTACCAACTCTCGAGTCCGCGGACCCATGTGGGAGCGGGACGCGTCCAACGCAGCCCGATCGGTCCGGCCGCGGCGGCCGCATCCGTGCTCTCACCGAGCGCGTCGCCGAGTCTTTCCAACCAACGACGCGACGCCACCGCATCGTCGTCGAGGAACGCGACCAGATCTCCGGACGCCTCGGCCGCGCCCCGGTTCCGGGCCACGGACACGCCGAGGCGCGGCTCCTCGATGTAACGCAGGCCGCGGACGCGCCGGATGAGATCGCGCACCGTTTTCGGTGTGTCGTCGGTTGAGCCGTTGTCGACGACGATGACCTCGAGCGGTGCCGAGGTCTGCGCGGCGATGCTCGCGATCGTCCCCGCCACCAAGCGCGATCGGTTGTGGGTCGGGATGACGACGCTGATCTTCAACGCTTCAACGCTCGGCTCGTTGCCTGCTCTGGCGTGCAGCACCGAGCCACGTCGCCGCACCGCTCAACGCGATGTTGAGGAATTGGGTCACGGACGGGCCGGCCCGGCCGGAGCACACGACCGAGGTGACCGTCCCGCTCGTGAGACCGAGACCGAACAGTGCTTGCGCCGCGCGCACGGCGGGTCCCTCCGGAGCGGAATCGTCGAAGCCGCCGAGTCCGAGGAGCGCCTCGCGGGCGAACGACGCGGGCACCCAGTCGGGAGCCGGACCGGTCAGCAAGACACCGGCCCATCCGACCGGGGTCCCCCGGGGCGCCGCGGTGTACATCGCCCGCACGCTCACGACGCCGTGGCCGCGCTCGTGCGCGTCGATGAGGTCCGCGAGCCCGGTGGGCTCGATCCGATCCCCGACCGCGAGGAACGTCACGAAATCACCGCGGGCCACGCCCAGCGCGGCGTTGCGCAGGGCCGCTTCCCTCGACTCCGGGGCGATGTCGACGACGTCGACGTGCGCGACGTCTCGGAGAAGATCCGCGGCGTACGGGTCGCGGGTTGCCACGAGGATCTCCACGTCGCCGTGCCCTGCGATCGACTGCAGCATCACCATGGCGTCGTGTTCCTCACCCGGCTCCACTGTGACGACGACGGTGAGCACCGGCCCATCGAGGTCGAGGTCGTCGACGGAAGCAGCCGTTGCGTCGTCGCCGTCGACGAGCGCGGGCAGGTCAAGCGGCCGCGGCTGCCAAACTTTCACGACACCCGGCGGCTCGATGGTGTAGTCGTAGTCCGGCTCCCACACGCGCTCGGGGTCGGCTTGGTGGAACTTTCGCCACCGGGCGCGGCGGTCTTCCTCGGTGAGGCTGACGAGGTGCTTCATGCGAATGGTCGTCCGCCGCCATTGCTCGGGTGGGATGGCGGTGGGTATCGGCGGCGCGTGCAACCGGTCGGTCGGGAATTCGTGGCCGGGCTCGAAGGCGAAGAGGCGATAGGCGTCGTAGTCGAGGCGGTCGTAGTGGTCCTCGTCACCGATCATGCGGTACGACGCGAGGGCGTAGCCGTATCCCGGTTCGGCACGTGTGTGCAGGAATCTTCGCAGCGCGGCCGCGTCGTCGAGCGGGATCCGTTCGTCGGCGTCGACGCTGATGATCCACGTCGGGGACAGGGCCGCGGCAGCCGCGAGGAGTCGGTTGCGGTTGTCGCCGTCGTCCCAGTCCGTGAAGCCGTCCCGCGCCGGGTTGGTCAAGACCTTGACGACGAGCGGATGCTCACGCAGGAGTCTTCCGGTGTCGTCGGTACTGCCGTCGTCGAGGGCAACGATCGCGTCCGCGACTCGAGAGACGGACTCGAACCATCCCGGGAGCAGGTGCGCACAATTGCGCGCGGGCAACAAACACACCACGAAGGGGCGGGCTGCGGGTTCGGGCGCGCGGTTGCGGTACCCGAACAGGTACGGCGCTTCCGGTGGACGTGGTCGCCAGCGCGGGAACGGTCCGGAAGCCAGCGGCTGCAGGTTCTCGTAGTAGTCCCGGAACGCGCCCTCGGGGTCGGCCTCGCGGAATTTGGCCACGCGTCGTTGCCGGCTTGCGTCGTCGGGCTCGCCGTAGTGCTTCATCCGAAGCGTTGTCTTCAGCCAGCGTTCGGGGGCGATCCGGGTGGGCACGGGCACGAAATCCAGCCGCCGGTTCGGGAAGCGATCGCCTTCCCGGAACGCGAACAGTCGATACACCCACTCGTAGTCGGGGTCGTAGGTCTCACCGCGGTGCATCCGGTAGACCTGAAAGCCGTACGCGCAGCCCCGAAGCGCCTCCGTGGACACGAACTGCCGCAACGCGCGGGCATCCGTTGTATCGAGGCGCTCGTCGGCATCGAGCGAGAAGATCCAGTCGGGCGCCAGATCGGCGGCCGCGGCCAGGAGGCGGTTGCGGTTGCGGCCGTCGTGCCAGCCGAGGTGGCTGTCGCGCGGCTCGTTGGTGATCAACGTCGACGAGCGGATGCCCGGCGAGGATCGCGCCGGTGTCGTCGGTGCTGCCGTCGTCGAGTGCGACAACCGCGTCTGCGAACGACGTCGCGTCATCGAGCCAGTCGGGCAGCACGTCTTGCGCGTTCCGGACGGGCAACAGACACACGATGCGCGGCTCGGTCACCGGCCCTCCGTGGTTGCCAGCCGTTCGGGGACGCCGCCCGGAGCGGTCAGCTCCTCGACCACGCGTTCGACGGCGGCGACCCCTCGCGCCCATGTGTAGCGGCGCTCGTAGAGTCGAGCGGCGGCGTCGACGAGCCTGGAGCGCAGCGCGAGATCACGGTGGAGATCGACGATCGCTCTGGCGAACGACGCCGGGTCGTCGCGCAGGAGCAGGTGCTCACCGTCGCGCGCGTCGATGCCTTCCGCACCGATCGTCGTCGAGACGACAGGAATCTGGTGTGCGAACGCCTCGAGGATCTTGAAGCGGGTACCGCCTCCGAAGCGGAGAGGAGCGACCAGCATCGAGAGCTCCGCCAACTCCGGCTCGAGGTCGGGCACGAAGCCGAGGAAGCGAACGCCGCGCCGGCGCGCGACGTCGCGCAGCCCCGCCCCGAGCTGCCCGATGACACGGAACTCGACGCCGCGCGCGAGCCGACGCACGCGAGGAAGGATCGCGCTGGCGAACCACCGCACGGCGTCGAAGTTCGGTTGGTAGTCGAGCAGGCCGACGAACCCGATGCGCAACGGACCCTGCGTGTCGTGGTCGCGCCCCGCGGGATGCACCGGTCGGCGGTAGCAGTTCGGGACGACCGACGGCGCGCCGCCGAGCCGGTCACGGTCGATCTCACTGCACACCACGATCCGGTCCGCGGTGCGGAGGGCATTCCCCTCCCACGCCCGCCACCGCCGAACGATCCCGGGCCGGTAGACCGGATCGGCGATCGCCTCGCGCCAAGCCGTCGCGAGCAGCGGCCGGCGCGCGAGCAGCCGGCGCTTGTGCGTCAGCGACGCGCTCAGGACGTTGTGGAGATCGAGAACCACGGGATGGGAGACGAGTCGCTCGACCGGTTCGTAGCAACGTGGCTCGACACACCAGGTCAGGTCGTAGCGGCGCGAGAAGAAGCGTGCGTTCGCGGCTTCGAGGCCGCCCGGCGCGACGCGCTCGGCGATGGGCGAATGACGCCAAAGCAACGCGCGTGTGCGGGAAGCCGGCGCCGCCTCGACCGGGCACCACTCTGCGTCCCCCACCCACGAAGGCCACTCGAGCTCCAGCTCCGGGGTGCGCCAACGGTTGAGAATGCAGACGTCGACCGTGCCGAGGCGCCCGAGCGTCTCCGCGACCATTTCCAGGCGGTGCTGGAACCCGCGCGACGGTCCCCACGGACTCCACGCGGTGCACAGCAGGAACCGCCGCTGTCCCTGCCCCATTCGTTAAACGGTACCCGGCACCACTCCGCGTGCTCCAGAGCCGGCGACACGACACTCTCGCGACATGTAGAGTCCGGCCGACGACTCGACGTGGGGGGCGGCTCGATGTCGGACGAAGAGCTCATCGACGGGTACGCGCAGGGCAGGGTGCCGCGCCGGGTCTTCGTGCGCCGGCTCGTCGCGCGCGGACTGGCCATCGGCGCCGCGTTGGCGTACGCCGACGCGCTGGCGCCGGCACTCGCGGGAGCCTCCTCGTCGGGTCCGACACAGCACAAGCGGCGGAACCACCACGAGCACCACGAGCATCACAGGCGCAGGAAGCCGCGCCGGCGCGACGACGACTGACGCCTTCCGCGGCCCGACGGCGGTGGAGGACCCGGCGCTACGCTGACCAGCATGAGCGCACCAAAGGTCGGAGAACGCCTTCGCTGTTCGGAGTGCGGGACCGAGATCATCATCGTCAAGGCGCCGACGGGCCCCGTTTCGTGCTGCGGCGCCGAGATGACCTCGCGGGCACAGCAAGGGAGCGAGAGTGCCCAATAACTTGGGGAAGCGGTACACGTGTGCCGACTGCGAAGCCACCGTGCTGGTCACGAAGGCCGGTGACGGCACGCTGGAGTGCCACGGCAAGGCAATGGAAATTCTCCAGGCGAAGCCGCTGCCGTCGTCCGACTGACCGTCGATGGCCGTCGTCACCGTCGATCCACGGGTGCTCGGCGGCTCGACTGCGGCGGTCGCGGTCGCCGCGCTCGTCGACGAGCTCGGCGACGAACCTGCGCTCGTGTGCTTCGACGGGGAGTGGCCCCGTGGCCTCGGGCGAGACGCCTTCGCGACGGTGCGGCAGCTCCCCGTGTTCTCCGTCGCGGTCGGCTGCACCGACCCTGATTTCGCGGCGGCCTTCGACCTGGCCACGACTGACCGCCAGACGGTCGAGACGTTCCGGGAAGGGTTCGAAGCTGCGCCCTACGCCGCCGTCACCGCAGCGCTGCTGCTGCGCACCGCCCCGACCGACATCTGGGGCGGGCTCGTCGCCGAGTCGAGCGCGTATTCGTTGCTGCAGGCAGGGCCGGAGTTCGCACGGTGGCTCGAGACGCGATGCCCCTCGACGACGATCGACGACGAGGGGCCGCGGGTGCGGGTCCAGCGCCACGACGGATTCGACGAAGTGGTGCTCACGCGACCGAAGCGCCACAACGCGCTCGACGCCCGGATGCGCGACGAGCTCCACGGCGCCCTCCGAGTGCTCACGCTGTCTGACGGTCCGATCGTGTTACGCGCCGAGGGTCCGTCGTTCTGTTCGGGCGGCGACCTCTCGGAGTTCGGGACCGCGGCCGGCCCGGTGCAGGCGCACATCCTTCGCGTCACGCGTTCGCTGGCGTTGCTCATGAGCGACCTCTCACCGCGGCTCGTCGTCGCACTCCATGGCGCATGCATCGGGGCCGGGATCGAGCTCCCGGCATTCGCCGCACACACCGTCGCCGCCGAGGATGCCCGCTTCGTGCTGCCGGAGCTGCGGCTGGGGTTGGTGCCGGGCGCGGGCGGCACCGTGTCGATCCGCCGGCGTACCGGCTCTGCACATGTGCTGGAGCTCTTGCTCTCGGGACGGCCCCTCGACGCGGCCACCGCGGCTCGCTGGCGCCTCGTCGACGAGGTGGTACCGGAGACCGATCTGCTGGAACGCGCGTATGCGATCGCCGAGGAGCTCGCGAGCCGCTGACCCCACCGACCTTGTGTGGAATCAAGGCACATAGCGCCGTCATTCCACACAACCTCGCTCGGGTTCAGAGGCCGGTGAAGCTGCCGCCGTCGCACACGATGGTCTGACCGGTGACGTAGCCGGCGTCATCGCTCGCGAGGAAGGCGGCGACCGCGCCGACGTCGTGTTCGGCATCGCCGACGCGTCCCAGCGGCGTACGCGCCTCGAGCCGTTGCTTCAACGTGGGGTTGGCCGCGAAGGCCTGCGCGAGCGCCGGTGTCTCGGCGACGGGCGCGACGCAATTGACGGTGATGCCATCGGGTCCCCACTCTCGGGCCAGACTCTTCGCGAGCGCGCGTTGCGCAGCCTTCACCGGCGCGTACAGCGGGATGTTCGCACTGCCCTCGACACCCGCGGGGGACGTCACGAGGATCAGGCGACCACGAGGCCCCGCATCGCGTAGGTGCGGATACGCGAGCTGGGCGCAGAAGAACGATCCCCACACGGCGGTACGTGAGTTGCTCTCCCACACGTCGACGCCGACGTCTTCGAGACGATGGCCGACACCGCCGCGGAACGCGTTGTGGACCATCACGTGCAACGCACCGAAGCGTTCCACGGTCGACTCGACACACGCCGCGACGTCGGCTCGTCGGGTCACGTCGGTGACGACGCACAAGGCGTCGCCACCGCGCTCGACGATCTCGGCCGCGACGGGATCGCCGGTGGCGCCACGACGGGCGGCGATCACCACGCGCGCGCCTCGACTCGCGAGCGCGAGCGCGATGCCTCGACCGACGCCCTGTCCGGCCCCGGTGACGATCGCGACCCGTCCGTCCAGCGTGCTCACGGCGCCATCCATACGCCGCCGTCGAGACACAACGTCGCGCCGGTCACGAAGTGACCCGCGTCTGAGGCGAGGAACGTGACGACCGGCCCGAGATCGCGCTCCGGGTCGCCCGCGTGCCCGAGGGCCGGCGCTGCGAGCGACACGGAGTCACCTGTTGCGCCGTCGACCACCGACTCGGGTGCCGGTGCGATGCAGTTGACCGTGATACCGAATGCTCCCCATTGGCGCGCCGCCGACTTGGCCAGCAGGCGTTGACCCTCCACCGCGGCAGCCAAGGGTGCGACGTCCGGCGCACCCGACATCGACAGGGTGGGCGTGACGACGACGAATCGACCGAAGCCCGCGTCGCGCATCCCGGGGAATGCGGCCTGGAACAGGAAGAGGGTCGAGCGCATCGTCGATTCCCAGACCGCGTCCCATTGGGCGTCGGTCACTTCGACGAACGCGCCAGGCGCCGCGGCGTCGCTCTGCGCGGCGTGCACCACGACGTCGATGCTTCCTCCTACGGCGTGTGCCACGCGCCGCACCACGTCGTCGGCGCCGCGGCGCGTGGTGAGCGTCGTCATCGCGCCGTCGACGGCCGTCACCCGGTCGTCGTCGCACGGGCCCAGCGCCGCGACGCTGGCTCCCGCCCCGGCGAGCGCGGCGGCGAGTCCGCGTCCCACCGGTCGATCGGCACCGGTCACGAGCGCGACACGCTGGGTGAGATCGGTCGCGCCATGCACGGGGGCGCAACCTACACCGGGGGTTGCGGATGCCCGGCGGCGGCTCGGTGACGTGGAAAGCTTGCCCGACCGAAGGACCCGATGCAGGCTCACACCACGACCCGGTCCCCCGCGACATCCGCGACGCAGCGCGACGTGGTCGCGCGCGCCCACCCGCCGACGCGACGGCTCCTGCTGGCCGGTGCCGGCATCGCGCTCGTTCCGCTGATCGTCTCCGCGATCGCGATGGTTGTCAGAGGGCACGGCATCCATCCGTGGGGCGACCAGGCACTGCTCGAGCTCGACGTACGCGACGTCGGGCGCCACTTCGTGCTCACGGGTGCGTATTCGCGTTTTGGATGGCGGCATCCGGGGCCGCTCGAGGACTATCTGCTCGCGTTGCCGTACCGGCTGGTGGGCGAGCGTTCGGTCGGCATCTACCTCGGCGCGCTGCTGATCAACGGCGCGGCGATCGCCGGCATCGTCCACGTGGCTCGACGCCGGGCCGGCGCCGCGCTCGTCGTCTGGTCGACGTTCGTGGTGGTGCTGCTGGTCCGCACGTTCGGTCCGAACGCGGTGCGCAACCCGTGGACGCCCTACGCCACGGTGATCCCGTGCCTGCTGATGATCCTGCTCGGGTGGTCGCTCGTCGAAGGGGACGTGTGGTCGTTACCGCTCGCGGTCGCGACGGGATCGTTCCTGGTGCAGTCCCATGTCGAATACAGCGCGCTCGTCGGCGTGTTGATCGGCGGGGGCCTGGTCATCCTCGCGGCGCGTGCTCTCTCCGAACCCGGACGACGCGCTCTTCGCAAGCTGGTCAACGTGACGTTGCTCGCGGTGGGTATCGGTGTGGTGCTGTGGATACCGCCCGTCGTGCAACAGCTGACGCACAACCCGGGCAACCTCGGGCTCCTCGTGCGCTTCTTCCGTCAGCAGCACCCCGGACACAGCATGTCGACCGCGCTGCACGTGATCGCGGGCGAGTGGTCGTGGCGCCCCAACTGGCTCGTGCACTGGGGTGCCGTACACCCGACGACGGGCGAGCTCGACACCGCGAGCTTCCCTCTCCCGATCGTGCTCGCGCCATACCTTGCCGCACTCGTCGCGTCATGGCGCCGCGCCCCGTCGGCTCGGAACCTGCTGCTCGTGGTCGCCGTGTGCTGGGCTGTGGCGCTGGTGTCGGTGACGCACATCGTCGGACCGCTGTACCCGTACCTCCTCCGCTGGCTCGACGCACTCGGCGCGGCCACATGGCTTGCGACGGGATGGGCGTTGTGGCTCGCGTTCGCTGCCGCGCGTGAACGGGTGGGCCCTGTGATCGTGGGCACGGTCGTCGCAGGCCTCGCGGCGGTCACACTCGTCGCCTCCGTCGCGTCGGCGCGCGCCCCGATCCCGTACCCACACGAGTCCCGGCTCCTGACCCGAATCGAGAAGCCCGTCGTTGCCTCTGTACACCACGGCAACGGTGTCGTCGTGCTGCGCCGCGACGACACGAGCTACGCGGCGGGGATCCTCGCGGGCGTCGCGCTGGAGTTGGAGCGCCACCATGTGCCGGTTCGCATCGACGCGCGCAACGATCCGCCGCTCGGCGCGCTGTTCACGCCGTCGCGTCTGTACTCGCGCGGTCCCGTGCGGGCAGTGGTGACGGTGACCGCAGGCGGTCAGGCGCCGCCGGGTTCCGGGATGAAGGTCGCGTCGTGGGACGTGGTCAGCGTTCTGCGGGCTGCGGGTTGAGCGTGCACTCCTGGTCGAGCTTGAGGACCTGTGTGAGCCGGCCGAACGCCAGGTAGTCGGCGATGCAGATCGTCAGATCGAGGATCTCGGCGGCGTCGAAGTGCTCGCGCAGTCGCATGAAGAACGCGTCGTCGATTGCGAGATGCTCCAGCGCGAAGCGTTCGGCGTACTCGATCGCCAGCTTCTCCCGCTCGGAGTACTCCTCACGCCGGCGGTACTCCGCCACGTGTGCGTACATCTCCTCGGTGACGCCCTGTCGCGCCAACGGCGCGATCCGCCAACCCAGTCATATGGGACAGTCGTTGATCTGCGCGATCCGCATCCGCACGCACTCGCGCTCGCGTGCCGGCAGCCCGCTCTTGTTGTAGACGGCGTCACTGAGCTCGGTGACCGCCTTCGACATCTCGGGACGCAACGACCAGACGCGGTAGATCTCGGGTCCTTCGCCGTCGGGTACGTCGATGCGGGCCATTCGTCTCCTCCTCGCCGAGCGCGATCCGGCTATTCCAGCGGGTCCAGCCCGAGCTGCGCCAGCACGGCCACGGTATCGGCGCCGAACGCAGGTCCGGCGCATATCACCGGTCGCGATCGCGGCGGTGCCGCAACGACGTCGGGCCCCGCCTTGCCGGCCCGTTCCGTGCCCGCATCGGCGAAAACCCACGTGACCGCGCGACGGAGCGCGACGTCCACCAACGCGCCACGCTCACCGACCAGGCACGCGAGCGCGGCCGCCGCGGCATGGAGGCCCGCCACCGGGTCGGCGAAGGCGTCGGCACAGATCATCGGCGGTCCTCCGTCGTCACCGATCAACGCGCACGCGCCCCCGGCCGCCGCGGCATCGTCGCCGAACGCGACACGATCACGGTCGGGTCCCGTCCGCCCGTAGCCGGTGATGCTCACCCATGTCACGCCGAGCTCGCGAACGAGCGCGTCGACGTCGATGTCGAGGTCGTCCATGACGCGCGGACGGGAGCTCTCGACGACGACGTCGGCCCGTTCGAGCAGCGCACGGAAGACATCGCTACGAAGGTCGACGCACACGCCCCGCTTGCCTCCGTTCATCAGATCGAAGAAGCGGGCCGGCCCGCGGCGCGCGCCGTCGGGACGAGCCTCGGACTCGACCTTGACGACGTCGGCACCCGCGGCGGCGAGGATGCTCGCGCAGAGCGGACCTGCCCACAGCGCACTGAGGTCGATCACGAGCGGCCGGGCGCGACGCGCGCGCGACGCGCCGGGCGTGACGATCCACGGCGGTGGTGCCGCAGTGGCGCATGCCGTGCCGAGATCGGCGCCGACGGCTTCCAGCGGCGTCGCGACGCGCGCGAGCGGCACACCGAGCAGTGCCGCTCGCTCCACCGCGGCCGCGCAGGTGACGGCACCCGCCCAATCGGCCACCGCGTCCCACGGGTCGCCGCGAACGTCACGCTCCATCAGGGCCGGGAGCATCGCGAAGTCGTCGCGACGCGCCAGGTTGCACGCGACCCAACCGTCAAGGGCGCGTAGCAGCCGGCAACTTCCGCCGGGAGAGCTCGTTCCGTGCCGCGACAGGCGGGCGATGGCCGCTCGCTCACCGAGGAGCGCGGGCGCATCGAGCCGGACCGGCTGTCCGAGCTCCGCCGAGAGCACGTCGACCACCTGCGCCGCGGCCCGCAGCCGGGTGGTGACCTCCCCCGGTACCGGTCGCCCGGGGCCGTCGGGCTCTCCTGTGAGTGCCATCGCCCCCGAGGCGGCCCAGTCCTCGACCGGGTCGACGTCGGGAATGCCGTCGAGCACGAACTCCGGTGAGCGCGATCCGTCTCCCCCGTGCCGTGCTCCCAGTGATGCGAGCAGGCGGCCGGCCAAGGTGCTGACGCGGGTACGGCCGGCGTCGCGGACGGCGTGGCCCGCGAGCGGTGGGGTCAGCCCGACTTCTTGATCTTCTTGCCGGTGACGTTCCAAAACACGATCCGCGACAGCGTGTCGACCTGGGCCGCGGTGCGGACGCCCCAGAACTCGAAGCCGTACCGGTGAGCGGCGCAGTGCGCCAGCATCGCGACCATGATGAACGCGGTGGCGGTGGGGTCGATCTCGCTGTCGAGCTTGCCCTCGTGATGGAACTCGGTGATCACGTCGCACAAGGCGTCGGTGATGCCGCCCAGCGCACGTGTACGCAGCTGCTTGAACCGCAGGTCGCCCTCTTCCGTCGCGAGGTCGACCACCCGGAACACCGCACGGTGCCGGTCGTAGTACTCGAGGAAGCTCTCGACGACGGCCCGCGCGGTCTGGGCGCCGCGGTCACCCCGCCAGTCGCCCCGTGCGAGATCGGCCACATGCGCTGCGTCGGTCGCGAGCTCCTCGGCGAGCACGAGCACGGCCTGCTCGACGTCCGGGAAGTACTGGTAGAAGGTTGCCGGCGACGTGCCCGCCTCGCGCGCGATGTCGATGACCTTGATGTCGCGGTACGAGGTCTTCGTCAGCAGCTCGGCAGTGCAGTCGAGCAGCCGCCGGCGTGTCGCGATGCCTCGGCGGCCGGGGACACGACCGTCGGTCGCGCGTACGTCGTCGTCGAGCTCGCTCGACTCGCTCACGGCCATCGCGACCAAGGGTATCCGGGCCTCTGACGCCACGTCAGCCCTCGGCGCTGCCTCGGGTGCGGTGCCTTGCCGCGTTCGACGGGAACGTGTTCTACTTCCGGCGCATGCTGTCCGGTCGATACCGCTGCGGCGTCCCGGCCGTCCGGCCACGCCTCCGCTCCATCTCCTG
>CAZJSY010000049.1:19222-21897 GCA_964548555.1 uncultured Burkholderiales bacterium
TCCGGCCACGCCTCCGCTCCATCTCCTGATGGCGTTCAATCTCGCCGATCTCTTCGAGCTGGTCGTCGACGCCGTTCCGGAGCGGCTCGCGCTCGTCGCCGGCGACCGGCGCCTTACCTACCGTGAGCTCGACGAACGGGCGAACCGGCTGGCCCACCACCTGGCAGCCGAAGGGGTCGGACCGGGCGACAGCGTCGCGATCTACTCGTGGAACCGCGCCGAATGGATCGAGGCGATGTGCGCCGCGTGGAAGATCCGCGCCGTACCGATCAACGTCAACTACCGCTACGTCGCCGACGAAGCGCGTTACATCCTCGACAACGCCGATGTCGTGGCCGTGGTCCACGAGCGCGCCTTCGCTCCCCTGCTCCTCGGTATTCGTAACGCGCTGGCTCGCGTCCACCACTTCGTCGTGCTCGACGACGGCAGCCGCGACGACGCGTCGCTCGACGCGTGCGCCGCGCTGGGCAGCGTGCCCTACGAGGACGTGCTCGCGGGACAACCATCGTCGCGAGGGTTCGGGCCGCGGTCGTCCGACGATCTCTACGTGCTCTACACGGGCGGCACCACCGGCATGCCGAAGGGTGTCGTCTGGCGCCACGAGGACATCTTCTTCGCCGCGATGGGAGGGGGCGGATTCGGTCAACCGCCGATCACGGCGCCCGAGGAGATCACCACGCGCGTGGCGGCCGAAGGCTCGCAGCTGGTCGGCATCTGCAACGCACCGATGATGCACGGCGGCGGGCAGTGGGTCAGCTGCATCGCGTTCTTCGCGGGCAACACGTGCATTCTGAACACCAGCCACCACTTCGACGCGGATGAGGTGTGGCATCTCGCCGAGCGCGAGAACGCGCGGACGATCATGGTCGTGGGCGACGCGATGGCCCGTCCGCTCGTCGAGGCGCTGTCGCGCGACGGCGCTTCTTACGACACGAGCAACATCGTCGGGATCGGGTCGGGCGGCGCGCTCCTGTCCGCCACCGTGAAGGACCAGCTTCGCCGGGCCCTCCCGCAGGCCGTCGTCGTCGACAGCTTCGGTGCGTCGGAGACGGGCGCCGCCGGCAGTGTCATGGATCTCGACGGGCCGGCGGCGGGCCCACGGTTCACCATGGGCGAGTTCATGACCGTCCTCGGCGACGACCTCCGGCCCGTCCGACCGGGCTCGGGGCAGATCGGACGGCTCGCCCGCAGCGGTCACGTGCCGCTCCGGTACCACAAGGACGACGAGAAGACCGCGGCCACGTTCATCACCACGCCCGACGGCACGCGCTGGGTGGTACCGGGCGACTACGCCCGAATCGAAAGCGACGGCGCGATCACACTGCTCGGTCGGGGCTCGGTGTGCATCAACTCCGGTGGCGAGAAGATCTTTCCAGAAGAGGTCGAAGCCGCGCTGAAGTCTCACCCCGACGTGTTCGACGCGGTGGTGATCGGAGTTCCCGACGACCGCTTCGTGGAGCGCGTGGCGGCGATCGTCCAACCCCGTTCCGGCGCCAGCGTGTCGCTCCCCGAGCTGCAGGCGCACTGCCGGACGAAGATCGCGGGCTACAAGGTGCCGCGCCAGCTCGTGGTTCTCGACGAGCTCGTGCGAACGCCCGTGGGTAAGCCCGACTACCGCTGGGCGAAGAAGACCGCGATGGCGGCGTCGGCGTCCGGCGACAGCTGAACAGGAGACAGGAAGTCATGGCCGAACTCGGCTTCTGGAGCATCGCCGCCGACGATCCGGGCCACCTCGCCGTCGTCGACCCCGACGGACGCGAGATCCGCGCCGGCGAGCTGCTCGCGTCGTGCAACCAGCTCGTACATGGTCTGCGCGACCTCGGCATGCAGCCCGGCGACGCGATCGCGATGGTGCTGCCGAACTCGGTGGAGGTCTTCGAGCTGTACCTCGCGGTGTTGCAGGCCGGCTTCTACCTCGTGCCGATCAACTTCCACCTGGTCGGACCCGAGATCGCGTACATCGTGCAGGACTGCGAGGCGAAGGTCTTCGTCACCCACGAGCGCTTCGCCGGCATTGTGACGGCCGCGGCCGACGAGATCGACTTCCCGAAGGACGGGCGCTTCGCGATCGGCGATGTTCCGGGCTTCCGCAGGTACGAGGAGTTGAAGGAGGGGCGTCCGACTTCGCTGCCCGAGGATCGCACCACCGGCGCGGTGATGAACTACACGTCCGGCACCACCGGCCGGCCCAAGGGCGTACGGCGCAAGCTGCCCGGTGTGCCACCCGAAGACCTCGCGATCACCTTCGGCGGCATGCTCCTGCTGTTCGGGCTGCAACCGCACGACGACAACGTGCACATCTGCGGCTCGCCGCTGTACCACACCGCGGTGCTGGTGTTCGCGGGAGGCGCGCTGCACATGGGGTTCACCGTCGTCGTGATGGACAAGTGGACGCCCGAAGGAATGCTCGCGTTGATCGAGCGCTACCGCGTCACCAACAGCCACATGGTGCCCACGCAGTTCCACCGTCTGCTCGCCCTTCCCGACGACGTGAAGGCGAAGTACGACGTCTCGTCGCTGCGTCACATGGTGCACGCGGCCGCCCCGTGCCCGCCCGATGTGAAGAGGCGAATGATCGAGTGGTGGGGTCCCACGATCGACGAGTACTACGCCGCGAGCGAGGGTGGCGGCACGCTCGTGCGGGCCGACGAATGGCTCGAGCACCCGGGAACCGT
>CAZJSY010000050.1:0-21299 GCA_964548555.1 uncultured Burkholderiales bacterium
GCAGCGGCAGGTTGGCGATGTTCGCGGAGAGGGCCTCGTCGGACCACAGGTCGGAGCGAGTCCAGAACCGCAGGATCACGCCGACGAGCACCGCGGCGGCGATGGCGAGACCGAGTGTCGTGCGCATCGCGTCGTCGCGGGAGCGCGGCAACACGGCGCTGCGTTCGAACTGGTCGTCGGCGTCGGCCCGTGTCGACGGCTCCGGAATGACCCTCACCGATCGGTCCTGCCCTTCATGGACGCGCACCCCGCCGCCGGGCACACGCCCGCACTTCGGTCCGCCTACGCGCGGGATCACCCAGCGCCGTCAGCGCAACCACCCTCACCCGTGAAAGTGTAGCCACGCAAGGTGGCCGTCAAAACCTCAACGGGACAAGATCTCTCAACGTTTTGATGACGTTTGCGGTACGGGCACGTCCCGTTTCCCACAGGACATCACTGCGGGACGTACAGCGCAACGTCCACACCATCGAACGAGCGCCGGGACGCGACACGCATTGCCCGAAGGAGTTTCGCCCGACGGCTGTTCGCCGCGACATCGTTCTCGCCCGGAGGCCAGCCACCACCCCGGGCGGTGACGACCCAGATTCGGGTCCCCTCACGTGACCAGCGATCCAATTGCTCGACGGAGGGAAAGACCTGTCTCTCGTCACCGGTGCGGAACTGGCCCCATGGCTGCGTCGGGAACAGCGGCTTCAGGCCGTTCGTCGTCCCGCGCTGGCGATACAGGTAGTACTCGAACGGGATACGCGCCTCGTCACCGAAGAACACGACGCCATCTCCCACGCGGGCATTCGCAACGACGTAGGGCGTGGCCGCGCGCCAGTTGTCACGCGGATGATCGAAGTACCAGCTGTGAAGACCGAGTCCGGACGCGACAACCGCGCCGACCACGGCTGCGGTACGCAAGAGCGTCGTGCCGAGCGAAGAGATTCCTACGGCGACGAGCAACATGAGTGCCGGCATCACCAGTACGAAGTATCGCGACTGGAAGTTGTGCATGGGATATGACGCGAGAAGCGTCACGACCGTGGGCACCACGAGCCAGGACCACAGGAAGCCGTGCGTCCAGGTGGTTGCACTGCGCCCCGCGCGCCGCCAGATACGCAGCCACGTCACCAGCGCGATCGTCGCGAGGAGGCACACGATGACGACGAACGGCCGCGCACCCGTGCCGGCGATCGAGGCGATCGCGCGCATGATCGCGCCCGCCGAGCGTCCGCCTTCGAGAAACGTGTTCAAGTGACCTTTCTCCGAGGCCACGAGCGCGAGCATCGGCAGGCTGAGTGCCGCCACGCCGAACCATCCCACGACAAGACGGCGCACGGCGATTGCGCCCGCGGGCACGAACGCCAGCGAGATCACCTGAGCGGCGACGACACCCAATGCGGCCGGCTGCAGGTATACGAGCACGCCGCTCGCGGCAACCCACGCGATGAAGCTGACCCGGCTCGGCTCGGTGATCTCCTGCGTGAACGCCCACATTGCGACTGTGGCGAGCGTGATCGTCACGAGATAGCCGCGGGTCTCCTGACCGAAGACGAGCACGTTCACATTGATCGCTACGAGGAGCGCGGCGATCAACCCGACTCGACGGGAGAACAGCTTCCTGCCGATCAGATAGACGACGGGGACGAGAGCGACGACGCTGAGCGCCGATGGGAGGCGCAGCCAGGACTCCGTGTCTGACACCCGCGACCAGGCCCACATGAACGTGAGGTACGCGGCACCACCGGCTTCGCTTGTCGTCACATGATGAACGAACGCGGACCAGCTCCGATGAACCGATGACCACGTGAACGCCTCATCGAGCCAGATGCTCTTGGAGCCCAGCCGGTAGAGCACGAGGGCGAGGCCCAGGAGCGTCTCCGCCGTGACGAGCACGGTGTCCTCCATGCCCGAGCGCGCCCGCCCCGCGGCGCGCGCTGGGATTCTGGAGCTTCTGGCGTCGACACGTGCAGTCCGGCGTGCCCTCGCACGCACCACGACGACCGACGACGTCAGAGGACGCTGCATGTCACCGCTACCGGGAAGGATGATCCAGGCGGAGCCGCGACCGTCGTGCCCCTCACCTTCAACCCTCCTCGCCAAGGACGCGCGCGGATGCCGGGTTCGGGCGTCCGACGGAACTCGGGCGGGCGCCCGCAGTCGGGTGGAGGCGTCATGCTACGTCGGCTTCGAGAGGGTCCGCGACACGCCGGCGTCGCCGTACGCCGCGAGCACCCTGTCGAGATGGACGTCCCACCCGTCGGTGGGCGCGCCGTCTGGAACCGCGTAGGCGGTGGGGTCCGCGGCGAACGTCTCGAGCCGGGACCGCAGTGCCGCGCGATCGCCGGCGGGGTACAGGAGTGGATGCCATTCGGGCGCGACGAGCTCGGGGATTCCGCCGATGCGTGCACCGATCACCGGTACGCCCAACGCACGCGCTTCGTTCACGACGAGCGGGGCGGGATCCTTCCATTCCGACGGCACGACCAGGCAGTCGATCTCCGAGAAGAACTGCCGCTTGCCCTCCTCGTCGACCCATCCGAGCCACTCCACCGACGAGGGCGTGCGCGTGGCAAGCTCGTCGCGGACGGTGCCCGTACCCGCGATCAGCAGCCGGGCTGCCGGGAGCGCGGCGTCGCCGAAGGCTGCGACGAGCGTCGCGACGCCCTTGTGACGCGTCACCTGGCCGATGTACCCGAAGGTCAGCGTCGGTCCGGGTGGCCGCCGCTCGACGCCGGTCATGGGCTCGACGGGATTCGGTACGACCCGTATGCGCGACCGCGCCCACACGAGATCGTGATGCTCGCGCGCGATCGCGTGTGAGACCGCGAGCACGATCCGCGGAGGGTGTCGCGCGATCGTCGCGTTTCGCAGCGCGGAGATCGCGGTACAGCTCCGGCACCGCTCGACACACGCGACGCCCGAGCGCTTCACCATCGAGAGCCGCTGGCACAGCAGCCAGTAGTCGTGCAGCGTATGGACGTGCGGAAAACCGCGCTGCGACGGCAGCGCGAGCGCCGCACCCGACATCCCGGGCACCGAGTGGGAGTGCACGACGTCGGGACGGAATTCCTGCAGCGCCCGGTCGAGCGTGCGGCGCGCGGCAACGTTGAAAAGGTCGCGGCCGTGCAGCAATGCGCGCTGCGCCGCGTTCTGCGAGGCGTACTGGTCGACGCGGTAGGGCCAGGGCGGGACCGTCGCCACGACGTCGTCGCCTTCCACGCCCAACGTGACTGCCCCGACGTCGTGTCCGCGTGTTCGTAATTGCTCCGCCAGATCGTGGGCATAGAGCTCGGCGCCGCCGAGGACGTGCGGCGGCCAGAGGCTCGAGACGATCAGGATTCTCATGAGTGCACGGGCGCTTGCGTCAAAGGGTGGGAGATCATGAACCACCACGCGCGACGAGCTGCGAAGCTCGCGGGCTGGTCGAGTGAGTCTAGGGGGCTGTCGTGCCGGCTCCGGTCGCCGTCGGCCATCACCCGGATATCCTCGCTCGCCCCGCGAGCCAGGAAAGCGATGCCCTCTCCCACGAGTCCCACGCGCCGGCGCGTCGTCTATCTCGACCACACGGCTGTGCCGTCGGGAGCCGAGCTCGCGCTCGCTCGGCTGCTGCCCGGACTGCCGGACATCGACGCCCACGTGATCCTCGGTGAGGACGGCGCTCTGGCCGAGCACCTGCGCCGCGCCGGCGCCACCGTCGAGGTACTCGAGCTCGCGCAGGGCGCGCGGCGCCTCGAACGCGGTCGCGTCGGCGCCCGGGTCCCCGCCGGTGCGGCCGTTGCGACCGCCGCGTACGTGGCACGCCTGGCGCGCCGTCTGCAGGTCCTGCAGCCGTCCATCGTCCACGCGAATTCACTGAAGGCCGGCGTCTACGGCGGTCTCGCGGCACGACTCGTGCGCCGCCCGTTCGTCTGGCAGGTTCATGACCGTCTCGCCACCGACTACATGCCGGCGACCGCCATACGAATGGTGCGCGCCATGCTCGCGACGCTGCCCGATGCCGTCGTGGCGAACTCCGAGACGACCCGGGCGACGCTGGGGTCAGTGCGGCGCCCCATCGTTCGCACGATCGGCAATGCGCTGCCGGCCGCGCTCCTCGACCGTGGAGAGCGACCCGCGGAGCATGATCCACTACGGGTGGGGCTCGTCGGACGGATCGCACCGTGGAAAGGTCAGGACGTCTTCCTCCACGCCTTTGCCCGTGCCTTTCCGGACGACTCGACGCGCGCGGTGATCGTCGGCGCGCCACTGTTCGGACAGGATGACGTGCGTGACTCGCTCCACGAGCTCGCGCGAACGCTCCGTATCGAGGACCGCGTCGAGTTCCGCGGCTTCCGAGACGATGTCGGGGCCGAGCTCGCCCGCCTCGACGTTGTCGTGCACGCATCCACGATTCCCGAACCCTTCGGTCAAGTCGTCGTGGAAGGGATGGCAGCGGGGCTCGCCGTGGTGGCGGCGGTACCGGGCGGGCCGGCGGAACTCGTCGACGACGGTGTGAACGGTCTGCTCTATCCCGCCGGCGACGCGGTCGCGCTCTCGCGCGCGCTCCGCACCCTGGCGGCCGACCGTGATCTTCGAACTCGACTCGGCCACGCAGCCCGGGAGCGTGCGCGGGACTTCAGTGCCGAGCGCGTCGGCGCCGAGATGCGTTCGCTCTACGACGCCGTGCTCGGTCGTAGAGGTCGCGCGCGCGTCAGGTGATGGGACGGGTCGGCCCCGAAGGGGTCGGCAGCACCGCGAGCGTGCGCTCGGGGTCCGGCGCGGCCGTGTCGTCGGCGGCGACGGCCGCCACCACGCCGACCATGAGCCAGAACAGCGACTGCATCGGAATCATCTCGAAGTAGGTCGACACGGTGGCCGCAGCCAGGATCGCGAGCATCTGCGCAGTGAACGACATCACGAACCGCGCGTCGACATCTCTCCCCAACCGTTCGAGACGTTTCTCGTCGCGGCGGGTACCGAGGAGCAGCGAGATCAGGAGAAGCAGCTGCAGCCACAGCCCGAGCACCCCCAGCTCGAACGCCGTCTTCAGATACGAGTTGTCGGGTTGGAGCGTGAGCGCGCTCGTGACGTGATTCTTCGTGGCGACCTTCGCCGCGGCAGCGCCGGTGGACGCGATGCCTCCACCGAACGGATGCGAGACCACCTGGTTGAAGCGGTCGCTCCACAGCGTGGTGCGGGCGTGCAACGTGCCGGACTGGAACGCGGCCTTGCTGATGGTGCCGCTCGGGATGAACAGCAGCGCGACCAGCGCGATGGGCACGCCGAGCAGCAGCCACTTGTACTTGTGCAGCGCGAGGTACATGAGGCCGAGCCCGAGTCCGAGCCACGCCGCCCGGACGTACGTGAAGAAGAGCCCGAGCGCGAGGACGGGCAACGACAGGAGGAAGAGCCGGTTGCGAATCCGACCGAGATCCGACAGCGCGTGCGGCAACGCGAGCAGGATGACCAGCATCAGATAGAACGCGAACGGGAACGGCTGGTTGAAGGTCGAGAACGACCGCATCCGCATGCCCGCCACGAACCGGATCGTCTCGCCGTAGGCGTACCCGTAGCCGTTGAGGGTCGTGTATCCGATGCTCTGTTGGATGATGCCGTAGACGGCCGTGATGAAGCCGACGACCATGAAGATCGTGACGAGTCGGTCGCGTTCGCGTTCGTCGAGCGGACAACGCCAGACCGCGAGCGCGAGCAGCATGTCGAAGTAGTTGATCTTGAGGCCGATCGTCGCCTGGCTCCCGAGCACGATCGCCGCCGAGACGAGGCCGACGAGGAGATAGCCGGCCGCGGCGGGCAACCACCCGGGGATCCGGCGTCGTGTCTGTGCGCGGACCTCGGGTCGGGCGAGCAACGTCAGGGCGAAGATGAAGCCGACGACGAATTCCTTCCATCCCGCGACGAACGACGGAAGCCCGGCCACGATCAGCAGGCCGTTGAACGGGATCAGCGCCGCGTACAGCAGCACACCGCGTTGCGGCCGCCGGAGGATCCAGATCGCGGCCGGGACGAGGGCGGCCAGCGCGAGGACGTAGATGCCGAACCCGAAGTAGGCCGCGATGACCACGACTACGACTGCCACAGGCAGGATCCCAGGCGTGGTCAGCGCGATCGCGCGATCCCTGGCGGGCAGCATGCTCATCGGCGCCTGAGCGTAACGGCCCTGCGCACCGTCGGAATGCCGCGTGCCCGCGGCGACCCATGGTCTGCGCTCCGAGCGGCATCGTCTACGCTCCGTGGTCGACCTCCTCGGCGCCCGGCGCGCAGGAAGCAGTCGTGCCCGGCGCTACCTTCGGCGCCCACGGAACGGTGGGATCCCGGTACTCGGACAAACCCACGTCCGACGCGGGCCGCGGCATCGGGAAGGTACGGGTGAGCAATCCAAGCGCAGGCGACCTCCTCGACAACCTGCGGGTGGCGATCGTCCACGAGCGCTTCACCGAGCCCGGCGGCGCCGAGCGCGTCGTCGAGGAGATGCACCACATGTGGCCCCACGCCGTCGTGCACGCGCCGCTCGTCGACCGCAGCACGCTGCCCGCGGGTCTCCTCGACGCCGACGTCAGGACCACGCCGTTGCAACGGCTGTACCGGGGCGGCACCACGTACGCGTACCTACTGCCGCTCCTGCCGGTCGCCATGGCCCGCATGGACCTCTCGGAAGCGGATCTCGTCGTCACCAGTCACCACGCGTTCGCGAACCGCGTGCGCCCGCCCGCGGGGGTGCCCGTCGTGTCGTACACGCACACGCCGGCACGATGGATCTGGGAGCCGGCGATGCGCGCCAACGAGGTGGGCGGCCGCGTCGGGCGCACCGGCCTCGCCGCGTTCGCGGCGACGCAACGCCGGCTCGACGCGGCCGCCGCACAGCGACCCGTTCGCATCGTCGCGAACTCACGTCACGTCGCGGATCGGGTGTCGCGATGCTGGAATCGCGAGGCGACCGTCGTGGCGCCACCGGTCGACGTCACGCGCTACACGCTCGATCCTGCTGTTGCTCGGGACGACTTCTTCCTCTTCGCGGGACGTCTCGCGCCGTACAAGCGCGCCGACCTCGCCGCGGCGGCGGCGCGGCGCGCCGGTGTGCGCCTCGTCGTCGCCGGTGAGGGGCGCGGCAGGCGGGACCTCGAGCGGCTCGCGTGGCCCGGCCTCGAGCTGCTCGGGCGCGTCGACGACGCCACGCTCCTCGAGCTCTACCAGCGGTGTCGCGCGCTCGTCTTCCCACAGGAGGAGGACTTCGGGATCGTGCCCCTCGAAGCGCAGGCGTGCGGTGCGCCCGTCATCGCGCTCGGTCGTGGCGGCGCACTCGACACCGTCGTCGACGGGGTGACCGGCGTGCTGTTCCCGCCCGCCGTCGACGGGCGCGCGGTCGACGTGTTGTCACGGCTGCTGCGTTCGTTCGAGCCGGACCGGTTCGACCCGGTAACCCTGCGCGGTCACGCGCTCTCCTTCTCCGCCGAGCGCTTCCGCGCCCGACTTTCGGCCGTGGTGGCCGAGGCCGTCGCCGGTGCAGGTACCTGATACGGGCGGTCCGGGCCTCGGGCCACCCGACCGTTCGAAGCGCAGACCGCTGATCGTCGCGGTGGTGCTCCTCGCACTGCTCGGCGCGGCGGTGTGGGCGGCGGCACGCGGACCGTCGCCCGCGCCGTTGAACCCGCCGAGGGTCTCGCACCCGACCGCGACGCCTGCGCCGCCCAACTTGCCCACGACGACGTCGACGACGACGCAGACGCCGGTCCCCGCGACAGTGCCGCGCCCGCAGAACGCGACTCGGGCCGGGTTCGCGACCGGCAGCGTCATCCTCGGCGAGAGCGACGACCAACTCGCACGGGACCTGGACGCGGTCGCGGCCACAAGGGCGCAGTGGATCCGGTTCGACTTCGACTGGTCATGGGTGCAGCGGGACGGTCCGACCTCGTGGGACTGGGGAGCCATCGACCGCGTCGTCGACGCCGCGAACCAGCGCGGTCTGTCGGTGCTCGCGCTCCCCACGTACACACCCGAGTGGGCCCGGCCGAGTGGCTCCACGCAGAAACACCCCCCGAACAACCCGCAGGACTTCGCGAATTTCGTGCGGGCGGCCGCCGAGCGATACGTGCCGCGTGGTGTGACCGTGTGGGAGATATGGAACGAGCCGAATGTCAGCCAGTTCTGGACGAATCCCGATCCGGTTGCCTACACCGCGCTCCTGAAGGCGAGTGCCGACGCGTTGCGGTCCGTCTCCCCCGGCGTCACCGTGCTGACCGGCGGCACGTCACCGGCCGGCGACAGCCCCGGCTCGTCGCTGTCGCCGCCGACGTTCATCAAGCGCCTGTACGCGGCCGGCGCCGCGGCGAGCTTCGACGGCATCGCGATCCACCCCTACACGTTCCCGCAGGACCCGACGAGCCGCGTCTCGGGGAACGCACTGCTCCAAGCACGCGAGATCCGCATGGAGATGGTCGCGAGGGGCGATGAGAAGAAACTGATCTGGGCCACCGAGACCGGCGCACCGACGCGCGGTGAGGCGAGCGTCAGCGAGGGGACGCAGGCGCAGTGGGTGCAGGACTTCTACAGCATCTGGAACGGATGGTCGTACACCGGGCCGATGCTGTGGTACTCGATCCGCGACCTGAGCCCGCGTGCCGAGCAGCAGCAGGCCTTCGGCATGCTGCGGGCGAACGGCGCACCGAAGCAGGCGTACGCCGTGTTCAGTCGCCTGCTTGCCAGCTGATCCGCCACACTCCGGGGTCGGCGCCGGTTTGGCGGGGACGCGACGCGTCGACCCGGCCACGGCCTGCCACAGCATGCCCGACGCCTACCCCTACAATGATCCGCCGTGGATGTCGCCGAGCATTTTCGGACGATCCTTCAGAACTGGTGGCGGATTCTTGTCGTGGCGGTCCTCGTCGCGGCGACGGTCTACGTGGCTGACGCAAGCCGGGCGAAGCAGTACGCGGCGACGGCGGAACTCCAGGTCACATCGGGTCGTGCGTCCGTCGGACAGGCGTCCAACGACGACACCAACTTCCTCACCGCGACGTACTCCACGTTGGGTCAGTCGCTTCCCGTCGTCGCGACGGCGGTGGGCAACTCGAAGCTGACCCTCGACGCCAGTACGGCGCGTAGCCGCATCTCGGTGAGCCAGGAGGGAAGCACCGGATTCCTCCAGGTACGCGCGACCGGCCCGTCACCGAGCGACGCGGCCGCGCTGGCACGTGGTGAGAGCCTGGCGCTCACCGACGCGGTACGAAACCAACAGGACGCAGCGAAGCTCGCCGACGAGGCGCCGCTGCAGGCGTCGATCGCCAAGACCACGGCGCAACTCGCGACCCTGCCGTCCAACAGTCCGCAGGTCCCGGCCCTCCAGCAGGCCTTGCAGACGGCGATCACCGCCATCGCCCAACGCGACGCACAGCCGTCGAACCGGATCGACATCGTCTCGCCCGCTGTCGCCTCGTCGACGCCGGTCTCGCCCCGGCCGCTGCGCGATTCGCTGCTCGCCCTCGCGGTCGCGTTCGTGATCGTGAGCGAGCTCTGGGTCGTCGTCCGGGCGCTCGGCGACCGGTTCTCCTCGACCGACGACAGCGCCGACATCATGAAGCTCGCGGGGCTTCCCGTGCTGGCGCGAATTCCCAAGGGCTCCGATGCCGACACGGTGGAGGCGTTCCGCATCCTGCGAACGAACCTCATGTTCCTCGAGGGCGCCGGCAAGCCGCGCACGCTCGCGGTCGTGAGCGCGAACCCCGATGCCGGCAAGACGTTCGTGTCGATCCATCTCGCGGAGTCGGCCGCCGCGCTCGACGAGAAGGTCGTGCTGATCGACGCCGACCTCCGCAAGCCCGCCGTGCACGAGCGTCTCGGCGTGGTGCGGGCACCGGGCCTGTCGGCAGTGCTGCAGGGCGCCGACATCGCCAGCACGTTGCGACGCGCAAGCTCGAGCCCGTTCCTTCGGATCCTGCCGTCGGGCGCGCCGGTCAGTGACCCGTCTGGTGTGCTCGGCGCACGCGCGTTCCGCCAGGTGCTCGACGGACTCCGTGCAGTGCGGCTCGTCGTGGTGGACACTCCGCCCGGCGCGCTGTTCGCCGACGCCATGGCAGTTGCGTCGCAGTGTGACGCAACGATCTTCGTGCTCGACATGAAGACGAGTCGCAAGCGCGCGGTGAAGGCGACGATCGAGTCGCTCGAGCGCGGTGGCGCCAACATCGTCGGCATCGTCGTGAACCGGGCAGCGACCCCCCGCCCGACGAGCTACTACGGCAGCTGACGCCGAGCCACCGGCCCCGTGGCGACGGGGCTCAGCGCCGTCGCCACCATCGCGAGCGGACGCCCGAACCCCCGGGCAGGCGGTGATCGGAGTGCTCCCGTTCGGACCAAGCGTCGCCCGCGCCCCCGCCCGCGCCCGTGCTCGGGTCCGGGTCCGCGTCCGGCTCGGAGACTTCGTCTGACGACGGACCGATGTCGACGTTGATGCGCCGGGCCAGCACGCGCAGACCGCCCGGCCCGTCCACACGCAGGACGTGCAGCACGGCGAGATAGAGCAGGCCGGCCAGCGCGCCCCCCAGGGGCCACGTGACCCGGCCGAGCATGACCTCCCCCGCTGCGAACATCACGGCGCCCGCGAACACACACTTCGCGATGGGCATCCACGGGAACGGACGTAGGCCGGGGATGCGTGCCACACCACTGAGCAACACCGCCATGACCGCAGTCTCGGTGATCACAGTCGCCCAGCCGGAGCCGTTGTACGAGAACTGCGGGATGAGCACGATGTTGAGCGCGACGTTGAGCGCGACACCCGTCAACGTGGCGATGGGATACAGGCGGTTGCGACCGACCGACACGAGGGTCACGAAGCCGAGCGCCGTGAAGAAATGCAGTGCCTGTCCGGCGACGAGAAGACGCGCCGCGTCCGCGCCCTTTGCATACGCATTGCCGTAGAGGTGGATCAACAACGGCTCGGCGAAGACGCCGAAGCCGACGGCGGCACCGATGCTCCCGACGGCGAGCAGGATCAGCGTGTGGCGGAACGTCTCACGGAACCGGGCGGTGTCGGAGGGCCACGCCTGGACCATGAGCGTCATCGCCGGCGTCACGATTGCGACGGGGACCGCGCCGAGGAGGTCCGAGAACTTGTAGCCCACGCCATAGACCGCAACGGCGCGGAAGGTGTCGAGCAACGACAGCATCAAGATGTCGATGCGGAAGTAGATGGTGTCGAGTGCGGCCCCGATCGCGAGAGGTGCCCCCTCCTTCAGCCACTCGAGCCACCAACGGCCGTCGAGACGCAGGCGGACCCTCGCCACGTTCCGCAGCGCCCACAGCAGCCAGAGCGCGGTCACCACGGCGTTCACGACGTTGGCCCACGCGAAGAGGATGACCGACCCGATGCCGATCGCGGCCACGACCGCCGTGAACGACAACTGGGCGACCTGGGCCCAGAAGTTGCTGGCGGCGATGCTGCCCAGCCACAGACGGGCCTCGAAGAGCAGCGTGAGTCCGTAGGCGCCCGACAGGATGATGATGACGAGGCCGCCGACGGCCGTTGCCTGCACGACCTGCGCCGGGTAGTCGCCGATCCACACCACCGCCATCGCGAGCAGGTACGCGATCGCGCCGATGACCAGTCGCAGCGTCGTGTACGACGAGACGACCTCGTTGGGATCGTCGTCGCCGCGCATGACCCGCTGGAGCACGACCCGGCTGAGGCGCAGCTCGGAGACGATGCCGATGATCCCGAGCACGCTGAAGACGACCGAGTACTGACCGAAGTCGGACGGGGTCAGCGTCCGGATGATGACGACGGTCGTGATCCAGCCGAGCACGGCCACGCCGTAGCGCCCGAGCACGAGCACGCCGGCGCCGCCGAGAATCGAGCCTGACGATCTCGGGACGCGGCCGCTCGACCCACCCTCCGGCCGGTCGTGCGCGTCAGGGGAAGAATTCGGTGTGCGTTGGTCGACGATCGCGAACCCTTCGGACGTGAGGTCGGCTCCGGACCGCCAGCCATCGTACGGTCCCCGGGCGCTTCACGGCCGCAATCGTGCCAACCTCCCGCCGCGTCACGCCCGCCTCACGGATTCAGGCTTCGGGCCTCAGGGCTTGAGGGCGAGCGACCGCCACGTGTCGGCGGTCGTGAAGCCGGGTGTCGGCGTGGTGGGAGCGTCGCCGGCCGGGTGCACACCGCCGAACCCGTCGAGGACCGCGTAGCCGTTGCCGCTCGTGGTCACCACGATGTCACGGGCGATGTCCCATCCCGGCCAGAAGGGGCCACCCAGGTACTTCGCCGTGCCGGCCGTGTGAACACCACCCCACGCGTCGAGCACGTAGATGCCGTTGCCGTCCGGCGTCAGCGCGAGCGACCGGGCGATGTCCCATCCCTGCCACCATCCCGCCTGGAGCCTCGCACCCGTACCTGCCCAGTGGATCCCGCCCCAGCCGTCGAGGACGGCGAGGCCCTTACCGTCGGGTGTGATCTTGATGCTGCGGGCAATGTCCCAACCGGGCCAGTAGGTGTCCGGACGGGGCAGGCCGGCGGCCGAGCCGAACTCGTGCACACCACCCCATGCGTCGAGCACGACGTATCCGGCGCCGTCGGGCATGACCGCCATGTCCTTGGCGAGCCCGGCGGGGAAGCTCGGAGCGCCGTAGTAGGGAGCGCCGCCGAACGCGTCCACACGGCCGGTCGAGCTCATGACGTAGTAGCCGCCGGCCGCCCTGGTCGCGACCGCCTGCGACGGCGCCGCAACCTTGACGAACGGGCTCACGCCGCTCGCTCCGGCGATCGGCCCCATCCCGCCCATGCTGGCGAGCGTCTGCACCAGCGCCGAGTAGGCGGGCTTCGGCGAGAGGTCGACACGGGTGAAGCCGAAGTGATCGGAGTTGTTGGAGCTCGTGCCGATGTCGCGCGCCGAGAAGAACATGAGCGGGCCGGTGAACGACCAGCTGTTCCAGAGCTGCACGTACTGGCGCACCCAGTCCGCCTGCTGCGCCTCGCTGACCGCGTACGCGCCCGCGGTCGGTGCCCCGGACTCGGTGCCCCAGATCTGCTTCGCACCGTCGCCGTACGCGGCCATCACCGCGTGCATGGTCTGGGTGTACAGCACCGCGTTCCAGCCGATGCAGCAGTCGTTCGGCGCGTACGGGTACGCGTACGGGTGGTGTCCGACGGCGTCGAAGTAACCCTGCGCTCCCGCGGCGTACATGGCCTTGAGGAAGTTGACCGGGTGTGACACCGCGACGAGCGGGTCGACACCGGTGCGGGCGAGGTCACCGTACGGGGCGAGTCCACCCGTGACGACCGTCGTGCCCGGCAGCACGCTCTTCAGCGCGGTGTAGGTGGGCTTGAGCACGGCCACGTAGTCGGCCGCGTTCGGGTTCTTCCAGAACGGGTCCCAGTTGGGCTCGTTCCACACTTCCCACGCCGCGACCGCGTTGCCGTAATGCTGCGCGGCGGCCCGGGCGAAGGCCGCGAATTGGTTGGGGTCGGTCGGGGGGCAGGTCTGGTCCGTGTTGCACGACGGACGCCGGGCCCACGGTGGCGTGTAGGTGAGCACCCCGAGCACGTGCAGCCCCCGGGCCTGGGCGGCTGCGACGAGCTGGTCGGGTTGGCCCCACTGCCAGCTGCCCGGACCCCAGTGCTGCACGGTGTCCCAGTTGATGTCGAAGCGGACCCACTTGGTTCCGGCGTTGGCGATCAGGTCGAGCTCCGCGGCCTGCTGGGCCGGCGTGCGGTTCCACAGGATGTCGCCGCCGGTCGCGAACCCGAACTTCTCCCCCGGGCTCGTGCTCTGTGCGACGGCCGCGTGAACGGGCTGCGCGGATGCCACGAACGCCGCGCCCGCCACCACCGCTGCGACCGCGAAGAGCGCGACGAGGCGGATCGAAAGATTCCGAACACTTTGAGCGATCTGCTGCACAGCGTGGTCTTCGACGGCGCGAACACGCCGCTTGAGCCACCGTGCGCATTAGGGAACAAGGTCACACCGGCCAAACCGTGCACGAGGCACCGCGCGCCGAAGTTGGACGCTCCGTGACCGGCAACCGCTTGCCGGTGGCGCGCTCAGAAGCGCTCGTGTGCCTCCCCGAGCACCTCGGCCAGCCGGCGGGTCGTCCGAGCCGCGTCGAAGCGCTCCTCGGCCCTGCGGCGTGCCGCCAGGCCCATCTCGCGCCGCATCGCGGCGTCGTCGAGGAGTCGGGCGATCGCGTCGGCGAGCTGCCTCTCGTCGTCACCGACGAGAAGCCCCGTCTCGCCGTCGACCACCATCTCGGGAATCCCGCCGACCCGTGTCGTCACCACGGGCAGGCCGGCGACCATCGCCTCGAGCACCGAGTACGGCGAGTTGTCCATGTCGCTCGGGAACGCGAACACGGCGCTTCGCGCCAGCAGCTCGACGAGGCGCGGGTCGCCCGGTGTGAAGTCGTTGTGAACCCGGACGCCCTCTTCGGGCGGCAACTGCTCGAGCGTGACGATGTTGAGCTCGCACCGACCCCGCAGGTGATTGCGGAACGCCTGCAGCAGTCGGAGCCCTCCCTTTCGCTCCAACGATTTGCCCACGAACGTCACCTTGGGCAGGCCGTCGGGTTCCTCGCGGGGCACCATCGGCGGCATCGGGACGCCGAACGGGATCACCCGCACGCGGTCGGCGTCGACTCCGTAGGTGTCGCGCAAGGAGCGGGCAGCCCACTCCGACTGCGCCACGACGAGCGTCGCGCTGCGATAGACGCGGTCTTCGAACAGGCGCGCCACGCGCACCTGCGAGGCGGTGTGTCGGGTGGGTGCACGGTACGGCAGGTGATACGCGTTCTGCGTCGCCGTGCCGTCGGTCGAGACGACCGTCGGCTGCGCCGCGAGCTGCGAGGGCGACAGCAGGGCCGTGCTCTGCGTGTACACGTGCAGGACGTCGTACGAGCTCGCCATGCCAGCGAGCAGACGCTTCACCCACAGGCTCTGCAGGAGCTGCGCCCGCAGGGGCTGGAGGTCGAGATCACGGGACGCGAGGAACGGAACGGGCGCCGCGAGGACCTTGCGCGCGAAGCCCGCGCTCGGAACGTCGACGAAGTCACCCTCGAGCTCGGGCACGCCCGCGAGGGCGTCGCGCAGGTAGAGGTGCATCGACTTGTGCCCGCCGAGGTTCTCGTTCACGAACAACGCGCGCAACGGCCGGCGGAGCGCGCGTGAAGGCGCGACCGATCGGTGCGTGTCCGTCATGAGGCCTCGCTCAGGCTGCGGTGCTTCGGTCCCGGGCAGCGTACGCCGTGTCGGGATGCGGCATGGGTCCCCGCAGCAACCGGGCGATGACCGCTTGGAACGTCTCGAAGAGGACCGCGAGGTCGAGCGTCACGGACCAGTTCTCGACATAGAACAGGTCGAGACGGCGGTACGCCTCGAACGACGGGTTGTCGCGCGCCTCCACCTGCCACAGACCGGTGATTCCGGGCCTGACGCTGTGTCGCTCCAGGAGCTCGTCGTCGAACTTCGCCACCTCGTCGGGCAATGCGGGCCGCGGGCCGACCAGGCTCATGGAACCGAGCAGCACGTTGGTGAGCTGCGGGAGCTCATCGAGGCTCGTCGCCTCGAGGATCTTCCCCACCCGGGTGCGGCGCGGATCGTCGGTGGCCTTGAACAGCGGCCCGTCACGGCGCTGGTTCTCGGCGGTCACCTCGGCAAGGCGCTGCTCCGCGTCGGGAACCATCGTGCGCAGCTTCAGCACCTCGAAGGTGTGCCCGGCACGACCCACGCGCCGTTGACGGAAGAACACGGGGCCGCGGTCGTCGAGCTTGATCGCGATCGCGGCCAGCGCGAGCACCGGCGCAGCGAAGAGCAGCGAGACGGAGGCCACCGCGATGTCGAGCCCTCGTTTGACGACGAGCTGCCACCGCGAGAGCGAGACCGGCTCGAGGTAGAACAGCGGCTCGTGTGCCAGCGGGAGTGAGCGCAGTCGCTTGTAGGCGATGCCCTTGAGACCCGTCGACAGGTGCACGTGGAGCTGCGAGTCGAGCAACTGCCGGGTGAGCCGGTTGAGCTGATCGTGTGGCACGGCGCTCGCCGCGATGACGACGCCGTTCGCGCCGCGACCGACGATCGCATCGGTAGCGCCGCCGAGATCCCCGAGCCAGGGCACGTCGTCGCGCCACAACGCAAGATCGTCGGAACGACCGACACAGCCCACAACCCGGAAGCCGAGCTCGGGATGCGTGCGCAGCAGCCGTTCGAGCTCCCGCCCTTCCGCGTTCGTGCCGACGATGATGATCGGCCGGCTGAACCGGCCGGCCGCGCGGGAGCTCTTCAACCAGGTCCCGTACGCGCCACGCCCGAATGCCAGGAAGGTGAAGGCGAGCGCGATGCCTGCGAGCGTTCGCGGCACCGAGATGCTCGTTCCGGCGGCCGCGCCCACGAGGTACGTCGCCAGTCCGGAGATCGTGGACGCCCGTGCGAGGCGCGCCACCTCGACCGCCCGCACACCACAGACGCGGGCGAGATAGAGACGCTGCGACGCGATCAGCGCGAGGGACCCGACCGTGATCGCGGGGATCGCGATGAACAACGCGCCGTGGTTGTGGTGGAACGCCGACCTCCCGTGCCATGGAGCGAGCAACGTGAGGAACCACGCGGCCGCGACCGCCACCGTGTCGACCCCGAGCAGGATCCCGCGTAGCGGTGTGCTCTCGACACGACCGAGGTACGGGCCGCGACGCGCGCGGTCACGCGGCGCCCGCGTGGGGCGCGTCGAACCCAGACGATCGGGTCGAACCCGCTCTCCGATGCTCACATCACGTTCCCGTGGTGGTCCATCGCGACGCGCCCAGGCAACCTAGCCCACGCGCAGGGATCGCCGCGACGCCCCTCGCAGCATGCACGTCCAGACACGTCGGCACGCGTGAGGCCCACACTGAGCACTTCCTTGCCCGGGACCGACCTCAGGCGCGACGACGCCGCGTCCGGGTCGCGAGCAGACCGCCGATGACGATCGCGCCGCCGCCGACCGCCGCCAGACCGGCGACGTCACCGCCAGTGAAGGGAAGCGACGACTGGCCCGACTGCGTGGCGGTCGCAGCCTCGACGTGTGTGCCCGGATCGGCGCTGCTCGGGGGCGTGGAGCCGCCGTTCGGATACGACGCCGCGAATGCGGCGCCCGGCGCCATCACCGAGAACACGACCGCGCCCGTCATCAGCACGCGACGGGCGCGTGCTGTCACCCTGCTCGAATGGATCACCTCTGCCTCCTGTGTTTCCCCCAGATACACGCGGAGTGTAATGAGCCCACGACATGCTCACAACGGGCCGATCGACTCATCCCTCGCGCGCGCCTCGTGGCCGAGGATCATCCAAAGGTCACCATTTGACCACGTGTGACCCGGCGTCGACCCACTGGTCACTTCCCGCCTTCCACTGCTCCCCGGGTACACGGGCCGAGGGCTCGACGACCACCGAGCGCACACCCGGCGGCAGGCTGAATTGCACGGTGAGCGTTCTGCTGTCGCCTCGCTGCAGGTCGACATAGGTACCGACCACGCGCGTGGGGCCGTCGGCCCCGGCGACGACCAACGGAGCACCGTTGTCGATGCGCACGTTCGAAGCCTGGGCCGGGACCGTGACCGTCAGGATCCCGAGGTACTGGCCGGCGCGCATGCCGGAACCGGGGAAGGGTCCGATGACGTAGGCGGGGTCGTTGGCCGGGGCCGAATTGGAGAGCTTGAGCCGGAGGCTCACGTCGGTGCCGCTCTTCGAGCTCGCGGTGGCCGTATCGAGCGTGGCGTCCACGTGGAGGTACTCGTCGACCTTGTTGCCACCCCGGTTCAGCACCGACAGCATCAGCGAGTCGCCGGTGAGCTCGCCGTCGATCCCCGCGCTGTGCCATGCGCGCTGTTGCACGGGCTTGTTCGACCAGGCGAGCACGTGTCGTCCCTGCGCAGCGACGCGAAGCTGATCGACGAGGTTCGTCGCGTTCCAACCGTGCAGGTCGATCGCCTGCAGGGCGGCCCGGGCGATCGTGCTCAGCTGCTCGCGGCGGGACGACTGTTGGGCGTTGCCGAACGGGACACCGATGTACTGGTCGTGCAACACGTACTGCACGACGTTCGACGCATCGATCTGTTTCCCCTCGACGTTGACGGGACCCGACGCGGTAAGCAATGCCTCGAGTCCGACGGGGTCGATCACGAGGATGCCGTCGATCGGGCCGCCTCCTTGTGCCAGCCACATTCGATTCGCGAGCTCGGCGTTCTCGGGGAGCAACGGGCTGAGCATGAGATTGCGCCATTCCTGGTTCGGAACGCTCCAGCCCCACCGGGCCGCGAGGTCGCCCGTCACCGGCACGCCGGGAGGCGTCAGCGCGAGGTCTGCGGTGGGTCGCATGTCGTGGAGCGAGAAACGTCCGCCGAGGAAGTCGAGCAGACCCGCGCTCAACCACATCCCCGAACCGTTGCGCATCTCGCCGTTGTTCGCGGCCACGAGCAAATACCGCGACGGGCCCGTCAACATCTGGTCGAGACCCTGCGACGCGTAGTCGACGTCGGAGAGCGCTCGGCGGAGCCGGTCGAGATCCGCGGCGAACTTGTCGCGAGCGTCGTGCAACGGCCCGATGAGCGCGTTGCCGGGACCGAGATCGACGTGCTGCAGCTTCTTGGACGAATCGCCGGCGATGATCCCGAGGTTGCGCACCTGGCTGACGCGCGACGATCCGCTCGCGGCTTGCGTGTCGAGCTCGCGACGCGACCTCGTCATGGCGTCGCTACCGACGGCCACGACCCGCTCAGCCGAGCCCGTGAGGGCGTCGATCGAACGGATCTGCCGGCCGACGACCGGTACGACCCGCCACGGTGCGAGCCACGGCGACGTGACGCGATGGTGAGCCCGTGCGAAGTCGGCACGCGCTCCTTGGAGGAGCCCCGCGCCCTGACCGCGCACGATGTCGGTGGGCGTCAGTGTGGAGCGCGCCTGGCGTAGGAGATCCATACCGAGATTCGCGTCGTTCCGGGCGCGCAACAGCGAGACCGCCGACAACGCGATCCACGCGACCACGAGCACAGCGAGGGCAAGGAGATACCAGCGGCGCCGGCGGCGCGGCACGGGGTCGGCAGCCACGGGAGGATGGTACGCGGCGACGGGAGGTCCGGAGGCGCACCCGAATCTGCGCCTACCCTCGCGCACGGTGAACGCACAGCACCGCCACGGGCCCGCCGACGAAGCCGAAGAAGCCGGCGAGCTGCCCAAGATCACGAGCGCGCACCTGCGGCGCGCCACCACGATGTGCGCTCGACGTCTCGCGTATGAGTACGACGACCGGCGCAGCATGCGACGCGGAACCGGACGCTTTCGCGTCCAGAACCGGCTGCTCGAGGACGCACGGCTCACACACGTCGACCTCGGCGTCCCCGACCCCGCCCATTTCCACGCGGGCCCCGGCCTTACGGAAGAAGAGACCCGCCTGTACGACACCGCGGCCCGTTGGTACGTCGCGTTGTATCACGACGAGCCGGTGCGAAGTGTCGACCTCGGTGCGGAAGAACGCGGTGACGGCGTCGACGACTGGGCAACCCGTGACGACTCGCTCGGACTTCGACTCGTCGGCCGGTGCGGTCTCACGTTGCAGCATCCCGACGGACGCCGCGGTGTGCGACTGCTGCGGCTGGGCCGCGGCGTGCCGGGTGGGGACATGCTCGACGACGTCGACGTGAGATTCGCGGTGTTGCGCCTGTCGCCGTGGGCCGCGGGCGAGCTGCACCTGTCCGTCGCGGATCTCGTGCACGGCGCACGACGCGACCAGAGCATCGAATGCGCGGCGGGGACGATGCTGCGTGGCTGGCTCGCCGAACGCGTCGAGATCGTGCGCGCACGGATGGCGCAGGCGGAGGCGGTGCCAGGCCTCGACTGCGCGTCGTGCGCGTTCATCCCCGGTTGTCCCGCACACAGATGAGCAGCGGCGAGATCAAGCTTCCCGAGATCCTGCCGCTGAACGCGACGGCGGTTGCCGAATGGCATCGATGCCGTCGGGAGTACCGCACCGATCAGCTTCTCGGCGTGCCGGCCAGCGACGAGGGTCCGTCACCCGACTTCGGTGTCGCGGTGCACGCCATGTTGCGTCAAGTACACGAGACGGGCTCCTGTCGCGACAGCGAACACGTGCGCGACGTGCTCGCCGCGCACGGTTTCGACGGACCCGGGCCATTGCTCGGCTACGTGGAGCGACATGCGCGACGTTGTCCTTCCGACGTCACCTGGTCGGCGCACGAGCTCGATCTCGCGCGTTTCCACCGTCTGCCGGCGCCGATGTTCATGGTGACGGGAAGGATCGACGCGCTGTGGATCCACGACGGGATCGTGGACGCGCGCGACTACAAGACCGGTGCTCCGCCGCACTCCGACCGCGTGCGTGACGACGTGCGCGCGCGGGTGCAGGCGTGGTTGCTCGCGCACCGGGCGGCGCGCAAGGGCCTTCGGTTGCGCGTGCGTTACGAGTACCTCTCGGCCGAGGTCGACGAAGATCCGCAGCCGTTCGAACCCGATACCGACGACCTGGCCACGATCGAGGAGGAGCTGCGGTCGGTGGCCGCCGCGATCTGGAACGAGGTCGACTTCGCGGGCGTCGCCGACCGGGACGTGTGCGCGTGGTGCCGCTACCGCTCCATCTGCCCCTCGAGCGCGGCGCCGATGGTGCCGAACTGGCCCGAACCGCCCGACGACGAGACCGCGATCGAGGAACACGGAACGCCGGGATAGCCTGACGGGATCATGTCGCGTGTCCCCCCGAAGCAACCGACACGGGCCCGCACGTTGTGGTGGGGATTCACACGCCGCTGCCCCCGCTGCGGCGGCGGGCACCTGTTCCGGAACTATTTCACGCTCGTGCCCGACTGCCCGCGCTGCGGCTTGCACTTCGAGCGCGAGCAGGGCTATTTCGCGGGCGCGCTGGCGATCAACACGATGGTGGTGGGTGCGGTGTTCGCCGTGGTGTTCGTGGTCCTCGTCGCGTTGACCGTGCCGAACATCCCCGTCGTGCCGCTCCTGGCGGTGCTGGTGCCCATCATGTTGTTCGGGCCGATCCTCTACTACCCGTTCTCGAAGACGGTGTGGATGGCGATCGACCGCGCGTACTTGCAGCGGCTCGACCGCCACGAGGTGTTCGACGAACGTTCGCGCTAGCCCTTGAGGTCGACGCGCAGCGTGAGCACACCGTCCTCGAACGTCCACGCCGCGTCGCCCAAGATGGCGAAGTCCTGGTAGTCGAACTGGGCTTGCTGCACGAACCGCTCACGCTCCGGGCCGGCCACCGGCGGGAGTGGACGGTCCTTCACCGCGGCGGCTCGGTCGCGGAATCGTTGGAGCATTGCGTCGA
>CAZJSY010000051.1:0-21088 GCA_964548555.1 uncultured Burkholderiales bacterium
GACACGCAACCGTTCCCGCTTACGAGGCCGCGCTCGCCGCGTACACCGGCGTGCTGCTCCCCGAAGACCTCTACGAAGATTGGCCTGCCGAGCGACGTCACTACCTGGCGGAGCTCAACATCCGGCTCCTTCTCGGATTGGCGGACGCGCTCGAGAGTCGGGGCGCGCACCGCGCGGCCATCGATCGATTGCGCAGCGCCCTGCAAGAGGACCCGATGCGTGAGGACGTCCATCGCCAGCTCATGCGTGTTTACGGCGCGATGGGCGCGCGTGGCCTCGCGCTCCGTCAGTTCGAGGTCTGTCGTGATCTGCTGCGTGGCGAGCTCAACGTGGCGCCCGACCACGAGACGATGGCGTTGTACGAGGACCTCGTCGCGAACCGCTCCGAGCCGTACGGCTCCGAGCTGCAGGTCGCTCCCGTGGCGATTCCTGCGACGCCGCCCGAGGGGCCGCTGGCCCTCGACGGCTCGTTCGCGACGCCGTTCGTCGGTCGTGAGCCGGTACTGGAGCTGCTGCACGAGCGGCTGACGCGAGCCAGCGGAGGGAACGGCGCGCTGGTCGTCCTCAGTGGTGAGGCGGGTGTCGGAAAGACCCGCCTCGTCGCGAAGTTCGCTCTCGACGCCCAGCGGCTCGGAGCGCGTGTGCTCGGCGACTGGGGCCACACGAGCAGCTTTCCGTACGGTCCGTTCGCGGCTGCGGTGGAGAGTTATGTCTCGGAGCGCCCCGAGTCGGAGCGTGTGGAGCTCGCGCTTCGTTACCCGGCGCTCGGCTGTCTCGTCCCCTCGGTCGACGTCCCGACCCCGCTCTCCCTCATGACCGACGGTCCGGACGCGGCGCACGTGCGCCTCGGTACAGAGATTGCGCGATTGCTGACGGAAGTCGCAGGGCCACAGCCGGTCGTCGTCTTCATCGGCGATCTCGACCAGGCGCATTCCTGGAGCCTCGCGTTGCTCCAATACCTCGCGAACCTGGCCCGACGACGTCGCTGGCTGATGATCGGAACACTGCGCGACGAGGCGATGGTGCCGGGGAGCGACGCATTACGGATGCTCACGTCGCTCACCTACGAGCGCCTGTGTCATCACGTGATCCTGCAGCGACTCGACCGTCAGGAGTGCGACCAGCTCGTGTGCACGCTGCTTCGCCGCCGGCGCGTCGACCCGGCCTTCCTCGAGGGCGTGCACTCGCTCACCCTCGGCAACCCGCTCTTCGTCGAAGAGCTCGTCGGAGAACTCGGAGAACGGGACGAGTTCCGACGCGCGGATGGCGGCTGGGACGGCATCGCACCTCAGGTGTTCCGGGTGCCGCACGCCGTGCGTGTCCTCGTCGAGAAGGCCCTCGCACCGCTCGGCGGTGCTGTTCGGCGAGTGCTGGAGATCGCCGCGGTCGCGGCAACGGGTGTCGGGCTCGGCGATTTGAGGACCGCAGCGGCCGAGCTCCACCCACCGCTGTCGAACGTGGAGGTCTTCGACGCGCTCGACCGCGCGCTGAGCACCCACATGCTGACCGAGCAGGACGACGGGTACGTCATTCGTCACCCTCTCGTTCGGGAGGTGCTCCTCGAGGATCTCCCGCAGCACCGTCGCGACCAGCTGAACGCGGCCCTCGGAAATCTGGCGGCAGAGCAGCCTTCGCTCCTGAACGGCGATGTCTTCGCTTCGTGGTCGCGTAGCCCCGAGCCGGAGCTCCACTAGAGCAGCCGTGGAGCAGACGCCTCCTATGGACAACGACGTCGGCGCTCCGAGAGCCACGTCAGCGGCGCGCGCGCCGCTGCGGGACTTCCTGATCGGCGTCGCGCCCCAGTTGCTGATCGTGGGGACGTCTGCGGAACAGGTCATGATCGGCGCGTGCGCGCTCGTCGTCGTGCTCGGCCTCGTCGAGCTGCATCAGGTGTCGTATCGACGGCAGACGGCGTTCGGCGGGTTCCTCAGCGACCAGGACCTGCGTGCCGCGGCTGCCTTCGGCCGTGCCGACTGGCCGGCGCAGCTCGATCCGCTGGCTCACATCTTCTGCAGCACACCGCCGCCGCGTCCGGTGCGGCTGCTGTCGTTCGGCTGGCGCGTTCTCGGCTTCATCGCCGCGACGCTGGTGCTCACCTTCGTGATGTCGCCGTACCGGATCAGCTCGCTGCTGTGGTTCCTCTTCATCGGCGTGTCGCTGCTGATGGGAGTCGTGTGCTGGACGACGCTCGTCTGGATGATGAACGCGTGGCGCAACCCGGGCGCGTTCGACGAGACGCGTGTTCCCGTAACGGACCTCGAGACGTACCGCTCCTTCTCGCTGGTCGTGCCGGCCCGTCACGAAGAGCGTGTGCTGACCGCGACCCTGTCCCGTCTGCTCCAGACGGACCACCCCGACTACGAGGTCCTCGTCGTCGTGGGGCACGACGACGGATCGACCAAGGAGGTGGCGGACCGGGTTGCGGCGGCGCATCCGGATCGGGTTCGGGTCGTCGTGGACCACAGCTGGCCCAAGAACAAGCCGAAGGCGTTGAACTCCGCGCTTCCGTACTGCAGAGGCCAGATCGTCGGGGTCTTCGACGCCGAGGACGACGTGCATCCCGCGCTCATCCGGCGCGTCGACCAATGCTTCCAGCGAACCCACGCCGACGTCGTGCAGGCGGGCGTCCAGCTGACGAACCTCCATTCGTCGTGGTTCTCGCTGCGCAACGCGCTCGAGTACTACTTCTGGTTCCGCAGCCGGCTGCACTTCCACGCGCGCGCCGGGTTCATCCCCCTCGGTGGGAACACGGTCTTCATCCGCACCGACGTGCTCCGACAGGTTGACGGGTGGGATTCGGAATGCCTGGCCGAGGACTGCGAGCTCGGCGTGCGGCTCAGCTCGTTCGGGGCGAAGACCGTCGTGTTCTACGAGCCCGAGCTCGTCACGCGTGAGGAGACTCCGCCCACACTGGGTTCGTTCATCCGCCAGCGGACACGTTGGAGTCAGGGCTACCTGCAGACCCTCAACAAGGGCTACTGGCGACTGCTCCCGCTCAAACAGCGCGCGTTCGGCTTCTACACCTTGGCGATGCCGTACATGCTCGCCGTCGCCTGGGTCATGTTGCCGGCGGCGATCGCCACCGCCATCGCGGTGACGGCACCCGTTCCGATCACGTTGCTGCTGTTCCTTCCTGCGGTCCCGATGCTCGTCGTCCTCGCCGTGGAGACGGCGGGTCTCGGCGACCTGTGCAGAACGTGCGGGGAGCGTGCGTTCCTTCGCGACTACGTGCGTCTCGTGCTCGGCCTCCCGATCTACCAGATCGCGCTGGCCTTCGCCTCCGCGCGCGCCGTGGCGCGTGAGGTCCGAGGCGCCCGCGGATGGGAGAAGACGGCGCACTTCGGGCTGCACCGGCTCGCGCGGGACGCGCACGAGGGTCCCGCCGGTCGAGACGCGCCAGCGTTTCTTCCATCGCTCGCGTCGACGGCACCGGTGACCGCCGGCCACGCCGGTCCTGCTGCACGGCAGGCAGAACCGCGCGCGCTCCACCCGGCGACCATCGCGCCATACGGAGTCGCGGTGGTGACCGGGCACGCACCCTCGGCCGGTTCTCGAGCGCCCGAGGGAAACGGCAACGGGCACGAGGGCAAGGGGAACGGCTCCGGCGCGGGGGTCGAGCTTCTCGAGCACACGCCGAATGCGCCGCTGTGGGCGCGGCTCGGTCACGGAAACGGCCGGGTGAACGGCTCGGGCGCACCGGCTCCAAACGGCAACCAGGTCAGGAGCCGCCGCGGGCTTCTCGCGAGGCTTCGCTCGTCGGCGCTCGACATCGCGGTGCAGCTCCCACTCCTCGCAGCCGTCGGGATGGTGCAGGCGGTCAACCTGGCGCACTGGCCCGAGAGCCTGTTCGACGAAGGTACCTACGTATCCAACGCGTGGGCCGTGGGTCGCCACGGAGCCCTGTCCAACTACACGTACGGTTACGGCCACCCGCCGCTCGGCTGGCTGCTCGTCACACTGTGGACGTGGGCCACCGGACTGTTCGGCAACGTGCTGTATTCGGTGACCACCGGGCGCCAGCTCATGGCCGTCATCGGCATCGTGAGTTGCTGGCTCGTCTACGTGCTCGCCCGGCGACTTCATATCGCTCGCCCCTTCGCCGCCTTCGCGATGCTGCTCTTCGGCCTTTCTCCCGTCGCGTTGTACTTCCACCGACTCGTGCTCATCGACAATCCCGCGGTCTTCTTCACGCTCGCGGCGTTCGTCCTCGCACTGTCACCGCGACGCCGGCTGTGGACCTTCGCGGCCAGTGGCGCCTGCTTCGCGGCCGGCGCGCTGTCGAAGGAGTCGATGCTCGTCCTCCTGCCCGTCCTCGTGTACGCGGCGGCGCGCAGCGGGGACACGCGCACACGCCGTTACTGCGTCACCTTCCTCGTGTCCTTCGCCGGCTTGATCCTGCTCGCCTACCCGCTCTACGCGACCTTGAAGGGAGAGCTCTTCCCCGGGCCGGGTCACGTCAGCCTGATCGGCGAGGCGATGATCCAGCTCTTCACGCGCAAGGCGACCGGCAGCATCTTCGATCCGCACAGCCAGACGCATCTGATCGTGCTCGGGTGGCTACACACGGACGTGTGGTTGCTGGGAGGCGCAGCCCTCCTCTCCCCCATCGCGCTGGCGCGCCGGTCGACCCGTCCCATCGCACTGGCATTCGTGATCCAGGCAGCGCTGCTGCTGCGGCCCGGATACCTGCCGTACATGTACGTGCTCGGGCTCCTCCCGTTCGCCGCGCTCGTCGTGGCCGGCGCGGCCGACTCGCTGTGGACGGCGTTGCGTCACGGCACCCGTGCGCGGGTGCCGGCTCGAAGCAGATTGCGAGGGATCACGTCGACTGTCTCGTCGCGGCTGTCACCGCTCGCGCGCGTTCTGTCCGCCGCGGGCCTTGCCGTCATGGTGACGGGGGCGGCGCTCGTCGTCGGGCCGGAGTGGGCTCACGCTGACAGCCGGGCGATGACGCAACGACAGGACGGTACCGAGCTCGCCGCGCAGCGCTGGCTGGTGCGGCACATGGATCGCACGAAGCGGCTGCTCGTCAGCGACGCGTTCTGGGTCTACCTCGCCGAGCACGGTTTCGATTCCCATCCCGTGAGGGGTGGCTTCTACTCGCGGACCGTGGTGTTCTACTGGACCATCGACTTCGACCCGGCCGTCCAAAGGCTCGTACCGGACGGCTGGAAGAACTTCGACTACGTCATCTCCACACTCGGAATGCGAAACGACGCCGGAGAGGTACCGCAGGTTCAACGGGCGCTCGCGAACTCGCACGTCGTCATGACGTTCGGCCGCGGCGTGGGGCGCATCGAGGTGCGCGCGGTCGACGGGCACGTCGATGCGCCGCTGAATCCGCCGCGCCGCGAGCCGAAACCGGCGAAACCCACGAAACCCGCGAAACCGAAGCGCTGAGACGGGTAGCGGAGTGCGTCGCGTCGGATGGGGTGCCGGGATCGCTACGGTCGCAGTCGCCGTCGTGCTCACGACCGTCGGCCTGTCGAACAGGACGCGGGAGCCGGGGCTCGAGATCCACGTAGACGGGAATCAACTCGTCGACGGGTTCGGCCACAGCGTGCGCCTCTTCGGTGTGAACCGAGCGGGAACCGAGTACCAGTGCGTGATCGGGGGCACCACGGGTGCGGGTATCTTCAGCGGCCCCAGTGATCGCGCGTCGATCGCGGTGATGGCCTCCTGGCACGTGAACGCGGTGCGCGTCCCCCTCAACGAGGACTGCTGGCTCGGCATCAACGGCGTCAACCCGGCGCACAGCGGAATCACGTACCAGGACGCAGTGGCCGGTTACGTGCGAGCCCTCGGCGACGCCGGCATGATCGCGATCCTCGACCTCCACTGGAACGCGCCCGGTTCGTCGCTGTCGGATTCACAGCACGTCATGGCCGACCGCGATCACGCGCCCGCCTTCTGGATCTCGGTCGCGTCGCGCTTCAAGCGGAATCCGGCGGTGATGTTCGACCTCTACAACGAGCCCAACAACATCTCGTGGGGCTGCTGGCGTTCGGGCTGTCTCACGGATCATGGGTGGGAAGCGGCCGGGATGCAGTCGCTCGTCGACGCGGTGCGCGGGACCGGGGCGACGCAGCCGATCATCGCGACGGGATCCGACTTCGGCAACGACCTCTCGGCGTGGCTGGCCTATCGCCCCCGCGACCCGAAGCATCAGCTCGTCGCCGGCCTGCACGTCTACAACTCGACCGCGGCCGAGTACTGCGGGACGGCGGCGTGCTGGGACGCCAAGGTCGGTCGCGTTGCCGACAAGGTGCCGGTCGTCGCGGGCGAGATCGGTGAGCACGACCGCCGGTCCGACTTCATCACCGGCTTCATGGAGTGGGCCGACGGGCAGTCGGAGGCGCGCCGCTCGGTCTCGTACCTGGCATGGTCGTGGGACGCGGCCCAGGGTGAGGGTGGTCCGTCGTTGATCACCGGGTACGACGGAACGCCGACGACCTACGGCCTCGGCTTCCGTGACCACCTCGCGTCCCTCTTCGACGACGGTCGGATCGAGCGGGGCTGACCACGTGACGCGTGCAGCGGCCGGGGCCGATCACGCGTCGGCAGAGCCCGACGACTCCAGCTTTTCGCGCATGATCTTGCGCGCGAGCGCACGGACGCGGTTCTCGGGAGGGCCACCACGCTGCGCCCGCTCGTCCATCACCTCGCGGTGTGTCCGGACGAGGAACGAAGGCGACGCGGCGCTTCCCGACAGGCCCTGGCATTCACGTATGCCCGCCAGACCGTCGTAGTGCTGGACCGCCCAATACAGGTTGATCCGGCAGGACACGCAGTTCCATCCGTCGTCAGGATTTTGCGTACCGCACTGCGGGCATTTCATCTCCGAGCTCCCTGTACATGGGTTCCGTCATTGCTCCCGGCTCCACCACCGGCTCGATTGCGCCCTCGACATCCGGTTCACCGACCGCTTCGGCTGGGCGCTCGGCTCCGGAACGCAGCGCGAGGGTCGACCGGAAGTCCAGACCGGTCGACCGGACACAACCGAGCGCGGTCGCCGTCATGAGGATTCCGCTGAACGGATGTGAGAAGAGGAACATCGCTCCGACGGCCGAACGGCTGACGCCGAACACGCCGGCGAAGATCAGGAGTCCGACGAGCTCGTTGCTCCCGAGGTGCGCCGGCGGCGTGGGGAACATGTAGGCGAGGTTGTACAGGGTGTACCCGTACAACACCACCGGCAGGCTGAGAGACGCTCCCACTGCGAGAAACGCGAGATAGCAATAGAGAGCGTCGAGCCCAACGGCCACCGCGGTGTACGCCGTCGCAACGAGCAACAGGCGCGGTCTGCGGAACAACGAGACGAGCGTGTCCACGAAGTAAGAGACGAACGGCTCGACACGGTCGGCGAGTTGGTTCGGCAACACTGCGTGTACGACGCGCGAGAAGAAGCGCAGCGTCTGCTCCCGGCGCCTGCTCGCGAGAACGAGCAACAGCACACCGAGGAGGAGACCGACGAGCGGGAACAGGAGGAAGACCCAGAGTGCTCCGCTGAGCCGGAGGCCCGCCAACGGCACGATGCCGAGCAGGACGACCGCCGGGAACAGGTCCATGGCCTTGTCCATGGTGACCGTCGCCAACGAGCGGCTGGCCGGGATCCCGTTCGTGTGCCGCAGGATGCCGCTCTTTGCCAGCTCACCTCCTTGGACGGGCAGCAGCCAGTTCAGGAAGATGGCGATGAAGTAGATGCGGATGGCACGCCCGGCGCTGACGTCGTCGGGGGCCAGGAAGCATCGCCACCGCAATGCCCGTACGACATACGCGCTCAGGAAGGCCATGCCGCAGAGCACCACGAAGCCGACGTTCAGGTGCTCGAGACGTTGGAAGACCGAGCGGATGTTGACGAGCTGGAGGAACACCAGGACGAACGCGGTTCCGATCGCGGCGCCGATCGCCATCCGGATCAGGAGGCTGCGACCGCCGGGACCACGAACGGACGCGGCGGGTTGCGCGTCGAGGTGGGTGTTCATCTCGGGAGGTATCCGTGCTCGCGGTACCAGAGGACGGTGCGGACGACGCCGGACCGCAGCTCGGTGGGCGCCACGAAGTCGAGCAACTTCTCGGCCTTTGTGACGGAGTACACGCGGCTGTGCGTCAAGAAGTCGAGACGGCTCGACGTGAGCGGGAAGGAACGCCGCAGTGCCGGCGGCAGGGCGTCTCCGACTGCTGCGAGCGCGCGGGCGGCGGGCAGCGGGATGTGTCCGGGGCCCGGTCTGACGCCGGCGGCCTGCGCGATCGCGGCCGCGAGCTCGTCCAACGACACCGGGTCCGGCCCGGCGATGTTGAAGCACTCCCCGATGACGTTCGGATACACGGCGCAACGGACGAACGCATCCGTCATGTCGTCGATGTAGATCGGATGGAGCCAGACGGTCCGGTGCCCGATCGGACGGAACCGGCGTTGCAGTACCGATCGGAAGAACCCGGCCAGATGCATGTCTCCGGGCCCGTACACGAGCCCGGGCCGTGCGACGACCGCCGGGAGCCCGTCGTCGCACGCGGCGCGCACCGCGAGCTCCGCCTCGGCTTTCGTCTGCTCGTAGACGTTGGTCGGTTGGAACCGGGCCTCCTCGTCGGCCGGTGCGTCGCCGGTCCGGCCGAACACGCCCGTGGTGCTGCAATGCACGAACCGTTCGATTCGGTCCTGGCGTCGCGCGTGCTCGATCAGGCGCTTCGTTCCGTCGACATGGGTGCGGCGGTACTCGTCGGGAGGCTCCCAAGGCTCGTAGAGCTTGCCGGCGAGGTGGAAGACGACTGTCACCTCGTGGACCGCGGCCGCCAACGCGTCGTCGTCGCCCAGGTCGCCGACGATCGTCTCCGCGCCCCGCCCGGCCAGCAGCGCAGCCTTCGTCTGCGTGCGGACGAGCGCGCGGACAGGCACGTCGGCGCGCAGGAGACGTCGAACGAGCGCGTCTCCGAGGAAGCCAGTTGCCCCGGTGACGAGCACCGGCCCCCGAAACGACGTGTTCACTTCGCCAGGGCCGCTTCACGTTGTGGTCGCGACCCGTCCATTCCCAGGAGCGATGCGGCACGCGAACGCCCGACCCCGGTCGCCACCTTCATCACGGTGGGGCCGTGAAGCAGCATGTTCGTGTACGCGGCGTTCGCCAGTGGGCAGTAGCACTCACCGGCCTTGATGCTCCGGCGAAGCTCCTGGGCCTTGCCGCTCCTCCAGACCGTCCCGAAGTCGTACTCGTGCTCGCGCAGGTTGCCCATCGACTCGGCACGAACACAGCACGTCCACACGTCGCCGTTGGGTGCGATCTGAGCCGAGGCGACGCCCGCCATGCAGGGGATGACCTGCTTGTGCTCACGAAGCGTCCGCTTGACGATCTCGTAGTACTCACGGCGAAAGGCCTGCGTCACCGCGGCGACGCCTGTGAGCTTCTTGTCGCGGAGGCTCTCGAGGAGCGTGTCGATCGCGACCGTGTACTTCTCCGCGGTGGGCGTGATCCCCAGGCCTACCGTGTCGAGCTCGACCCGCTCTTCCGCGATCTCGGTGATGAACGAGTCGGGCTTCAACTCCTGCTGCACGACCTCGCAGAGCTCCTCGAAGAAGCCGATGTTGTAGTTGGAGATGACGGTGTGGATGCCGAGCGTCAAGTTGGAGTATTCGCGCTTGAGCTCCTTGAGCTGACGGTACGTGCTCATCGCCCGGTCCCAGTTGTGCTGCACACCGCGGATCTCGTCGTGCTTCTCGCCGACGGCGTCGAGCGACAGGTTGATGATCACCTCCGACTTCGGCGCCAGCTGCAGGACACGCTCGATCCGAGGCGGGATGGCCTTGTGGAGGATCCCGTTCGTCGGGATGTTGATGATCCCCGGCTTGCAGTGCCGGTACGCGCTCTCCACCATCTCCGGGAGGTCGTCGCGCCACGTCGGCTCGCCACCGCTGAACGTGAACCAGTACGGAGCGTCGCCGAGGGACTCGAAGACGCGGTCCCACTCGCCGAGCGTGAGGTCGTCGTTCGGGAGCAGCCAGACGTTGCACGTCTTGCAACGCGAGTTGCACCGGTAGCTCACGCTGACGGTGATGTTGACCGGCAGCGTCATGACGTGGCCCGTCATGTACGACGCCTTCAACGCCGGGATCTCCGGCAGGATCTTGGTCATGCCCATGAACGCCTTGCCTCCTAGCTGGCGAGCGCCGGAATGGAGAGCGCGAGCGGGCTCCCGGTCTTCGGGAACGTGATCACGGCGCACGCGAGCTGGACCCGCTGACCGTCACGACGGGGGCTGTCGACCGGGTACGCCGCGAGATCGCGCACGAGGGAGTGCGCGGCGGTCTCGGCCTGGGCCCGGTCTCCCGGCAGCATGACGATGATCGTGCCGTTCGTCTGCTCCGAGACGGTCGCGCTGGGGCCGAGACGCGTACCGATGTCGTGCGCGACGCGTCGCAGCAGCGAGCGGGTTGCGAGGGGACCGAGTGTGAGCCGGTCGTCGGCGAAGTCGACGAGATGGAACACCAGTACGTTCTGCTCTTCCGGAGGACCGGGGCTGTCCCCGATGTCGCCCTTGGTGGTCGTCACGGTCGCCCAGATGTGGTGTTGCCGGCGTCGAAGGAAGTCGAGGTAGCCGAGGGCACGGGCTGTCGCTTCGAGCGTGACGGTGCCGAGCATCCACAAGGGTTGCGCGCCGGAGGCGCGCACTGTTTCCGACGAGAGGAACGCGCGCCCGACCCGCCGCGCGCTCATCGTGGAGGCCGCGTAGCCCTCCTGGCGTGCGATCTGCAGGTGGCCGGCGAAGATCCGGCGGCGCTGGCGCAGGAAATCGCTCACCGTCGTCGGGCCGCGGTTGAAGACGATCGCTCTCGGCTCGTAGACCAGGCGGTACCCGAGTTGGGTGAGCAGCGCCTGCATCGACAGCTCGTCGACCGCGGTGTCGGTCGGGATGGCCGGCAAGACGTTGCGGAATGCGACGATCTCGCCGAGCTTCGGTGACTCACGCGCGATCTGGTCGTGGAGAACCCAGACCATGTTGACCGCGTAGCCGAGGAATGTGTCGTCATTGTTGACGGGCACGGGGTGCCCTCCGACCATGCCGACGGCGGGGTCGCTGAAGTGCTGCACCAGCGCGTCGATCGAGCCGGGCTTCACGATGTTGTCCGCGTTGACCAGCAGCAGCACCGGACATCGCGCAGTGCCGATGAACAGATTGATGGCCGAGGCCTTGCCGGCCCGACGTTCCTCCACGATGAGACGGACACGCGCGTCGTCACGGGCAAGCGACGCGACGATGTCGGAGGTGCCGTCGGAGCAGCCGCTCGCGACGACGATCACCTCGGCGACCTCGCCCGAGGTCACCTCCTGTGCGAGGACGGCCTTGATCGCGTTCGCGATGTTGCCCTCTTCGTTGTACGCCATGATGCCGACGCTGCAGCTGATCGCCGTCGCCCCGACCGCGTTCGGCGGCGTCGCTGCAGCGGAGGCGCGCACCGGCGGCTGCCCCTCCTCGCGCGACGGGAAGGCAGTCTCCACCGCCATGTGGTCTCCTCGGTGCCGAATTCCCCTACCCGACCTGCCCCGGTTCGCGAAGCAAGGCGATTCAAGGAGAGCCGGATTCCAGTCCCCTTCCACGCTGCCGTCCCGAAGTGACACTCGATCGGAAGAACGATGCGGATGCTGTCTGCGAGAACGTTCGGAGCAGGGAGTGGCGGGGTTGCAAATCCTCATCTCCGGGGGCAACGGCTTTCTGGGCCGTGAGCTCATCGCGGAGCTTCAACAACGCGGCGACGATCCGCGGGTGATCGCCCTCGAGGGCGAAGACGCCGCGTGGCTCGAAGCCCGGGACGTGCCGGTGTATCGCGGCGACATTCTCGATCCGCACACGCTCGCAATTCCGTTCCGAGGTGTGGACGCGGTCTTCCACCTGGCCGCGATGATCGGCGTCCGGCGGCCGATGACCGCGTACCACGCCACGAACGTCACCGGCACCGAGAACGTCTGCCGCGCTGCCACGGAGGTGGGCGCGTCGCGCGTCGTGCACATCAGCTCGGCCATGGTCTACGACATGGCGATCGGGCGTCCGGTCACCGAGGACGATCCGCTGCGCCCGCTCGACGAGCCCTACTGCGTCAGCAAGGCGCAGGGTGATGTGCTCGTGCAGTCGTTGATACGAGACGACGATCTGCCGGCGGTGATCCTTCGCCCCGGAACGCTGATCGGCCCGGGCGACAAGCTCAACTTCGGACGGATGGCGGAGCGCGTACGCGCCGGCAAAGGCATCGTCATCGGCCGGGGCAAGAACGCGATACCTCTCGTCGCGGTCACCGACATGGTGCAGGCACTCCTTCTCGCGTTGGACTCCGACCGCGCGGTCGGGCAGGTGTACAACATCGGCAACGACGACCCGGTGAGCCAGCTCGAGTACCTGTCGATCATCGCCACGGAGCTCGGGGTCGATCGGCCTCGCGCGCACGTCCCGTATTCGGCGCTCTACTCCGCCGCGTACTGCGCCGAACGTGTTGCGCGCCTCAGCAGGGACCGGATCCCGCCGTTCCTCACCCGCCACGGCGTCAAGCTCTACGGCGCCAACAATCTGCTCTCGATCGACAAGGCCCGACGCGAGCTCGGCTACGAGCCCGCCGTGCCGGTGCGTGATGCCGTGCGCCGGGCGTCGCGGTGGTTCCGCGAAGAGAGCAGCGGCGCGGCCGAGCCGCAGCCGGGCGTTCCTGCGGTGAAGGAAGCGTCGTGAGCGCGAGCGCCGCAATGCAGAGATCGGCAGGCAAGGTGGTCCTCGTGACCGGGGCGAGCTCGGGCATCGGAGCGGCGACGGCCCGGGAGTTCGCCCGTCACGGTGCGCACGTGGTCCTCGCCGCGCGACGCGAGGACAAGCTGCGCGAACAGGCGGCGCGGATCATCGAGGCCGGCGGTCGCGCCTTGGCGGTGACCGCCGACGTCGCGGACCTGCACGACGTCGCCTACCTCGTCGACCGCGCCACGGAACGGTTCGGCCCGATCGACGTGCTCGTCAACAACGCCGGCGTGAACTGGTGCGAACCACTCGCCGACACCGGGGCGTGCGAGGTCGCACAGGTCCTGTCGGTGAACCTCGTCGGCGCCGTGCAGATGACCCGGGCGGTGCTGCCGGAGATGAAGCGGCGGCAGCAAGGCGTGATCATCTCGGTCGGTTCGGTGGCCGGGCACGTGGCGTTGGAGCCCCTGTACTCGGCCTCGAAGTTCGGGGTTCGCGGCTTCTCGCTCGCCCTACGGCGACAGCTCGCCGGCAGCGGGATCGACGTGTGCCTCGTCACCCCGGGGAACATCCGCACCCAGATGACGAGCGCGCTCGACGAGGAGATGCCCGGGCCGGAGCTCGTCGCGCAGACGATCATCGGCCTCGCGGCGCACCCGCGTCGCGAGGTCGTGGTGCCCTCGAAGTATCGCGGTGTGATCTGGCTCGACCGGCTCCTGCCCGGAATCGCCGACGCCGCGTTCCGGTGGCGCCACCGCGGTGATCCGGACGGCAGCAACCTCCCTGCGTACGCGGGACAGGCAGACGGTAGGTCGACATGAACGTGCTCGTAACAGGGGCCGCGGGCTTTCTCGGCAGCCATGTGGCGGAGCTGGCCATGGACCGCGGTGACTCCGTGCGCGTGTTCGTACGTCCCGATGAGGACGTGGCGCGGCTCGCCGAGGGCGGTGCCGAGGTCGTCCGCGGAGACCTCACGGATCCCGGGTCGATCGAGGCCGCGGTCGACGGCGTGCAATGCGTGCTGCACAGCGCAGCGCGCATGGGGCCGTGGGGGTCGGGAGCGGAACACGAAGCGGTCAACGTTCGTGGCACGGAATCGCTCCTCGAAGCGGCGCTCGCAGCCGGTATCGAGCGCTTCGTGCACGTCAGCTCCATCGACGTGCACGGGCTGGTCGTCGGTCGCGGTGTCGACGAGACGGCGCCGTACAGCAACGAGCGCGATCCGTACTCGCGGAGCAAGATCGCCGGCGAACAGGTCGTGCAACGACTGATCCGGGAGAAGGGCGCTCCGGCGACGATCGTGCGCCCCGGACTGCTCTACGGACCACGCGACTCCAACAGCTTCGCCCGGTTCGCGCGACTGGTGGAGCAGGGAAAGATGGTGATCATCGGCTCGGGGAGCAATCGCCTGCCACTGATCTACGTCGAAGACGTGGCGCGGGGCGTGTTGCTGGCGGCCGACGCGCCGGGCGCGGTCGGACGCGCATACCTTCTCGTCAACGATGAACCGGTGACGCAGCGCGACTACTTCGATGCCATCGCGCGGGAGCTCGGTGTGCCGGCACCGAAGCGGCACGTCCCGTACCGTGCCGCGATCACGCTGGCCGCGGCCAGCGAGCTGGTCGGCCATCTGACCCGCAGCGAGAAGCCGCCGCCTTTGATGCGCTTCGGCTTGAAGCAGGTCGGCGGTGAGAACGGCTTCGTCATCACCCGGGCCCGTTCGGAGTTGGGCTTCGTGCCGCAGGTCGATCTGGCCGACGGCATTCGGCGCGCGATCGAGTGGTACCGCGCGCCGGGCGCCCCGTACATCCGGAGCGCAGCGTGAGAGGAGCGGTCCCATCGAGATCCTGATCACGGGCGGCAACGGCTTCGTCGGCCGCCATCTCATCCGGGCGCTCCAGGAGCGCGGTGACCGTGTGCGCGTGCTCTCGTCGCCCACCGGCGACACGTCATGGCTCGCGGAGCGCGGCGTCGTCATGTTCCGTGGCGACGTCCGCGCGCCCGAGACGCTCGAAGCGCCGATGCGTGGTGCCGATGCCGTATTCCATCTGGTGGCCGACACCCGGAAGTGGGGACCGAGAAAGGCCTCGTACGGGATCAATGTCTCGGGAGTCGAGAACGTCTGTCGCGCCGCACTGGCGGCAGGCGTCGGACGCTTGGTGCACATCAGCACGTTCACCGTCTACGACATGGCGATCGGCCGGCCGGTCACCGAGAACGATCCGCTCGCCCCGCTGGACGAGCCCTACAGCATGACGAAGGCGCAAGGTGACGAGGTCGTGCAGCATCTGATCGCGGACGACGGCCTCCCCGCGGTGATCCTGCGGCTCGGCGCGCTCCTGGGCCCGGGCGACGATCGGAACCTCGGCCGCCTCGCCGATCGCATCCGCGCCGGCAAGGGTCTCATCATCGGCTCGGGCGACAACGCCGTCCCGTTCGTCGACGTGACTGACGTCGTGCGCGCCCTCGTGCTGGCTCTCGACTCCGACCGCGCGGTCGGCAACGCGTACAACGTCGGCAACGACACGACCATCACGCAGGCGCAGTACCTCTCTGCCATCGCGGATGCCGTCGGTGTGGCGCCGCCCCACGTACACGTCCCGTACGCGGCGCTGTACGCCGCCGCGTACGTGGCGGAACGGCTTTCCACCATGAGCGGTTACCGCATCCCGCCGGTCATCACCCGTCACGGCACCAAGATCCTCGGTGAGGACGGCCGGCTCTCCATCGACAAGGCCCGGGCCGAACTGGGTTACGAACCGCTGATGCCGGTCCCCGAGGCGGTGAACGTCGCCTGCGACTGGTACCTCCGCCGGCGCGCCGAGCCGGCTCCCACGTTGAAGGGTGCGTGAGAACAGGCAGTGAAGACGCTCATCACCGGCGGAACAGGACTCGTCGGACGTCATCTGGTCGCGGCGCTCAACGAACGGGGCGCCAGCACACGCGCATTGGTGTTGCCGTCGGAGAATGCGGCTTGGCTGGAGGAGCACGGTGTCGAGGTGCATCGGGGGAACATCTGTGATCCCGAATCCCTCGCCGCGCCGGTGCGGGGCGTCGACACCGTCATCCACCTCGCGGCCCTGCAGGGCCAGTGGGTACCGATGGAGGACTACTACAGGGTCAACGTGACCGGCACGGAGAACGTGTGCCGGGCCGCGTTGGCCGCGGGTGTGCGTCGCGTCGTACACGTGAGCTCGTGGACCATCTACGGCATCGCGCGGGGATGGAGGCTCGGCGAGGAAGCGGCGGCCGCGCCCTACGACGATCCGTACTGGGTCACCAAGGCGCAGGGCGACCTCCTCGTCCAGCGCATGATCGCCGCGAACTACCTGCCTGCCGTCATCGTCCGGCCGGGAACGATCTTCGGAGCCGGTGACCGGTTGAACTTCGGACGCATCGCCGAGAAGGTGCGGAACGGCCGCGCCATCATCATCGGATCCGGACGCAACGCGTTGCCCTTCGTGTACGTCACCGATGTGGTGCAGGGCCTGCTGCTCGCCGCGGACGTCGACCAGGCCGAAGGTCGCGCGTACAACATCACGAACGACGAGCCGCTGACGCAGGGGCAGCTGCTCCAGGCGATCGCGAGCGAGCTCGGCGTCGCGCCTCCGCGGCTGCGTGTCCCGTACAGCGTCGCGTTCGCCGCGGCAACGGCCGCCGAACGGGCGGTCCCCCTCAACGGTGAACGACACCCGGTCGTCACACGGCACGGCGTCAGGTTGTACGGCACCGACAACCGTCACTCGATCGACCGGGCCCGAGCCGAGCTGGGCTACGAGCCTCGGGTCGGCATACGGGACGGTGTGCGCCGTGCATGTGCGTGGTACCAGAGCGAGGAGATCGCCGAGGAACAACGAGCTGCGGCAAGGTCGACCGCTACGTCGCGGGGTCGTCGTGCGGCCGGCGACCGCCGCGACCGGCGCTCGCACCTCAGGGTCGCTGTGTCGGACGCGCCGACGTCCTGACCCTTTGGCAGCTCAACGGACGACTCGGAACCACAGGTTCGTCGCGTGTGGCACGTCGGTGAGCCCGATGCGTTCCAGTTGGACGTTCGATCCTCCCGGGTGCTCGAACAGGCGCGTGCCGTCGCCGAGCAACACGGGTGCGATGCACACGAGAATCTCGTCGAGCACACCGGCTTCGAGGCACTGGCGGGCGGTGTCGGCGCCGAGGACGTTGACGTACTTGTCCCCGGCCGCGGCCTTCGCCTTTGCGACACCGCTCTCGAGATCTCCCACGAAGGTGACGCCGGGAACGTCTTCGTCGGGCGGGTTGTGCGTCAACACGAACTGCGGTCCGCTCCAAGCTCCGCCGAACGCCTCACCTTCCGCGCTCGTGCCCTTGTAGGGGTCGTCGCCGCGGAAGGTTCGGTTGCCCACGAGCAGGGCGCCGATGTGCTCGGTGAGATCATCGATCGTCGGGTTGGGACCGAGATACGGAACCATCCACGACGCGTCGCCCCCGGTGCCCGCGATGAATCCGTCGACCGACATCGTCGCCGAATACAGGAGCTTCGCCACCTTGTACCTCCTCGAGGGCGCGTCGACCCGTGATGCGTAGAGCCGTGATGCGTGGAGTTCGGACTCCGGTTCCCGACGTGATTCATCGCGCGTTCAGCTCGTGTCCAGCCTCGGGCGGTTCTTCGGGTGTCTCGGATCACCGGGCGGAACCATCGCCCGTTTGCCGGTGCCTTCGACGAGGGACCAGTCGTCGCGGTGCTTCCGCCGGTGGTGATGACTGCAGAGCGGATCCAGCTCTTCGAGGCGGGTGTGACGCGATTCCGAGTACGGAATGCTGTGATCGATCTCCACCCGGCTCCGCGCGCACCCCTCGACGCTGCAACCCTGCGACGACCACAACAGTGCGACTCGCTGTGCAGCGTTCGGACCACGTCCCAAGTGCGTCACGTTCAGGACGTCGACGCCCTTTGTGATGACGAGCTTCAGAATGCTCTCCCCGAGCAGCTCACGAGCGGTCGACGCCGGGATCGGACCGACGCCCGCGATCTCGCACACCTCCCCGCCGTCGACGTGTCCGCGGCGCAACGCCTCGAGGTCGGCGCGCACGATGGTCGTGTACCGGCGCGGGGGCGTCTGCCGGTTCTCGCCCGGTTCATGTTCGACCAGCTTCAAGAGCGCATCGAATGCGTACGCCTCACGCGGTTCCTGTCGCCCCTCGGCCCGGGCCTTGGCGAACTCCTCGTCGATCATGGCTCGAAGCCGCGTTTCGATCCGAGATCCCGAGACTGCTGTGCCATAGATCCCCGCCCGCCACGCACCTTCGGCGTCGCGCCAAGTACGGAAGTGGCGCCGCTGATGGATCCGGCGCTGCGTCGCATCAGGATCCGCGTCCGCCGCGGCCCGCACCCGCAAGACCTCGTCGTGAAGCTCCTTCAACGACCCTCGCTGGGCCTGATCCAACAGCCGCTGCTCCGCAGCCGGATTCGCGCTCACCCCTTCGGCGAGCAACGCGACCTGTGCCCCTGAGAACTCGCCGCTGCGCAATACCTGCGCGATCGCCGGCAACTCTTCCGCCGTGCGGGCAACGTCGAGCTGTGCACGAACGGAAGCCACCGACGTTCCCGAACGCTGCGCCATGAACTCGGCCGCGCTGCGATGCCCCTCGCGCTGCCACGCCCTCGACTCTTCCACCCGTGGCGCCATCATCGTCAGCGCCGCGTTGACCTTGCGCGCCGCGTCCTGGAGCTGGTCCCACACCGCCACCGCGTCCGGAAGCGGAACTGCGCCCGGCACGAGCGCATCCACGAAGGCCGTCGCCGCAACGTTGAGCTTGCGAGCGTCCGCCAATCCGATCACACAGCCATTATGAACGCGGGGAGTGACAGTTATCGGCGCCGTGCGATCCTGCACGACTCAACTTGCCTCTACGCGGCTTCGGCCGTTCGCCGTTGCTGCGTAGGGCGCGCCGTCGGCTCGGACGATCTGGCCGTCGGGTCGCAGCCTCGTGCGGCGCGCAGTCCGGCGCTGGTCGTGTCCTGTCTCCCCCGGCCGCCACGAGGAAGGGTTCCGCTCCGACCGTCTCACGCGCGTGCTCCGGTCCACGTTCTGCAACCCGACGGCGAACGCGCGCCGCCGGCCGGAGTGGCCCTTTCCTCTCACGGCGCGTCGTGCAAGTCTCGAGTCCTGAACTGTGGGCCCGGGTGATGCCGGGGCGCGCATCGTCGTCATCCGGGCGCTCTTGTCATCGGGAGGCGCCATGGAAAACCGGAAGCTCGTCGCCGAATTCCTCGGGACGGCGCTGCTCGTCATCTTCGCGGTGGGCACTGCGACGCTGTCCTTCGGGTTCAAGTTCGCCGGCGCGAGCACGTCGGCCGGTGTGGTCACGACGTCCTTTGCCTTCGGGCTCGTGCTGCTCGCGCTGGTCTACGCGATCGGCCCGATCTCGGGTTGCCACGTCAACCCCGCGGTGACGGCGGGGTTCGTCGTGTCGAAGCGGATGACCGTTCCGGAGGCCGTGGGCTATTGGATCGCGCAGCTCGCCGGCGGGATCGCCGGCGCCTTCGTGCTCTGGGGCATCTTCGAGGGCTCACCGGAGTATTCACGCAAGACGCAGGGGCTGGGCGCCGACGGCTGGGGAAAGCACTCCCTCGTCCACCTCAACGCGGGCGGCGCGTTCGCAGCAGAGGTCGTGTTGACGTTCCTCTTCGTGCTCATCGTGCTGAGTGCGACGAGTCGGATCGCGTCAGCCGAGTTCGCCGGGCTCGCGATCGGGATGGCGCTCACCGTGGTGCACCTCGTCGGTATCCCGCTCACGGGGACGTCGGTCAACCCGGCGCGCAGCCTCGGCCCCGCAGTCGTGGTCGGTGGGGACGCCCTGCGACAGCTCTGGCTGTTCATCGTCGCTCCGCTCGTCGGCGGCGTCCTGGCCGCGCTCGCGCACCAGTACCTCTTCCTCGAGCGGACGCGCGTTCCCGTCGCCGGTGGCGTGGAACCGTCCGACGTCAACATCGTCCGGTGAGAACCGAACTGACACGCCGGTCCGAGCTCGCCGGTGGTTTGCTCCTCGGGTTCGCCGCGGTGGGCGTCGTCTTCATGGCCGGAATGCGGAAGAAGTCGCCGTTCGTACTCACGGCCGTCCGCAGGACGAACCGCGCGATGAGGTCGCTGGCCTTGAGGTCCGCCGGAGCGCCGGGCGCGTACGCATCGGCGATCCGGCACGTCGGCCGCACAACAGGCCGGCCGTACGAAACGCCGGTCGTGGCGGTGCCCACGGACGACGGATTCGTGATCGCGCTTCCCTACGGCCTGAACACTGACTGGCTCAAGAACGTGCTCGCGAGCGGATCGGCCGCGATCGTCCACGAGGGAACGACCTACCGTGTCGATCGTCCTGAGATCATGCCCAGCTCGCAGGCGGCGCCGCTGTTCCCGCCCGCGAAGCAGCGCACCCATCGGCGTTTCAACGTCGAGCAGTTCCTGCGCCTGCGGCGGACGGAGGCGGCCGCGTTGCGCCATCCCTGACGATGCGATCGACCCCGTCGTCCGGCCGAAGACCCTCTTCACCCCGCGCCATAGCAGACACTATGATACGCCCATGACCGAGCGTCTGATCTCCGCGGACTCGCACGTCAAGATGTCGCATGAGCAGGTGAAGCAGCATCTCGCGTCCCAGCATCACGCCGCGTACGACGCGGCTTCGGGTGCGTACGAGGCCCGCATGAGCCGAGGTACGGGCGCGGCGAATCGCGCCGGGGCCGCGATGGGCCAATCGATCGCGGCGCAGAACGCGGTCTTCACCCGTCCCGGGTATTGGGATCCCGTCGAGCGGCTGCGCGACATGGACTCCGACGGCGTCGACGTCGAAGTGCTCTACAGCGAGGTCAGTGCGTTTCGCTACCTCAGTGACGTGAAGGGTTCCGTCACGGAAGCGGTGCGCGCGTTCAACGACGCGCTGAACGACTTCGCGGCGACCGATCCGAAGCGTCTGATCGTCTCGTACCAGATCCCGATCCACGACATCGACATCGCCATGGCCGAGGTGCGGCGTGTCGTGGAGCTCGGCGGGAAGTCACTGCAGCTGCCGGTGTTCCCCAATGAACTCGGGCTGCCCGACTACTACGACGAGCGGTACGCACCCTTGTTCTCGCTGATCGAGGAGACGGGTCTCCCGATCTGCTGCCACATCGGGCTCAACACGAGTCTCGACGATCTCAGTCGCCGCGACCCGACGCCGAACAAGGGCGTGATGGTCCCGCTGACGCCGCTGATGACGGCGGAGGCGTTCGGCATGTGGATCATGGGCGGTGTGTTCGAACGTCACCCGAAGTTGAAGGTCGTGTTCGTCGAGCCCGGCATCGCGTGGGTCGCGTGGTGGCTCGACATCGTCGACGACATGGTGCGGCGCCAGGGGTACTCGTTCC
>CAZJSY010000052.1:0-10120 GCA_964548555.1 uncultured Burkholderiales bacterium
GACATCGACGCGACGGGCGCGTACCCGTACGCGGCCGACACGACGAAGCTGCCGCCTCCGGGCGTGCCACGACCCTCGAAGCTGCAGCTCGCCATCTGGGACCGGCTCGCCGAGAAGGGTCTGACGGGCGGCTATTACTACGCCCACGAACCCATGACAGGGCTGTTCGCGAGCGCACGGTACGACTCGATCAGCAGGCTGCACGAACAGTTCTTCGCCGACGCGGCGGCTGGTCGTCTCCCCAATGTCAGCTTCATCGATCCCGACTTCGGCGCGCTCGAGGAGCTGTTCGGCACGTCGAACGACGAGCACCCGCACGGCAGCGTGAAGGTCGGCGACGCGTTCATCGGGAAGGTGTACGACGCGCTCCGCCGCAGTCCCCAGTGGGATCGCATGGTGTTGGTGCTGACCTATGACGAGCACGGCGGGTTCTACGAGCACGTTCCGCCCCCTGCAGTACACGACGACAACGTGAACCCCAATCCCGGCCCCCACCCTGACTACGGGCGGCTCGGCTTTCGCGTGCCGTGCATCGTCATGGGGCCGTTCGCGCCGACGCGACTCGTACACGCCGGCCCGTATGAGCATTGCTCGATCCTGCGGATGATCGAGTGGCGTTGGAACCTGCAGCCGATGCACGCGCGGGATGCATACGCGCGCAACCTCGCCGAGGTGCTCGACTTCAGTTCGGCGACGTGCTGCAGTCGGCATTCCACAGGAGACGCCGCCGCCGACCGTCGCGCGACCGGCGAACGCCGGCCTTCCGTAACGGCTTCTACGTTCCTTTGCCGAAGGCGTCCACGGTCTTGCTCTCGAACTCGAGCGCGACGAAGGGCGTGTCGGACGTGACCCACGCGTCGTGCCCCGGCTCGATGACGTACGCGTCGCCGGGTGCGAGGTCCATCTCCGTGCCGTCGTTGTGCTGCACGTGCAGGCTTCCCGACATGACCGATCCAACGTGCCGTGCCTGACAGCTGTCGGTCTGCATCACGGGCTTGATGCACTCCGACCACCGCCATCCCGGCTCGGCGGTCATGCGCGCGGCCTTGGTCGTCCCGAGATCCACCACCTCGAGGCGGGTCTTGGGCGGATTCCTCACCTCATCCGCCGAGTCGAAGCTCCCCTTCGCGATCCCAGCCATCGCAGTCCCTTCCTGCTCCGAACCGCCGCCCAAGGCCTAGCACGGCTGGGGACGCAGCGCTACGGAGGTGCTCGTCGCGACCACGAGGTCGAGAAAGCTGCGAGCCGCGCCCGACAGTGGCCGTGAAGCCGGTGTGATGGCGCAGAGGTTCCAGGGCAGGATGTCGTTTCCGTTCAGCGGCACCGATCGGACACGATCGGATCCGGTCGTGAAATAGCGGGGGACGATAGCGACCGCGAGCCCTTCGGCGACGATGCCGAGCAAGGTGGCGGGCTGGTCGATCTCGAACGTCACCCGTCGTTCCATTCCGGCTTCTGCGAATACGCGATCGTTCACGGCGCGCAGCGCGGCACCGACCTGGAAGTCGACGAAGGTCTCGGACACCACGTCGTTCAGCGTGACGGACCGCTCGGTCCCGAGCGGGTGCTCCGGACTGCACACGAACATGTAGGGCTCGCTCGCGAGCAGCGTCGCGTCCAACTTGCGGGTCAACCGCCGCGGCATGGTGACGAGCGCGAGATCCAGGCGGCCGCCCTGGACGGACTCGATGAGCATCGGCGAGCCGCCACCGCCGAGGAGCTTGATCTCGATCCCCGGATGCCGTCGGTGGAAGACGGTCAGAAGACGCGGGAGATCGAGCAGGCCGGCCGTAGGGACCGCACCGATCGACAAGGTCCCGCGCTGCAATCCGTTGACTTGGTCGATGACCGCGCGAGCCGACGCTGCGGCATCGAGTGTGCGGCGGGCCTCCGCGAGGAAGTGGCGACCGCACTCCGTCAGCTCGACGAGTCGGGTGGTGCGGACGAGGAGTTGCGAACCCAGCTCGTGCTCGAGCGTTCGGATCGATCGTGAGAGAGCCGATTGCGCGATGTGGCAGCGCGCGGCCGCATGCGTGAAGTGCCGTTCCTCGGCGACGGCAACGAAGTGCTCGAGTTGTCGAAGCTCCATCGATCTCCTGGCCGAATCAGTCCGATGACGCTTTGCGATTGCGCATCCCGCAGTGGAGCGACAGATTGCCGCGACACGAACACGTCATATGAACACTGTGGTGGGCCATGACCGGGGACACGGGTGCGCGTGACAAAACGTCTATGCGACCGGTACGCCGTGCCTAGAACGGCGACGCAGGGCTCGCCATTTCCCCCGGGTGGATGTCGGTTCTCCCTGAGATGACGGTGGTGTCCCAGCACGCGTCTGTCCGCGCACGGATACTCGTCGCCGACGACGAGACCCAGGTGCGGGAACTCCTGCGCCAGGTCCTGGGACGCGCCGGCCATACAGTCGTGGAAGCCGGCAGCGTCGTCGAGGCCCGCGCCGCACTGACGCAGGACAGCTTCGAGCTCCTCCTGTGCGACATCGGCATGCCCGACGGGTCCGGGCTCGAGCTCGTGGAGGAGGTCGCCGCCGAGCTTCCCGACATGGCCGTGATGATGGTCACCGCAGTCGACGATCCCTCGGTTGCCGAGGCCGCGTTCGCCATGGGCGCCCACGCCTACCTCGTCAAGCCATTCACACGGGGTGAGGTGCTGATCAACGTCGGCTCCGCTCTGCGCCGCCGCGAGCTGGAGCGCGCCCGCCGCTTCCACGTCGACGAGCTCCAGAGCAAGGTGCTCGATCGAACCTTTGCGTTGCGCCAGGCGGTCAAGCGACTCGACGACGCCGAGGCAACGGTGCACGGTGCTGAGCAAGAGACCGTGGATCGACTTCTTGCCGCGCTGGCGTTACGACGGGGGGAATCGCGTGCGCAGGTCGAGCGAGTCGGTTTCTACGCGGCGCTGCTGGCCGAACGGGCTCGCGTCACCAGCTGGCCGGCCGAGCAGTTCCGGGTTGCGACCATGCTGCACGACGTCGGTGAGATCGGGGTGCCCGACTCCATCTTGCTGAAGCCTGGTCGGCTCACCTCTTGGGAGTTCGAGGTGGTGAAGCGGCATCCGGTGACGGGTTCCCGCTTGCTCTCGGAGGGCACGTCGTCTGTGCTCGTTCTCGCGGCCCAGATCGCGCGCACGCACCATGAGCGCTGGGACGGCCGCGGCTATCCCCACGGGTTGACCGGTCTGCAGATCCCGGTCGAGGGCCGGATCGTCGCGATCGCCGACGCCTACGACGCGCTGACGAGCCGCCGGGTGTACCGGCCCGGTGTGCTCGATGCTGCGCGGGCGATGGAGGTTCTCCGCATCGAGCGGGAACGACAGTTCGACCCGGATCTGCTCGACATCTTCGCCTGCGCGGTCGACGACATCGCCGAGATCGGGGCGGAGCATCCCGAACGTCCGGCGATCATCGCAAACGTGAGGGTGCTCGTCGCCGAGCAGTCCGGGATGTTCCGCGACGCGCTCTGTCGGGTCGTCGCAAGCGACAGCGGCATGGAACTCGTCGGCACGGCCGGCACGGTGCGTGAGGCGCGAGCCGTCGCCTCCGACGAGGGCGCGGAAGTCGTGGTGCTCGGCGCGACGTTTCCCGACGGATCCGGGCTCGACGCAGCCAGGATGCTGCGGGCCGACGGGCCCGGTCCGGCAGTGGTTCTCCTCGTCGATGACGGCGGCGATACCGAGGTTGGTCGCGCGGTCGAAGCCGGCTGCGCGGGATGGGTCGTGCGCCGCCGTGCGGCCGACGACTTGCTGCCGGCGATCCGCGCCGTCGGCGCGGGAGAATCGCTGGTTCTCGCTCCACGTCTGGTGTCCATACTTCCCACACGCGTATCTCCGACCGAAGCCGAAGCCGAAGCCGAGGCCGGGCCCCGGCCGGACGCGGAGTTGCGCTTCACCGCCGACGAGATGGCCGTGTTGCAGCTCATGGCGGGCGGCCTTTCCGAGGCCGCGGTCGCCGAGCGGCTCGAACTGAGTGCAGACACCGTCGCCGGCCTGGTCAACCAGATCCTGTCCTCGCTCCACGCACGGTCTCGCCTCGAGGCCGTCGTCACCGCCGCGTGCCATGGAATCATCGGGAAGGCGCCGACGCAGGCGGAAGTGGACGCTCATCCCGTGCCCGTCGGTCGAACATTGATGCGTGTGCCGATCCCACTCGCATTGGTCGACCCGTCGTCGCGACAGGTGATCGAAGTGAACGCGGCGTTCGCCCTCCTCGTCGGCTCCGATCCCTCACGCTTGCGTGGCGTCGACGTGCTGTCGCTCACCAACTCCGAGCAACGCACGTACGTCGAGTCGGTGATCTCGGGACTGTCGTCGCGCGTGATCGACTCGTGTTACGTGCGGAGTCGTCTCGTGCGAGCGGACGGCACGGAGATTCCGACGCAAGCGTGGATCGGGCGTCGTCGCCCCGACCCCGATGACCGGGTGCTTCTTGCCGTCGTGCCCGGTAGTGAGGACTCGGTCGTCACGCTGCCGTCTGTGCTGGAGCCGGGCGCAGAATGCGCGGTGCTGGGGACGGTCGACCACGACTGGCGATGGCACGACATCAGCGGTGACGCGGCTGAGCACATCGGCTGGGATGCGGAAACGCTGACAGGAACGCCGTTGCTCAGCACGGTTCACAGCGAGGACGTCTCGCAGCTCCTGCTCGCTCTCGGCCGAAGCGCCGCCGAGCGACGTGGTGTCGTGACCCGTTTGAGAGTGTTGGGACGAGATCGCCGACCCACCGTCGTGCAGTGTGAGGTCAGCCCACTTTGCCGGCACGTCCCGCCCCGATTCGGGTTGGCGCTTCGGCGCGTCGAAACGGGAGAGGAGCTCGAGACGATCCCACAGCGGGTGTCGCGTCTCGAGCAGCACCTGTGGCGGATCGCGGTCGAGGTTCAGGGCATGATCTTGGGGCACCGGGCCTCCGGGACCGAGGGATGGTGGGCTCACCCGGCAATGCGCGAGCTGAGCCCCAAGCAGCTCGAAGTGGTCGTCCGGGTACTGCAGGGAAGCGGAACACCCGACATCGCGCGGTCGTTGTCGCTGAGTCCGAGCACCGTCCGTAACCACCTCGCTGTCGTGTACCGCAAGTTCGGCGTCCACTCGCGCTCGGAGCTGTTTGCCCTACTTACGCACTCGGAGTGGGTCGACGATGCGACAGACGTCTAAGGATTCAGGTTGTTCTGCCTATCGTGAGGTCACCACGTCGAGGTCGATACTCCTCGCGTGGCGCCTTCCCCCGCGTCCGAAGCAAGACGTTCTGTCCCGGGTCCGCAGCTCTCTGATGCCCGCATCGCCTGGGGTCTCCTCGAGGCCGCACCTGATGCGATCGTCGCGGTGGACGGCGACGGCCGGATCGCGCTGGTGAACGCGCAAGTCGAGAAGCTCTTCGGCTATCACCCTGAGGAGCTGCTCGGTCAGCCGGTGGAGATACTCGTGCCGGAGTCGGCGCGCGGTATCCACATGGGGCATCGCGACGGGTACTTCACGCACCCGGTGACACGGCCCATGGGTGCAGGCAAGGGGCTTGCCGCGCGCCGCAAGGACGGCAGTGAGTTCCTCGCGGAGATCTCGTTGTCGGCCATCGAGACCGAGAGCGGTCTTCTGGTCTCGGCGGCCATTCGTGACGGCTCGGAGCGCAAGCAGGCCGCCATCATCGCCTCGTCGAACGACGCGATCATCTCTCACGCGATCGACGGGACGATCACGAGCTGGAACGGTGGAGCAGAGCGTGTCTACGGCTATCGAGCTGCGGAGGTGCTCGGCCGTCACATCGAGCTGATCGTTGCACCGGGTCGGCACGACGAGGACCGAGCGCTCCGAGCGCGGGTTGCGCGTGGTGAACGCATCGGTGAGTTCGAAACCGTTCATGTCCGTCGGGACGGGTCACTCGTCGAGCTTGCCAAGACCATGGCCCCGATCGTCGACGTGAGGGGCGCGGTCGTCGGGGTGTCGACGATCGGGCGCGACATCACGGAACGCAAGCGGGTGGAGAACGAGAGGCGGACTCTCGAGGAACGCCTCAACCATTCGCAGCGCCTCGAGAGCCTCGGTCAGCTCGCCGGCGGCATCGCGCATGACTTCAACAATCTGCTCGCGGTCATTCTGAACTACGCAAGCTTCGCGGCCGAGGACATCATCGACAATGAGGCCGCCCAGGCCGACATCGAGGCGATCCGGACTGCGGCCGAACGCGCTGCCCGGCTGACCCAGCAGCTGCTCACCTTCGCACGGCGTGGGTCGATCCAACCCGAGGTGCTCGACCTCAACGCCGTCGTCGACGACGTCAAGAGCCTCTTGTCGCGCACCATCGGCGAACACGTGCAGCTGACGGTCCATCTCGACGACGGGCTTTCGGCCGTACGAGCCGACCGCGGCCAGGTGGAGCAGGTGCTCATGAACGTGGCCGTCAATGCGCGCGACGCGATGAAGGACGGAGGAACGCTCACGATCGAGACGTCGATGGTGCATCTCGCCGGCGGCGACGATCAGCTCCGCCCGCCCGTCGCGGCGGGCCGGTACGTGCAGCTGACCGTGAGCGATACCGGTATCGGGATGAGCGAAGAGGTTGCGGCGCACGCCTTCGATCCGTTCTTCAGCACCAAGCCGAAGGGCGAGGGCTCGGGCCTGGGACTTGCCACCGTGTACGGCATCGTCGCCGAGGCCAACGGCACCACCACGCTGTACTCCGAGCCCGGCGTGGGCACGACCATACGGATCTACCTTCCTGCACTCGACGAGCCCATCACGGCGCGGCAGCCGCGACAGATGGTCGACGCTGCACGGGGCGACGGAACGACCGTCCTCGTGGTGGAAGACGAGCCGGCCATGCGCGCCGTCACGGCGCGGATCCTCACCCGCAAGGGCTACACGGTGCTGGAGGCCGCGAACGGCGACGAAGCCCTCGCCCTCGCCGGCAGGCACCACTGCGACCTGGTGTTGACGGATGTCGTCATGCCCTCGATGTCGGGTCCCGAGCTCAGTGAGCGGCTTCGTGATCGACGACCGAACCTGCCGGTGGTCTTCATGTCGGGCTACAGCCACGGGGTGCTCGGGCCGCGCGGCCTGCTCGATCGGAACGTCGCCCTGATCGAGAAGCCCTTCGACGCGGTGCAGCTCTTGCAGAAGATCCAGTCGGTTCTCAGGGGCAGCGAGCGAAAGGGGTGAACTCTTGACCACCCGGTACCTCATGGTTGCGACCGCCGCGCACGCGTCGACAGCGGACTCACCCACGTCAGCGTCACACGCCGCCACTGCAGCGTAGGCCGATGGCACCGTTTCGCGCGCTCGTCGAGCACAGCGCCGATCTTCTTCTCGTGCTCGATGTCGCGGGCAGAATCAGCTACACGAGCCCCGCCAGCAAGCGGATACTCGGCTTCGAGCCCGAGGAGCTGACGCGGCGATCCACCGAGGAGCTCGTACACGGCGAGGACGCCGATCTGCTGTGCGCCGCGCGCGCCCGTTGCGCCGAGGTGCCTGACGGAGTGGTCGGGCCGATCCAGATCCGTCTCCGGCACCGCGACGGTACGTGGCACTGGATGGAGGTCAGCCTCTCGAACAGCCTCGACGACCCGCGCGTCGTCGGCCTGGTCGCGTGCGCCCATGACATCACCGACTTCAAGTCGGCGGAGATCGACCTCACCCATGGGGCGACCCACGACCCGCTGACCGGCCTGCCGAACAGAGCGCTGTTGATCGACCGCCTCGAGATGGCAGCGGGGCGGGCGAAGCGACGGCCGCTGGCGCTGGCCGTGCTGTTCTGCGATCTCGACGGCTTCAAGCTGGTGAACGACACGCTCGGGCACACCGCCGGTGACATCGTGCTGGTCTCCGTTGCCCGCAGGCTGACTCGGGTCGTGCGCCCCGAGGACACGGTGGCGCGCTTCGGTGGAGACGAGTTCGTCATGTGCTGCGAGGGCGTCGTGACCGAGTCGGACGCGACGACGCTTGCGTCGCGGGTGCTCAAGGCGCTCAAGGCGCCCATCAACGTCGGCGACCGAGAGGTCTTCGTGACCGCGAGCATCGGAGTCCGGCTCGTCGACGCGGCGTCGCATTCGCCCGAAGAGATCATCTCCGACGCGGACGCCGCCATGTACCAGGCGAAGAGCGAAGGTCGCGGCGCGGTCGTGACGTTTCGCGAGCCGCTTCGCGATCGGACCCGTCGCCGGTTCGAGATCGAATCGGATCTGCACCGGGCACTCGACCGTGACGAGTTCGTGTTGCACTACCAACCGATGGTTTCGGTGTCCGATGGTTGCACCTTCGGCGCCGAGGCCCTCATCCGCTGGCAGCATCCTGAGCACGGACTCGTACCGCCGAACGAGTTCATCGGCGTGGCCGAGGAGACCGGTCTGATCATGCCGATCGGCGCCTGGGCGCTCGAGCACGCCTGCGAACAACTCCAGCGGTGGCAGGAGTCCGGAGCGTCTGGGCTCACGATGTCGGTGAACATGTCGGCCCGACAGCTGCGCGCGCCGGAAGTGCGTGAGCTGGTCGCGCACACACTGTCGCGTACGGGCATCGATCCCGCGAGCCTCTGCCTCGAGGTGACCGAGAGTGCCGTGATGGACGATCCGAGCGTATTCATCGGCGTGCTCTGGTCGCTCAAGGACCTCGGCGTTCATCTTGCGATCGACGACTTCGGCACCGGCTATTCGTCACTCAGCTACCTGCGACGCTTTCCGTTCGACGAGCTCAAGGTCGACCGGAGCTTCGTGGTCGATCTCGGTCGCGACGCCGAGTCCACCGCGATCGTCACCGCCGTGGTCCACCTTGCTCGAGCGCTCGACCTCGAGACCGTGGCAGAGGGAGTGGAGACGGCGGAACAGCGTGCCCAGTTGGAGATGCTCGGATGCGAATGGGCCCAGGGCTATCTCTGGAGTGCTCCGATTCCTCCCGCGGAGATGAGTGAGTGGGTCGTTCGCCGGCGCCGGAACGGGCTCACGGTCCCGCAGTTTCGCGTGGTGGTCGTCGACGACCAGGCCGAGCATCGCGACATCGTCACGCGCATTCTCGAACGAAGCGGTCGCTTCGAGGTGGTCGCGGAGGCCGGCGACGGGTGTGCGGCCGTCGGGCTAGCGGAACGGGAGCGGCCCGACCTCGTCCTCCTCGACCTGAGCATGCCGAACATGGGCGGTCTCGAGGCGCTTCCGCGGATCCTCGCCACGTCACCGACGACCAAGGTCGTGCTGTTGTCGGGCCACGTGCCACGCACGAAAGCCGGCGCGCCCACGGGCGCGGCCGCGTTTCTCGGCAAGGGGATGAGCCCGAGCCAGCTCCTCGACGAGTTGCTCACCGTGATGGGAGCGTCAGGGTGACGGATGACGCGGGGGTCGACACCTCGCCGGTACGCGTGCTCTTCGTCGACGACCACGCGTTGGTGACCCAGAGCTTTCGTCGAGCGCTCGAGCGCGAAGACGACATCGTCGTGGTTGCGACCGCTGCCGGCGCGGCGGCGGGCCATGAGGCCGCGCTCGCTCACCGTCCCGATGTGATCCTGATGGACTACCTCCTGCCCGACGGGAACGGCGCGGCGGCGGCCGCGTCGATCCTGAGAGACCTGCCCGAGACAAAAGTGATCCTTCTGACCGGCAGCGGGCCCGGGAACGGAATGCGCGCCGCGCTGTCGGCTGGTTGCGTGGGCTATCTCGAGAAGACGTGCGGCATCGATGCTGTGGTCTCAGCCGTGCGCGCAGTAGCCAACGGAGCCGCGATCCTTTCGTACGAGGACTTCGGGCGACTGGTCGGCGCGAACCGGAACGAAGGCTGCGCGTTGACACCTCGTGAGCGTGAGATCCTCGCTCTCGTCGCAGAGGGCCTTTCCAACCAGGCGATCGCCGAGCGTCTGGTGGTCAACGTCACGACCGTGCGCAAGCACGTGCAGAACACGCTCACGAAGCTTCACGCGCATTCCCGGCTCGAGGCGGTCGCCGTCGGCCGGCGTCTCGGTCTGTTCGACGAGCGCTGACGAACTCTTCTACTGCCGTCGCAGTAGAAGAGTTCCTACGCGTGCATCTGCGCATCGGGTTCGTGATGGCCGAACGATGCAGTGACAGATCGCCGTCTCGTCGTTGGACCGGCTATGAGAGCACGCAGCGTCGCCATCAGTCCGCCGCCAGGCCCGTCC
>CAZJSY010000052.1:10220-21034 GCA_964548555.1 uncultured Burkholderiales bacterium
CGTCGTGCCGTCCGTCGCCGCGCAGACCCTCATCGTCGCGGATGCCACCGGGTCTGGTTGGTACATCACCGCGACGTCGACGACTTTCACCACAGGGACGAGATCCGTGCCGAACGATGCGACCACGCTCGCGAGCGCTCCAACGGTCAATTGTGCACCGGGTGTTACTTGTGAGCCGGCGGTCGATCGGGTCACGGTGCCGTACGTCTTGCCATCGGCGTCGACCGCGCCGACGGCGACGCCGCTGTTCGACGCCGCTGTAGGGACCGGTATCGGCACGCAAGCCGTGACCGCGATCTGGCACGTGACCGTGCCGGCGCACATGGCCGCCGGCACGTACCGGTCGACATGGGTCCTCTCGCTTGTGAGCGCACCGTGACGGTGGGTACCGACCGCCGGCGCAAGAGCCGCGCGAAGGTTCTCATCGTCGACGACGACTGTGACGAGCGTCGAGCGCTCGCCGGACGACTACGACGCAGCGGATACGACGTCGCTGACGCAGGAGACGCGGTTCAGGCCTTCATCGTCGCATGCACCGACGCGCCCGATATCGCCGTGCTCGGCTCGAGCTTCACGAGAAGAGACGGCCTCTCGACGCTCGACAGGTACGCGCACCTGGCCCCTCTGAAGTGCATGCCCGTGGTGGTGCTGACCACCGATGCCCGGATCAAGAAGCCGCGAGTGCTCGACGTCGCCGCGCTGCTGCACGATCCGGCCGACCTGGATCAACTCGTGCAGATGATCGAGGTAGCGCTCGACGGCCCGGCGCCTCACTCGACGGGGTCGCTCCCGAGTAGAGGACGGTAGGGATGCGCGTCGGAGTCGGGACTCGTCGCGTTGCTTGGGTTCTCCTGTTCGCAGCCGGCTGTGTGCTGGGGACAGCGCTGTTGGCCGCGGTGCACCTCCGAGCGAGCGCGCGCGCACGATCGAACGGGGCGCTGCGGTTCGCAACCGTGGAGCTCGAGGCGTTGGAGCTCGATCGAGCGGTCGATGCCGCCTGGCTCTCGACGGCTTCCAGTTCGGGCACCGCCAGCCTCACCGAGGTCGAGTCGTTGCGGCAAGCCTTCGAGGCCGCGTACAGCGACTCGCTCGAGCACCTGCACGGCACCGACCATGCGCGTCTCGAGGCGGCGGGGCCGCCGTTCGTTCGAGCTGTCGACGGGACGGTGCGACTCATGGAGGCGGGGGATGTTCGCTCCGCTGCCTCGCTCGAGTCGAGTACTGCCGATACGGCTTTCCAGACGTTGCATCCGTTGCTCGAGGGCTTCATGGAGCGGAGCCGGGCGCAGGCGGATGGGCAACGTGCGATCGCCGACGCGGGCTTCGTCGCCATCCTGATACTGACCGGATCGAGCATCGCGGTGCTCGCCGGAGCCGCGGGAATGGCACACCGTCGCGCGGACGTTCTCGCAGCTGAAGGGGAGGCGGTGCGCCGCAGCGACGCTCGATTCCGGGCCCTCGCGGCCAACAGCCACGACGTCACCATTGTGACCGACGAATCCGGGATCGTCACCGAGGTCAGCCCGTCCGTGAGGAGGGTTCTCGGCATGCCTCCCCACCGGATGATCGGCCGCAAGGTGACCGACCTCGTGGATCCCGACGAGCGTGCGACTGCGAGCGCCCAATTGGCTCGCGCGGTCGGGGGTGGGTCGGTCCGCCGCGCTGCATGGCGTTGCTTGGACGCGTCGGGTTCGTGGCGCTATCTCGAGGCCTCGATCTCGAACCTCTTGGACGTCCCCGAGGTCCGCGGCATCGTCTTCAACGTTCGCGACGTGAGCGAGCGACACGGGCTGGAGCAGGAGCTCCGTCATCGCGCGTTTCACGACTCGTTGACCGGTCTTGCGAACCGCTCGTTGCTGCGCGACCGCATCACCCACGCGATGAGTCGCCGTGGAAGCCAGCCGCCGGCGCTTCTCTTGATCGACCTCGATGCATTCAAGGATCTCAACGACAGCCTCGGCCACCCCGCCGGCGACCATGCACTGACGGTGGTGGCGGACCGGTTGCGCACCGCCTGCAGGCCGAGCGACACGATCGCCCGTCTCGGCGGCGACGAGTTCGCCGTTCTGGTCGAGGAGCTCGGACACCGCGACGAGGCACAGGCACTCGCCGATCGTCTGATCCGAGCAGTGGCCGAACCGATCGGGTGGGAAGATCGTCGCGTGACGGTGGCCGCGAGCATCGGGATCGCGTTCGCAGAGCCGGGCCTCCAGAGCGCAGACGTTCTGATCCGCGACGCCGACGTCGCCCTGTACGCCGCGAAGGCTTCCGGGCGAGGGCGGGCCCGGGTGTTCGACGCGTCGATGGACGATGCGGCGCGGGAACGTTTCCAGCTCGTGACCGAGCTGCGGCGGGCAATCGACGACGACGGCCTCGTCGTGTACTACCAACCCGTCGTCGAGCTGGGCACTCGGCGGCTCAGCGGTTTCGAGGCGCTGGTGCGCTGGCAACATCCCACGCGTGGCCTCTTGGCGCCCGACTCGTTCGTGTGCATCGCCGAGGAATCCGGACTGATCGTCCCGCTCGGCAGGTTGGTGCTCGCACAGGCATGCCGCGCCGCGGCGAGCTGGTCGGCCCATTATCCGAACGCCGGCCCGCTCTCCGTCGCCGTGAACCTTTCCGCGCGACAACTCGAAGAGCCGAGCATCGTGCACGATGTTGCCAACGCCCTCGAAGCGGCCGCGCTCGACCCGGCCCAACTGGTGCTGGAGATCACCGAGAGCACGCTGATGGAGAACGTCCAGGAAGCATTGGCTCGGCTCAACGATCTCCGACGCCTGGGCGTTCGGCTCGCCGTCGACGACTTCGGGACCGGTTACTCGTCGCTCAGCTACCTCCATCGCTTCCCGGTCGACACCATCAAGATCGACAAGTCGTTTCTCGAGGATGTTGCGACGGGCCACGACACCACGTTCCTCGCGGCCATCCTGAGTCTCGGCGAAGCACTCCACCTCGACACCGTCGCCGAGGGCATCGAGACCGCCGATCAGGCGCTCACATTGCAACAACTCGGCTGCCGGCTCGGCCAGGGCTACCACTTCGGAAGACCGCTGGACCTCGCGGCTGTCGATCGGTTCCTGCGAGCCCAGACTGCACCTCTCACCCTCGTCGGCTGACGCCACCACTGTTCGATCGCTGCGCCATTCTTTTTTGTTTGAACTGATAATGCAGGGCGGCTTTCGGCTCTTGACGGGGCAACGTATAGACGTAACGCTTCGTCAAGGCTTATGGGCGGGGATTCGCGGGCGTTGGATTCGGCGCTGTCGCGCAGCGATCTGGTCGCGGTGCTGGACGCGACCCGCGCGTGCGCCGGGGCGGACGACTTGGCGCAGTTCGCGGAGCGCATCGTCGCCGAGGTCCCGAATCTCGTCCCGTGCGACCACGCGGCTTACAACGAGGTGGATTGCATGGCCGGCACGAGTTGGGGCCGGGTGAACCCGCCTGACGTGCTGCGCCCCGAGTGGCATGAGATCTTGGCGCGCTTCGGGCAGGAGAACCCGTTGATCCCGCACGGCATGCGACAACCGGAGGATGTTCCGCGGTCGTGGTCGGAGATGACGACGCTGTCGGAGCTACGGCGATCGAATTTGTACAACCTGATGTATCGCTATCTCGATGTCGTCGATCAGCTCGCCGGGATCGTGAGCGGGAGCGAGCGGTCGGTGGCTGGTGTGGTCGCAGCACGGAGCAGGCCGGGATTCTCGGAGCGTGATCGGGCGGTGCTCGATCTCTTCCGTGCCCAGCTCGCCCCCATGCGCCGGCACTTGGAGGCTTCGGATCGACTACGCGCGTTCACCGGGGGACAGAACATCGGGATGATCTCGCTGGACCGGTCGGGGGCGGCGCGCTGGCTGACCGGTGATCCAGCCTGGCTCGCGGACCTCGGTCTGAGCACGACGCCGGCACCCATGTCCCCGCTGCGCGTGTGGCTGGAGGACCAGCGCACACGAACCGGGTCCCGCGCGGCAACGGCGCGGTTCGGCACACCGCATGGAACCGTGTGGGCACGGTTCGTGCGCGGCTCGTTCGAGGACGTCCTGGTCGTCGGCGACGCGGGCGACGATCCGATGGTCGGGGCGGGCTGGCACGTCCGGCTCCTCGGTGGCTTCGCACTGCGCGGTCCCGGCGGTCCGGTGCGGCTGGAAGGCCGGCCAGCTGGTGTGGTCAAGCTGCTCGCGGTGGCGGGTGGCCCCGTGCCGGTGGATGAAATGGTGGAGCGCCTCTGGCCCGACGTGACCAGCGAGATCGGCCGACGCCGTCTGCGTGGCGTGTTGCACCGCCTGCCTCGCGTCCCGGACACGCTGGTGGTGCGCCGAGGTGACGCGCTCGCGTTCGCCTCGGGTGTGACCATCGACGCGCTCGAGTTCGAGAGCGCGGCGAAGCGCGCCGTCTCGGCCGCCCGCCGGCGGGACGGGAACGCACAGGCGTTGGGCGAGGCGGCCTTGGCCCGGTACCAGGCGGATCTGTTGCCCGAGGACCGTTACGCCGACTGGCCGTCGGCCCGTCGAGAGCAGCTGCGCCGGCGCCGTCTGGAGCTGTTGGACACGCTGGCTTCGTATGCGGAATCGGTGGGCGAACCGGAGCGGGCGGTTGCGCTACTGAATGACGCGATCACGTGCGACCCACTCGACGATGTCCGCCAGCTGCGGCTGGCTGGACTGTATGCGGCCACCGGACGGCGCGGCGCCGCGCTTGCGGTCCTCCAGAGGGCTCGCTCGACGGCGGCCGAACTCGGCGTCGCGCCGTCCCCTGCATGGGAGACCCTGCGAGCTTCGCTGCGCAGCTGATTCTCGATGCGGGACGTCCCGCTGTCCGAGGTTTGCGCGTCCTGGACCCATTTCGACGTTCGCCGTCCCTTTCCACAGAACGCGGATGGAACGCGGCCGTCGGTCGTGGAACGAGATGACGATCGTGTGCAGCCCGATCCCGGTGGCGCGCGGTTGTCGGCCGGAGCGCGGGCGGATACGTTCCGCCCCGGGGTCACGCGACGCCGACCAGCTTTCGGGCGTCGCGCGGCAGCGGCGGAGGGGCACCGACAAGGCAGGTGGGCAATGCGCATCGAGGGTCGATCGGCGGCCGGTATCGCCGCGCTCGTCACGGTGTTCGGACTCGCGGCGTGCGGAGGCTCGGGAAGCTCGAGCAAGTCGTCCGCGTCGACGACCAGCGCCGCGGGCCCGGTCGCCAGCGCGAGCAGCAGCCCCGCCGCGAGCGGATCGGCGAGCGGAAGAACGAATGCGTGCTCGCTCGTCACGCTGAGCGACGCCGGGACCATCACCGGCGACTCCGACCTGACGCAGTCGACCGTCGCCGGCACGGGGGTGTGTATCTACAGCAAGGCGGGGCAGCCGGTTGCCGCGGGTGATGCCGTCTACGTGGCCGTGTATCCCGTCCCGGTCGTGAACAGCCAGACGTTGCAGTCGCTCCTGAACGAGCGAGTGAGTGGGGCCGGCGAGTTCCGTGCCGTCTCCGGCGTCGGCGACAGCGCGTACGAGCGGACCTCCACGGACGGGGTCGGCCTGGTGTTCGCGAAGGGCAACCGCGTCGTCGTCATCGGCGCAGGATCGCACGCAAAGAGCGGCAGCGACATGCTCGCATCGATCGAGTCCGTCGCGAAGCACGCTGCCGGGCAGTTGTAGGTCGACATCCCGTTGGCGTCGAGCAGGGCGAGGATTGTCACCGCCCTGGGCCTACGACCGCACGGTGTGGAGCGTTTCCGCTCGGAGCGGAGACACCGCTGCCCGGGAAGAAGCGGTCAAGCGACGTCGCCTACACTCCATTCGGTCGCACCCGTCGACGACCAGCTCGCGGTGCTCGACGCAGCGTGCCCGGGGAGTCGGCGGGGACCGGAGCGTCTCGCCCGGTCAGAGCACCAAAGCCAGCGCTCGTAGCTCAATGGATAGAGCATCTGACTACGGATCAGAAGGTTGGGGGTTCGAGTCCCTCCGAGCGCGCTGAGAAGATGCAGGTCACAGCGTCGGCGCGCGAAGTCGCCCACGAATCGCCTGCCGTTGACGCCCTACCTGACGCCCACAGGTTCAGGAGGCGCCGCCGAGAACCGCGTGAAGTCGCTGCGCGGCCTCCTGCTGCGCTGCGGGCAGCACCCGCGCGTACAAGTCGGCGGTGATCGCCAGCCCGGCGTGACCGAGCGTCCGTGAGACGACTTCCAGCGGGACGCCACTCGCCAGCATGAGGGTCGCCGCGCTGTGCCGCAGGGCGTGGAAGCGACGCGAGCCGATCCCCGCACTCACGCACGCTGCCTGGAACGCGCGTAAGACGTTCGACGGGTCCAGCGGCGTGCCGCGCGGCGTGGTGAACACGTGGCCGTCATGACACCACATGGGACCGGCAGCGAGACGTTCAGCCGCCTGGCGCACCTTCTGCGAGCGCAGGGCCTGGACCACGAAGCCGGGCATCGGGATGGTCCGGCGGCTCCTCGATGTCTTGGGGGTGTCTTCGACGAGCCCGACTCCTGGGCGACGGGACAGGGAACCGACGACCGTCAGCGTCATGGCGTCGAGGTCGAGATGCTCCCACCGCAGCGCGAGCAGTTCCCCCTTACGGAGTCCGGTGCCGATCGCGACCGCGATCACGTCGCCGAGCAACGTTCCTGCGCTGGTGCTCATGACCGCGCGGGCCTCATCCATGGTGAGCACGTCGTCGAGTCGGCTGCCGTGTCGCCGCGGAACATCGACGAGAGCGGCGGCGTTACGGCTCACCATTTCCCATTTCACGGCGTGGCTCAGCGCGCGGCGAAGAACTGCACGGGCGAGTCGCTGTGACGATGCGCTCAGACCTCGCGCATGGAGCTCGTTCATCATCCATTGCACGTTCTGCGGCGAAAGCCGGGCGAGCCGACGGTGGCCGATGTGTGGGATGACGTAGTGGGCGAGAAGCCACCGATATGACGCGAGCGTCGAAGGTTTCACCGTCCCCGGCAGAACCTCGTCGGCCCACCAGGAGAGGTACGCGCCGACGGTCGTGCGTTGGTCGGCGAGCGGAATGCCGCTCGCGACCTGGCGTTGCGCATCTGCCAACTTCCGCGCCACCTCAGCCCGCGTGCGGCCGTAGACCGAGACGCGGCGACGGCCGCCGGTTGCTGTCGGGATCGAGATGCGCGCACACCACCGTCCGTCGGCCCGCTTCCCGATGGTTCCTTCGCCCCTGCCGCGCCTGCTCATTTCGCTTCCCTCCGGTTGAGTCGCGGTCCGGCGACGACGATCGCGCCTCGTCCCGCGAGTAGGCCCTTCTGCTTGGCGGTCTGCTTCCAGTCCTGGACGGTGCGGGGGCTGACATGCCAGAGATCACCAAGCCGCTTCGCGTAGCCGCGCGGCCCGTGCTGGGTTTGGTCGTCGAGGAATGCCTTCGCCCGCTCGTGCAACACCAGCTCGTCGGTGGGCTTGGGGCCGGGCTTGCTGTGTGAGCGGCCTTGCCGCCACTTCGCCCGGCTGCCTGCCTGGACGGCTTGACGCTGCCTCGCGCGCCCGGGGTGGCTCAACTGGCGGGCAAGTGTCTCGTCAGTCGAACAGGCAGCGACGATCGTCGCACGCAGCGCCTCGGTCGGAATCGACCTCAGCGTCGTCGAGCCGATCTCAGGCCGGGTGCGCGTGTTCCGGGATCGGATGGTAAGCGAGCGCAGCACGAGCGTTCCGTGCTCGACCTGTGCGAGGCCGATTGTCGTGAGGTCATCAGCTGGGCCGGGCCAGGCGAACGCGAACAGGGTGGGGTCCTGGGTCGGCCACACGGTCAGGTCGAGCATTCCGCCGGTGGGGACGGCCTCGCCGCGCAACTCGCGGGTTGCTTGGGCCATCTCCACGCCGAGGGCTTCGAGGTCGTTGCGTCCGAGCGACAGTCGGCGAACCATAGGCGCAGTCTAGGCGAACGGTGTGACAGTGCGCCGTATGTACGCCGATCTACGGACTAACTACAGGGCGTTCGTCGCGGAGACCGCTCCCAGGTCGATTGCGCGGAATGTTCGTCGCGGAGAACGCGCCGTATGTTCGCGGGTACTCGTTGGCAAGTCGTCGGGTGATACTCGGCGGTATGACGACCGTGAGCGACCTCGTGCGCATCGCGCGGACGCGGGCGAGCCTTCCGTCACCGGATGAGCGACGCCGCATCCGTCGCGAGGCGGGTGTGCAAGCCCGTCAGGTCGCCGACGCCGTCGGTGTGAGCACCGCGACGGTGTTCGACTGGGAACAGGGTCGCCGTGAGCCGAACGATGTGCACCTGCTGCTGTACGCCGAGGTGCTCGGCGCGTTGAGCGCAGCGACGACGGAGACGGCATGAGCGGCGGCGCGCTCGAACCGTTGGCGGTGGGTGTCGCCGATGCGGCCCGGCTGGTTGGTGTCGGCCGCTCGACGTTGTACGAGTTCATCGCGAACGGGCGACTGCGGTCGGTGAAGGTGAACGAGCGTCGGATCGTGATGTTGGACGATCTCCGGGCATGGCTGGAACGGCTTGCCGAGGAACAACTCGGCGGAGAGGAGCCTTCTGGGTAACCGTTCCGCCCCTGCCAAGCTCTTCACGAGCAGCGGGCGCGGAGAGGTCGGCTGTTCCCGCGATGAGATCGACGACAAGGATCTGAGGCGCTGGAACCTTCGTCTGAAGCGCGAGGGCCTGGGTGTGATCCGTGGCCGCCAGTACGTCGGGGCGCGGTTGCACCGGGGCTTGCGTCGGCGGCCGCGCGCACCCTGAGCGCGACGCCATGGAGCGCGCGGGTTGGGATCGAGGGACTACCGCGGCTGCGCGTGCGCTCGGCAAGAGGCCGAAGACCCTCGGCCCGGTTCATGGCCGGGTTGCGCTCCGTTAGAGGGAGCGACGCCGCCGCGTGCACATATGAGATACGCAAGCCCCGACCTGTCGGGCCCCGCGGTAAAGGGAGGCCCGGGCGTGGCGACGCGCGAGTACTGGACGAGTTCCCCTCGCGCGTCGGTCGAACGACGCGATCCGACAGGTGATGACCGGCCCTCCGTCCGAGCAATACCCGGACGGCACCTACTACGCGACGGCGACGGCAGACGGGATGTCGCCCCCGCCTTCGGTGTTCCTGTTTCGGGGCACCCTGGGCTCCGGCTCCGACTCCGGGATGAGGGTGGGGACGCAACACAACATGACTGCGAGTTCATCACGGTGTCCGCGGGACGCGAGGAGGTTGACCATGACAGCTCACCGGCGAGATGAATCACCCGAGGTGAAGGGCGACCGCACGTGGTTCGAGCGGATGCAGTCGCTCTATCGGGAGAGCAGGCCCGAAGACCCGGAGGAAGTGGACGCGCGGATCAAGCGCGGGATGGCGTGGGCGGTTCGGATCGACCCGCGCAGTGCCAGGGCAGCGATCGAGCGGCTGATTTTGGAGAGCGGGCTGGCAGATGTCGCCGGCGTGACGGACGGCGGCGAGCTCGTGTTCCAGCGGAACGAGACGCAACCAGGCCGATGAACATGGGGCGGGGCGATGCCGCTACGCCAACCATCGAGCGCGCGTGCGCGGCACGCAGAAAGGGGTCTTATCGGTAGCTCGAACTGGCCGGTCAATCCGCGCTGGCAGGCAGCAGCGGACCAGTTGCCTCACGCAGACGATCCCGAGGAGGTCCTCCACCTGCTTCGCGTGCTCGGGGCACGGGTTTCACTTGACGGAAGCGGGCAGCTTCGGGTCGAAGGGCTCCCGGTGGAGCTGCGCGCCGTTCTCGATCGGCGTGTCACCATGCTGGTGGCCGCGGTGTTGAATGGTCGGCGTAGTGGTCACGTGTGGGCGCGCTGCTCTACGTGCGGTATGGGCATGCTTGTGAAGCCGGGGCGAGAGCGGGGATGCGCGATGACGCCTCGCTGCCCGGGAACGCTGAGCCCGCGGCGGCAGCGCTGACGGTGTTGGTCGGGATGCCGGTGACGACACCGAGGTACAAGGCTCGCTCGGCGCGCTCGGAACGCCCGAACAACGTGAACGAACGAACTATCGGGCCGGCAGGCGACCCCGGTCGATCGGGCGGGGTCGGCGAGCACCTGAGACTCGGCCGGGTGTCGCGCTGCTCGGTCGTGTGATGTTCCAGTCTTACGAGCAGGTGAGGAGGCCAAGCCTTGAACTACCTACAACACGCATGGCAGTTGCAGGACCGTCAGCTCCCGGACCCGTCTGCCGTCGTGAAGCACTTCGGCTTCGTAGACGAAGTGCTGCCATGTCCTCGTGATCTCGGCGCGGCGGAAGTCGAAGCCCTGTCAGCCGACGTCGAGCTCATCGGCACGTCGATCGTGTGGTTCGAGGGAAGTCTGAACAGCTGCCTGGCGCTGTTGGACGCGTACGCCGCGATGGATCTCGAGGACGGCTACCACGGCGGCAGCGGCCCACCGAGTGGCGACGTTGCACCTGCCGCAGAGGCGTGGCGGCTGGTCGCTGACATCGCAGACTTGTGGGCTTCTGCGCTGGCGGAGAAGCTCGCCGAGTGCGAGGTCCGGGAGGCTGCATACCGCGTGGCCAAGCGTTCAGATTCGGAGGAACCCGTTGACGTGGCGGCTATGGCGAGGGCCGAACAGGTGAAAGCCGACAAGGCGGCGGACGCGCTGCTCGCTGTTCAACGCCGACGGGACTTCATCGACCTCATCCGGTCGGCGCAACGCGGATACCTGCACGATGAGATCGAAGATCTCGCCCGCCGTCGGGACGACTGACATGCTCGAAGCGCAACTCTGGAAGCCCAGCCGCCGCCCCTGAATCTGCCCGACAAGGTGAATGAACAATCAGCAGGGCGGGTCGCTCGCGTCCAGGACCGTGAGCCGGTAGCGGCCGCGGGCGACCCGTTCGATCAGGTGCATGTCGACGAGCA
>CAZJSY010000053.1:0-19109 GCA_964548555.1 uncultured Burkholderiales bacterium
TGGTGAGCATGGGTGCGCTCACCATCGTGTCGAACATCTGCGGGAACCCGGCCGTGTCGGTCCCCGCCGGTCTTGTCGACGGGCTGCCCGTCGGGATGCAGGTGCTCACTCGTCACCATGCCGACGCGCTGCTCTTCGACGTGGCGCTGGCAGTCGAGCGCGTCGCGCCGTGGCCATTGGTCGCCGCGGCGGATGCAACTGCCCCGTGAGCCGCCGATCGTCGCCGGCCCTGGCAGAATCCGTGCCGCTCGTCCCAGTCATCAAGGAGCCACGGTGAGATGGTGGTACGGGCTCGCCGAGCCGAACGCGTCATGGCCGGCGCGTCCTCGTGTACGTGAACGCAGCTCGGTGCTCGCCGCCGCCGTGGCGGCGGTCTTCCCGATCGCGACGGTTGCCGTCACCGCGTCCCGCCTTTTCGCGGCGCGGTGGGTGCCGCTCACCGACGACGCCGTCATCACGCTCCGGGCGCAAGACGTGTTCAGCCGCCACATCCCGCTCGTCGGGATGCCGTCGACGCTCGCGCTGTACGCGCACGGCCACGCGGCGAGTCATCCGGGCCCGCTCGAGTTCTTCGCGCTCGCGGTCCCCTATGCCGTGTTCGGTCGGTCTCCGGGGGCATTGCTCGCCGGCGTCGCCGCGCTGAACATTGCCGCGATCCTCGCGATCGCGTGGGCGGCGTGGCGGCTCGGCGGCGCGTTCGCGACGACAGTCGCGATGCTGTTCGTCGGCGCGCTGATCTGGGGCGTCGGCAACGGAACGACAGCGGAAGTGTGGAACCCGGCGGTCGCGTTGCTCCCGTTCGCTGCGTTCCTGGCGTTGTCGCTCTGTCTGGCGCGCGGCGACATCGTCGCCTTCCCGGCGATGGTCGTGGCGGGAAGCTTCGCGGCCCAGGCCCACCTCGGCTATCTCGCCCCGGTCGGAGTCGTGGGTGTGTGGGCGATCGCGACCTTCGCCGTGCATGCCCGCCGGCAGTGGCGCGCGAGCGGTGACGACACGGCCACGGCGATGTGGCGTCGTCGAGTGGCGCGTGTGTCTGTCCTGTCCGCTGCGGCATTCGCCTTGTGTTGGTGGGCTCCGATCGCCCAACAGCTCGGCGGCGACAACCCCAACATGACCGCGATCGTCGACGGGGCGCGAGCGGGCGGGCTGCCCACCGCCGGTGTCGGTTTCGGCGTGCGGACGGTGGGCCGGATTGTCGGTCTGCCGCCGCCGTTCGGTATGCGCCCCATGACGAGCGGCGCCGCGATCGTGCAGGATCCCACGGCGGCCGACGTCGTGCGCTTCTTCGTGCCGTGGTCGTTGATCGCGGTCGGAGCGCTGCTCGCGTGGCGGCGTCGGAACCGGCTCGCGACCGCCGGCGTGATCACCGCCGCGCTCGCGCTCGTGGTCGGGACGATCACGACGATGCGCGCGCCCGTGCTGCGGGGCACGGAACTCGTGTTCGTCTACAACGTGCGGTTCCTCTGGCCGATTGCGATGTTCTTCTGGTTCACGGTCGTCTTCGTCGTCTGGCAGCTGCTCGGGCCGTCACGGACGGTCGTCCGAAACGGCGCCTCGGTATTTGCAGTGGGAAGTGTGGTGGCACTGGCTGTGGTGCTCGGGGTTCGTTCTTCCGCTCCGCAGCCCGACCCGACGATGAAGGTCACGCGAGATCTGAGCGCCGCACTCGCCGCGCATGTCCACGCGCCGGGCCCCTACGTCGTCCGGGCGCAAGGTGGTGGCGGCGCCGGCTTCGTGCCGGTGTCGGTGGCGACCGCGACCGGCATCAACGTCGCGTTGGAGCGGCACCGTGTTCACACGTACGCGTATCCCGGACTGCAGGTGTCCGAGACGATCTGGGGACACCGCATCTACAAGGGCCAGCGCGTACGCGGCACGGTGTGGATCGTGAGCGGCGGGGGCCCCGCGCCGACGCCAACCGCCCGATCGGTGGGAACGTCGGTCGGCGCGACTGCGCGTGACCGTGCGGCCGAACAGCGGCTCCTTCGCGAGCTGCGCGCAGCGCTGGTGCGTGACGGGGGCGCGCGAGCGACCGCGAGGGGCCGGAGCGTGCTCGGCGGTGGCGCGGCCGCCGGCTCCGGGGATCATCGTGACGAGCTGGCCGCGGTGGTGCGTGATGCGGCGGCCGCGCTGGCCGACGGTTCACTCGCGACGGTGGTGGACGCGGGGCTCGTCGACGCGCCGGGTGGACACCGCGCAATGCTGGACCGTTACGAGGAGCTGCGCCAGCTGTCGTCGCCGGCGTGGACGGTCACCGCATACGTCGACGGGCCACCGGGCTGACTCAGTCGGGAAGCATCGGGACCGAGAAGCCTTCGTCGCGCCCGAGGAGCACCGCGCGTGTGACGGCACGCGATCCGAAGCGTTCGTGCACGTCGTCGAGCGCGGCGTCGAGTGCGCCTCCGTTGCGGCGGTCGAACGGGAGCTCGAGCTGCACCGCGGCGTCGCCGTCGAGATTCGCGACCGACAGGCCGACGAGCGTGATTCCCCGGCGCTCGATTGTCGGGATCGTGGCGACGAGTAACGCGCGCGCCGCGGTGAGAATCGTGTTCGTGTTCGAAGTGGCGCGCGGCATGGTGTGTGAGCGAGTTGCGCGCGCGAAGTCGTCGAACCGCAGCCGGAGCACGACGGTTCGGCCGATACGTCCGGCGTTCCTCATCCGCCGCGTGATCCGATCGACCAACGCGACCAAGACGGCATCGAGCTCCGCGGTCGATCGACGGCCGCGTCCGAGCGCCCGCTGCGATCCGATCGAGCCTCGGCGCCTCCCCGGTTGCACCGGGCGCGGATCGCGGTTGTGCGCGAGCGCGTGGAGATGACGGCCTGACCCACGCCCCAGGATCGCGACGAGTGCCGGCTCGGCGAGGCGCGCGACGTCGGCCACCGTGGTGATCCCGCGGTCGTGCAGCTTGCCGGCTGTGGCCGGACCCACGCCCCAGAGCCGCCGGACGGGTAGGGCGTGCAGGAACTCGAGCTCGCGCTCGGGTGCGACGACGAGCAGTCCGTCGGGCTTTGCGACACCACTTGCAACCTTGGCGAGGAACTTCGTGCGCGCCACGCCCACCGTGATACGCAAACCGACGCGCTCGAGCACCTCGCGTCGCAGGCGCACGGCGATCTCGGTCGGTGTACCGGAAACCCGGCGGAGTCCACCGACGTCGAGGAAGGCCTCATCGATCGAGATCCCCTCGACCAGGGGTGTGGTGTGCTCGAAGACTTCGAAGACAGCCTTGCTCGCGTCGGAGTAGGCGGACATGCGCGGTGGAACGACGACCGCGTGCGGACAGAGCGCGCGTGCCTGTGCGCCCCCCATCGCGGTTCGCACGCCGTGCGCCTTCGCTTCGTAGCTCGCCGCCAGCACGACGCCCATGCCGACGATGACCGGCCTGCCCCGGAGGCGGGGATCGTCACGTTGCTCGACCGACGCGTAGAACGCGTCCAGGTCGGCGTGAAGAATGGTGGCTTCGCCTGGCACGAACACATGTTCGCATGGCGCAGGGACGCGCACCACGGCTCGCGTGGCGCTCGCAGTCGTCGCGCTCACGCCCACGAGCGCTCAGAGCGCTCAGCGTTCGGTCGCGGTGCCTTCGGGGTGCGCCCCGCGGTCGAGCGCGCGGGCGAGCGTCGAGACGACGTCGTGCCACGCCGGGGCCCCGTCGGGCCCGTCCGCACCGCAGCTGGCGAGGTCGTCGACCGTGAGGGTCACCGTGCAGCCCCCGGCGTCGGGCCCGATCGTCCAGGTCACGATCGTCGTGAAGTCGGCGCCGTCGGGTCCGGCCCCCAGCATGTAGCTGAGGCGCAGCGGAGGAACGGACGCGATCACCTCCCCGAACGCGCACATCTCGGCGCGGGGCTCGTCGCACCCCGCCGGAGCGAGTCGTACGGGGGAGCCGGGCCTCCACTCGGAGACCACTTCGAGCCCGGCCGGGACACCGAGGTTCTCCGACGGGCATACCAGTGCCTGCCACACGCGCTCCGGACATGCAGCCGTCGTTGCACAGATCACCGACGTGGTGAACGGCTCGCGCATCCCCTGCCCTTCGTCTCGGCGGTGGCAACAAGATCGGCCACCGACCCCGATCACGCGATTCTGGCGCGTCGCACCGGGCGGCGCGCCTCGCCGGCGCCGAATTCCGAGGCTATGCGGTAGCGGTGTCGATGAGACCGTGCCGTCGTCGGACGAGCCGCTCGAGCTTTCCGAAGACGAGCGCGTCCACGACGACGCCGATGATGAAGATCACGATCATCGTCGAGAGCAGGCCTTCGGCGTCGGCCATCTGGCGCGCCTGGTCCAGCCGGAAGCCCAACGAGTTCACGTGCCCGATCGCGACGAGCAGTTCGCCCGCCATCAGGCTGCGCCACGCGAAGGCCCAGCCCTGCTTCAAGCCGGAGACGAAAGACGGAAGCGCGGCCGGCAGCACGACATGACGGAGTGACGCGAAGCCGCGCGCGCCGAGCACTCGCCCCGCGCGCAGCAGGATGGGCGGGGTGTTGTCGATACCGGCGACGATGCCGTTGGCGATCGACGGTGCCGCGCCGAGCACGACGACGAAGAGGACCGCACGCTCCGAAGGCTGGAACAGCAGGATCGCGAGCGGGAACCACGCAATCGACGGCATCGTCTGCAAGCCGGTCACCATCGACCCGATGCCGGAGCGAAGCACGCGACTTCGCGCGACCCCGATGCCGAGCGCCGTGCCGATCACGAGCGCGATCGCGAAGTCGCCGATCGCGCGTCGCATGGTGACCCGGGTCGCGTCGAGGAGGTCGCCGTGGAGCAGGTCTCGCCACAGCCGGCTGAACGCGGCGGACGGACCCGGCAGGACGAAGGTGCTCTTCCAGCCGCTCCATACGACAACCTGCCAGGACAGCAATACCAGGGCGACCGCTACGAGCTTCGGCCAGGTCGCGGCCCAGGCGCGGGTACCGCGCCCGGGCGGATGGCTCTCGTCCAGCTCGAGCGCGTCGAGTCCCGATTCGAGGCGTGCGAGGTTCAGCTCATCGGTTGCCATGCCGTCGCACCTCCTCGCGAAGGCGGTCGGTGAGCGCCGCGGCGCGATCGGCGACGTCGTGCGACTCGATCCGGCGCGGGCGCGGCACGTCGACGTCTTCTTGGGCCACCACGCGTCCCGGCCGGCTCGACAATAGGACGACCCGATCACCGAGCCGTACCGCCTCGCGCACGTTGTGCGTGACGAACACCACGGTCACTCCCGACTCCTGCCAGAGGTGCTCGAGCTCGTCGTGCAACACGTCGCGGGTCATCGCGTCGAGCGCGCCGAACGGCTCGTCCATGAGCAGCAACTCCGGCTGTTGGGCGAGCGCGCGGGCGAGCGCCACACGCTGGCGCATGCCCCCGGAGAGCTCGTGCGGCCGGCGCTGCTCGAACCCCTCCAACCGTACGGTTGCGAGGAGCCGGTCCGACTCTGCCCGCCGCTGAACGCGGGGCACCTTTCGCAGCTTCAACGCGAGCTCGACGTTCCCCCGCGCTGTGAGCCACGGGAACAGCGCGGCCTCCTGGAACAGCAGCGTGGGTCGTTCGGCGGTCACCGTGACCGACCCTCGTGTGGGTCGGTCCAGCCCGGCGACGAGGTTCAACAGCGTGCTCTTGCCGCACCCCGACGCACCGATGAGGCACAGGAGTTCGCCCCGTGCGACCTCGAGGGTCACGTCCGACAGCGCCTGAATCCGGCCGAACGACTTCGACACGTTGCGCAGTGCGATCGCCGGCGTCGCGGGCGCGGCATCCGGCTCTGCCGGCACGGCCGGCACCTCCCGACGGGCTGGCATGACGCTCATGTGCCGGACACCCCCGGCTGCCCCTTCGACTGCAGTATCTCGTTCAGGAACTTCAGATCGAAGATGCCCTTCAGGTCCACCGGCTGGAGCAGTCCGAGCGCCTCGGCGTTCTTGGCCGATGTCGACAAGGACGGGGCGATCGGGTCGTTGGTGAACGTGATGTTGCGCATCGCGGTGTTCACGACGTCGATCTTCAGCGCCTTGCCCGTGATGGCAGCGATCTCACCGTTCGCCACCGTTGCTGCTCCGGCGATGTCGGCGTTGATCCTGGCGTTGGAGTCCACCTGCGCCTGCACGAGGCGCTTCACCGTGTCGGGGTGCGAGTCGAGGAACGCGGCGCGCACCATGAGCAGTGTCGTGACGTACTGACCTCCGGGCCACAGGGTGCGCTCGTCGACGAGCACGTGACCCTTGCCCTCCTTCACGAGCCGGGTTGCCCACGGTTCCGGGACCCACGCTCCGTCGATGGAACCGGTCACGAACGCCTGCAACGTGAGCCCGTTGTCCTGGGGGACGACCGTGACGTCGCCGCCTCCGCTCGTCGTGGTCGTGTAACCCTGCGTCTTGAGCCACGAGCGCAGCGCCACGTCCTGGGTGTTGCCGAGCTGCGGCGAGGCGATCTTCCTGCCCTTGAGCTGTGACGGGTTGGTGATCGCCGGCTTGACGACGAGGTATGCGCCACCCGACGCCTCACCGGACACGATCTTGATCGCCGTTCCCTTCGACTTCTGCCATGCGTTGATGGCGGGGTTCGGCCCGACGTACGTCGCGTCGATCGCGCCCGCGAAGAGCGCCTGCACCGCCTCGGGCCCCGCATTGAACGTCACGGTCCGCAGCGTCACGTCGGGTCCCAGATCACGCGCGTAGATGCCCTCCTTCACGCCGACGAGCGCGGTGGCGTGCGTGACGTTCGGGAAGTACCCGAGGCGCAGGGTCACCTTGTCGGTGCCGGCCGACGCCTTGCTCGAGCTCCCGCCGCATGCCGCGAGCGCGACGACGGCGACCAGGGCCGTGACGCCGGCGACGGCGCGACGGCGGGACAGCTTGGACACGATCGTCTCCCGTGGTGGTTCCGGCGGCTGGGACCGGCGTTTTGCCCGGCCAGCGGGCGCGGCGGATAAGTCGACTAAGCAAGTCGACAAAGTAGACAATTGCGGGGCCGGCCGTCAACGCGGCCGGCCGGACAGCCCTCGGTCGTGGCGGCGCCGCTACTCGACCTCGCGCAGGCGACCGGTCTCGAGCTCGTACACGAAGCCCCTGACCCGGTCCCTGCACGGCAGGAACGGGCTGGCCTTCACGCGCCGGATCGACTGGCGGACGTCGTCGTCGAGGTCGGCGAACGCCTCGAGCGAGAACGGAGGACGGATCCCGGTGTCCTGCTCGATCTGGTGCTTCAGCTCGTCGTCTTCGAACTTCAGCATCCCGCAGCCGGTGTGGTGGACGAGCATGATCTCGGAGGTTCCGAGCAGCCGTTGCGAGATGACGAGCGAACGGATCGTGTCGTCGGTGACCACCCCGCCGGCGTTGCGGATGACGTGCGCGTCGCCGGCTCCGAGACCGAGTACCTGCGCCGGGTCGATGCGGGCGTCCATGCACGTCACGACGGCGACACCGGTCGACGGCCGGGCCGGAAGACCGGCGTCCGCGAACTCGTGCGCGTAGCGCTCGTTCTTGGTGAGCAGGTGGTCCGTCGCGGTCATGCAGTCTCCCTCGGGTGTCTGGTCGGGTCGTCGCCCGTCATCGGGTGTCCGAGCACGCTATGACGCGTGCCCGCTCGGGCGTGATGATGCGGCGACACGTCCCCGGAGCGAGGGTGAACCGCGCGCCCGGCGCGCCGTCAGCACCGCGGCAGCGACGAACGCGATCAGCAGCGGCATCGGTGCAACCACCGTCGTAAGGAAACGGAGCAGCGGATCCCACGCTGAGTGCGGGTGCGATTGGGGGAGCTGGTACGAGGCCAAGACGATGCCGCCCATGGCGGCCGCGACGGTCGCGAGCGCGTTGCGGCAGTCGACCGCGAGCGCCGGCAGTGACCACATCGCGTACCAGGGGAGCACGTACGAACCCGCGGCCCCATACGTCTGAGTCGTCGAGCCGAGCGGGAGGAACGGCTCGTGCTCGTCGCGCAAGGACACGGCTACGAGTGCAGCGAGCGCGAGAACCGTGGCCATCCCCACCAGGACCACGATGTCGGCCTGCCAGCCGCCGTGCGCACGAACGTGACCCGGTATCGCGTAGGTGCTGAAGATGTTCCACGCCGCAGCCCGACTGATGGTGTGGTTGCTCGACAACACGACGCCGATCGAACGCGGCGCGATGGCGAGACCCGCGACGACCACGCCCACACACGCGAACACTGCCCGCTTCGCAGTTTCACGATCCTGCCTTGCCAGCATCCACGGCACGATGCCGGCGAGCGCGAGCAACGCCGTGAGCTTCGTCAGCGCGGCGAGAGCGATGAGCACGCCTGCCGACGTACCGCGCCGTCGGTTGGCGAGCACCGCCGCACCGAGCAGTGCCACGCCGACGAGCGAGTCGTTGTGGCCGCCGTTCACCCCGCTCATCCACACAACCGGCTGCAGCCCGAGCCACAGAACCGAGGCATTCGAGCGAGTGATGCGTCGTAGCAGCACGAGAATGCCCAGCACCGCGCCGGCCATCAATCCTTGAAAGCACAGGCGCGCGGCCAACGCCGAGGATCGGGCCACCGTTGCCACGACGGCCGCGATCGCGATGAAGCTGGGTCCGTAGACACTGCGCGTGGAGCGCCATCCGAGACTCACGCGTGCGAGGAACGGATCCGACGCGAACTGTGCGGGCGCCCGGACCCAGGGGTTCGCGTGGTGCACCGTCAGGATCCGGCCGTACATGACGTACGACCACAGATCGTTGGAACCCTTCGGCGGCGTGGCGACCGCGACGATCACCAAGAGGCCGACGACGGAGGTGACGAGCCACCCGGGGACGAGCGCATCGCGCTGTTCGAGACGGCCCAGCCATATCGCGCCCGCCGTGCCGACGAGCACCAGCAGCACCGCGGGGCCGCCGTGGAGCCGGTCGCCGGCGTGCACGAGGGTGACCGACACTGCCGCGGTCGCGAGCACCAGCGCGAACCGACCGGCGTGCCGCGAACGCGACAGATCCTCGGCTGTGATCCGCACGCCGCAATGCAATCACGCGGAGAGCGCTCGGTGCCCGCGCGGAGCGGGCGGAATCAGCTCGCCTGTTCGCCGCTCGCCTGCTCGGCGACCTGCCGGTGGACTTCGTCCATGTCGAGCTCCGCGACCCTTCCGATGAGCTCTTCCAGCACGGGGCCCTGCAATGCGCCGGGCTGAGCGAACAAAAGTACGCCCTCGCGGAAGATCATCAATGTAGGAATCGACATGATCCCGAGAGCGCCTGAGAGCTCCTGCTCCGCCTCGGTGTCCACCTTCGCGAACACCAGGTCAGGGTGCGCCTCGGATGCCTGTTCGAACACCGGGGCGAACATCCGGCACGGACCGCACCAACCTGCCCAGAAGTCGATCAGGACCGTGTCGTTGTCGGTGATCGTCGACTCGAACGTGCCCTTGGTCAGCTCGATCGTGGCCATGTGATTGCTCCGCCTATCGGGTTGGTGACGGGAGAGTCAACGCCGCGATGTGCGTTCGCATTCCGATACCCCGTCACCCGTCTTTCGACGCCCCGTCCGCAACAGGTGTGCGTCAAAGGGAATACGCGAGCATGTTCCGATGGTGCGAGACCTGGAACCGCGCATACCCGACGATTCCGAGATCGGCGCGATCGGCGCGACCGAACTGGGTGCCGCGGCACACGTCGCGGCGCGGGCGCTCCACGACGACCCGATGTTCGTCCATCTTGCCGACGACCCGGATCGCCGTCGCCGTGGCATGCCCGTGTACATGCGTGCGAGCCTCCGAGCGACGCTGCCGGGCGACGCTACGTACGTCGTCCGTCGCGGCGGCATCGTGTGCGGGGTGGCGTCGTGGTTGCCACCCGGCCGATACCCTCCGCCGGCGCGCCGGCGGCTGCTCCAGAGCATCGCGGCGGTCCGCGCGCTGTCGGCGGTGCCACACTCGCTTCCGGATGCCTTTCGCGTCACGAACGCGATCGAACGGGTCCACCCGCACGAGGAGCACTGGTATCTCGCGTTGCTCGGTGTCGATCCGGCGGAGCAGGGGCATGGCTTCGGCGCCGCATTGGTGCAGGAGGTGCTCGATCGGGACGGCGTGAGGCCGTGGCCCGCCTACCTCGAGACCACCAACCCCCGCAACATCGCCTGGTACCGGCGTTTCGGCTTCGAGGTGGAGGAGGAGCTGCGGCCGATGGCGCACGGTCCCGGGATCTGGACGATGCGACGCCCGCCCGACGGCTGACCGGCAAGGATCACATCAGGACCAAGGTCCTCCGGATTCGTGGTCCGATGGCCCTGCCGCTGCCGAGCAGATCGGTGCAGGATGTATGTCATCGGGTGGCTGCGTCATCGGAGAGAGCCGGGCGCGTCGGGGCATGACGCAGCCCGGCTCTCTCGCGCACGTGCGTCTCTTCCGTCCACGCTCAGAGCGGCACGGGCAACAGGAATGCGTCCTCGTTCCAGTTGCGCACGACGCGGGTCTCACGTTCGTAGCCGAGTACGGACAACGTCGCGGTGTCGAGGGCGAGCAACCGCCCGCCGGCGGGACCCGTCCCGACCCAGCACCCGCCGAGCACACGCAGGATGTGTCCGTGCGCGAACAGCGCGACGTCGCCGGGAACGGACAGCACCCGTTCCACGACGCGGGCGGCGCGGGCACCGACCTGTTGCAAGGTCTCGCCGCCGGGCACCGCTCCCGTCCAGATGCTCCAGTCGGGCTCGTGCTCCCGGATCTCCGGCGTCGTGCGGCCCTCGTACTCGCCGTAGTCCCATTCGCGAAGGAGCGGCTCGACCTCGGCGACGGCTCCGTAGCCGGCGATCTCGCAGGTCTCGCGGGCGCGCTGCAGCGGGCTCGTCAGCACGAGCGCGAATTGCCGGCCGGCGAGACGGCGGGCGAGGGCGCGCGCCTGCTTGCGGCCGTCGTCGTTCAACGGCGGATCCGTCCGGCCCGTGTGGCGACCCGACTGCGACCAGTCGGTTGCGCCGTGGCGGATCAGCCAGACCCCCTGCGGGCGTTCGGCCGTCACGGCAAGGGATCGTGCCAGCCGCCGTGCGACGCGACGAGTCGGTCGGCCTCCGGTGGACCCCATGTTCTGGTGGCATACGGGATCGACGCCGGATGGTCGCGGATGACGCGGTCGACCACACGCCACGCGGCTTCGACGCCGTCCTCGCGCGCGAACAGCAGGGTCTCACCCGCGATCGCGTCGCCGATCAGACGTTCGTACGCCGACATCTCGTCACGGTCGGTATCGGAGACGGACAGCTCGACCGGTTCCCCGACGAACTCCTCACCGGCCTTCTTCGTTCGTGCCCCGAGCGCGATCGACACCCTCGGACTGACGCGGAATCGGAGATAGTTCGTCTTGCCCGGCGGCGGTTCGGAGTCGGCGAACACTCGTTGCGGGGGCGCCTTCAGCTCGACCATCACCTCGGTGCACGTGACGGGAAGCTCCTTGCCTGCACGCACGTAGAAGGGCACGCCCTCCCAACGCCATGAATCGATCATGAAGCGTCCCGCGAAATACGTCTCGACGTCGGAGTCGGCCGCCACGCCCGTCTCGTTCCTGTAACCGTCGAACTGGCCTCGCACCACATCGTCGCGGCGCAGAGGCCGCATGGCGCGCAACACCTTCTCCTTCTCGTCACGAAGCGCCTCGACACCGTGGCCAACCGGAGGTTCCATTGCGAGGAGCGCGATCACCTGCAGCAGATGGTTCTGCACCACATCGCGCAGTGCGCCCACTTCTTCGTAGAACCGACCGCGGCCCTCCACCCCGAAGCTCTCCGCCATCGTGACCTGCACGCTGGCGACGTAGTTGCGGTTCCAGATCGGCTCGAGGAACGAGTTGCCGAAGCGGAAATAGAGGATGTTCTGCACCGGCTCCTTCCCGAGGAAGTGGTCGATGCGGAACACCCGCGACTCGGGGAAGACCTGATGGAGCACGGTGTTCAACGCCTGTGCCGAGGCGAGGTCCCGCCCGAAAGGCTTCTCGACGATGACCCGGCCGTCCTTGGCGCAACCCGAGGAACCCAGTGCCTGCACGACGGTTGGAAAGAGGCTGGGGGGAATGGCGAGGTAGTGGGCGGGAGACCGTGCACCGTCGAGCGCATCCCGGAGTCTCCGGAACGTCTCGTCGTCGCGGTAGTCGCCGCCGACATAACTCATCATCTTGGCGAGCTTGTCGAACGCGGCGGTGTCGTCGACGCCGCCGCCGAACTGCTCGATGGCATCGCGTGCCCGCTGCCGCAGCTGATCCGCGTCCCAATCGTCCGAAGCCACGCCGATCACCGGCACGTCGAGATGGCCGCGCTTGGTCATCGCGTAGAGCGACGGGAAGATCATCTTGTGCGCCAGGTCACCTGTTGCGCCGAACAGCACCAGCGCGTCCGACGACTTGGTGTCGTGCTCGCTCACGTACCGGCCGACTTCTCGAGGTGGCCGCCGAACTCCCGCCGCATCGCCGACTGGATCCTGTTGGCGAACTCGGCGTGCCCCTGCGACGCGAAACGCGCGTACAACGCGGCGCCGAGCACCTGCGCCGGCACACCTTCCTCGATGGCGGCCTGCATGGTCCAGCGACCTTCGCCGGAGTCGGAGACACGGCCGCTGAACTCCTCAAGCTTCGGCGACTTGTGCAACGCGCTGGCCGTGAGGTCGAGGAGCCACGAGCCGATGACGCTCCCGCGGCGCCACACTTCGGCGACCGCGCTGGTGTCGATGTCGAAGTGGTAGTACTCCGGGTCCTGCAGTGGCGCCGTCTCGGCGTCGAACTCCTGCTTGCGCGTTCCCACATCGGCGTCGTTCAGGATTGCAAGGCCCTCTGCGTACGCGGCCATGATCCCGTACTCGATCCCGTTGTGCACCATCTTCACGAAGTGGCCGGCGCCGTGGTCGCCGCAATGGAGATACCCGATCTCCTCCGGCCTGGGCTCGCCTTCGCGTCCGGGTGTACGTGGCACGGCGTCGAGCCCCGGTGCGAGCGTGCGGAAGATCGGAGTCAAGTGCGCGACCGTCGCGTTTTCGCCGCCGATCATCAGGCAGAAGCCCCGGTCGAGCCCGAAGACACCGCCGCTGGTACCGACGTCGACGTAGCGGATGCCCTTGGACGCGAGGTCCTTCGCACGCTTGATGTCGTCGCGGTAATAGGAGTTGCCGCCGTCGATGAGGATGTCGCCCTCACTCAGCAGCGGTTCGACCTTCTCGAGCATCTCGCCCACGAACGCGGCGGGGACCATGATCCACGCCGCGCGCGGCGGCGTCAGCTTGGCGAAGAAGTCGTCGAGCGACGACGAGCCGATCGCACCTTCCTCCTCGAGCGATTGCACGACCGACGGCTTCCGGTCGTAGACGACGCATTCGTGGCCACCCCGCATGAGCCGGCGCACGAGGTTGGCGCCCATCCGGCCGAGTCCGATCATTCCGAGCTGCACGGGTCAGTCCTCCGGGGTCTTGGTGGCGCCGGCGTCACCGCAGTTCACGGAAACGCCGAATCAGCTTGTTGGTCGAGCTGTCGTGATCGAGGGGCGCGTCGACATCGCGCAGCTGCGGCACGATCCGGTTCGCGAGCACCTTTCCGAGCTCCACTCCCCACTGGTCGAAGGAGTTGATCCCCCACACGGTGCCCTGTGTGAACACCTTGTGCTCGTAGATCGCGACGAGCTGGCCGAGCGTGTACGGCGTCAGACGCTCGGCCAGAATCGTGTTGGTCGGCCGGTTGCCCGGAAACGTGCGGTGCGGCACGAGCTCGGGCGACACGCCTTCGGCCGCGACCTCACGTGCCGTCTTCCCGAAGGCGAGGGCCTCGGTCTGGGCGAAGAAGTTCGCCATCAGGAGGTCATGGTGGTCGCCGACCTCGTCGTTGGGGCGGACGAACCCGATGAAGTCGCACGGGACCAACCGGGTGCCCTGGTGGATGAGCTGGTAGAAGGCGTGCTGCCCGTTGGTGCCGGGCTGGCCCCACACGATCGGTCCGGTGCCGACGTCGACCGGTGTGCCGTCGAGGCGGACCGATTTCCCGTTGCTCTCCATGTCGAGCTGTTGGAGATAGGCGGGGAATCGCTCGAGGTGCTGGCTGTAGGGCAGCACGGCATGGGTCTCGGCCTTGAAGAAGTCGATGTACCAGACCCCGATCAATCCCAGCAGCACGGGCAGGTTCCGTTCGAACGGCTCCGTCCGAAAGTGGACGTCGACCGCGTGGAAGCCGTCGAGCATTTCCCGGAAGTGCTCGGGGCCGATGGCGACCATCAGGGACAGACCGATGGCCGAGTCCATCGAATACCGCCCGCCGACCCAGTCCCAGAAGACGAACATGTTCGCGGTGTCGATACCGAATTCCTTCACCTTTTCGGCATTCGTCGACACGGCGACGAAGTGATGCTCAACCGCATCTTCCCCTAGCGCGTCGACGAGCCATCTGCGAGCCGTGTGCGCATTGGTCAGCGTCTCGAGGGTGGTGAACGTCTTCGAGCACACGATGAACAGTGTCTGTGCCGGATCGAGATCGCGCAGCGCCTCGGCGATGTCGGCGCCGTCGACGTTGGACACGAACCGGAACGTGAGGTCGCGCCGGCTGAAATCGCGCAGCGCGACATACGCCATCGCCGGCCCGAGATCGGAGCCTCCGATACCGATGTTGACGACGTTGCGGATCGGCTCACCGGTGGCGCCGCGCCACTCGCCGGACCGCACGCGCTCGGAGAAGTCACGCATCTTGTCGAGGACGGCGTGAACCTCCGGAACGACGTCGCCTCCGTCCACCACGATCGACTCGCTGCGGGGCGCTCGGAGCGCAACGTGCAACACCGGCCTGTTCTCGGTCACGTTGATCTTCTCGCCGCCGAACATGGCGTCGATTCGTTCGCGTAGACCGACGCGCGTCGCGAGCGCCGAGAGCTTGCGTATCGTCTCCGCGGTCAAGCGGTTCTTGGAGTAGTCGAGATAGAGGCCGTCGAACTCGAGCGCCATCCGCTCACCGCGGGACGCGTCCGTGGCGAACAAATCGCGCAGGTGAACGTTGCGGATTGCGCCGAAGTGGTCGACGAGCGCCTGCCACTCCGGAGTCTCGTGGATCGGGGTCTCGATCACGCGCGGCTCCTGCCTGGGGTGTGTACAGCCTTGCGCATGGAATCGCCCCCGCGCGACGCACGATGTGCGGACGAGCGGAGAAGATCCGGCGTCCGCACCGACCCGGAGGCCAGACTCCGGTGGTGCGGGAGCGGCGTCTCGGGTTGCGGCAGCCTTACGATCTCGGCCTCACTCTGGGGCCCTCGCGACGCGGCCGCTACGACCCGTGCACCCGGGTCACACCGAGGGAAGTGTGGCGTGTCACTCGCACACCCGACGGCGAGGTCACGCTGCGCATTCGCCACGACGGGGACACACTCGTCGCGCGCGCCTGGGGTCCCGGTGCGGAGTGGGGGCTCGAGCAGGCGCCGCGGCTCCTCGGGCTCCACGACGATCCGGACGCCTTCGTCCCCCGCGACCCGCTCCTCGCGCAACTCCACCGCCGTCACCCGGGTCTGCGGCTCGCGGCGACCGACAGCGTCATGGAGGCCCTGGTCGCGTCCGTGCTCGAGCAGCGGGTCACCTCCATCGAGGCGCACCGCAGCTACTACCGCCTGATCCGTCGCTTCGGGACTCCGGCACCGGGACCAGCAGGCGAGGCCGGCATGTTCGTGCCGCCGCGCCCGGAACGGCTCGCGCGTCTCCCGTACTGGGCGTACCACCCGCTCGGTGTGGAGCGGTCCCGCGCCGACACGATCCGGCGGGTGTGCGCACGTGCCCCCGCGCTGGCCCGGTCGGCTCGACTCCATCCGGGTGAGTTCCAGCGCGCGGTGCGTTCGGTCCACGGCATCGGACCCTGGACCGCGGCCGAGGTGGCCGCGCTCGCGCTGGGAGATCCCGACGCAGTGAGCGTGGGCGACTACCACCTGCCACACCAGGTGACGTGGGCGCTCGCCGCCGAGCGTGTCGGCAGCGACGAGCGGATGCTCGAGCTGCTCGAGCCCTACCGCGGCCAGCGGGCCCGGGCGGTGCGCCTGATCCTCCTCGCCGGGCTGGGGCCGCCCCGGCGCGCACCGAGAGCCCGACTGCGTTCCATCGAGACCATGTGACGCCCCGGCAGGGCCAACCCAGGGAGCCGCGCCCTCGATCTACGCCGGCGGCTCCGTGAGCGGCGTGCGGCCCGCGAAGCCGTCTTCGGGCCAGTGCCACCACTCCACGCTGGGCTCGTCGACGATCCAGCAGAGCCAGTAGTGGCGGCCGCTCGGGGACACCGCCGGGAAATCGACGAGACCACGGTCGACGTCGCGCAGCACGATCCCGTCACGTTGCAGTTCGTCGAGAAGCGAGCGCACCTGCGTCTCGGCCGGCTCCTGTCCCCGTTGCCGGTTGGACGACCCGTTTCCCGAGACATGATCTGCGCGCTCGCGGGCGGACACTACGAGCTCGCGGATGCGCGCCACGATGGCGTGCACGCGTTCGAGTGCGCCGTTCGCCTCCTCGACCGTCCAGAACCGCATGATGCGCAACGATACGACGGCCGGAATCGGACGCTGACGTGCGAACCTGCCCCGGTACCATGCGCCACGTGAGTCGCGTCGCATATTTCGGGCCTCGGGGCACGTTCACGGAGGAAGCCCTCCTCACACAACCCGACCTCGCGGGCGAGGAGCTTGTTCCGTTGGCGACGGTGCCACAGGTCATGGCCGCGGTCGAGCAGGGCGAGGCCGACCAGGCCGTGGTGCCGATCGAGAACATGATCGAAGGGTCCGTGTCGGTCACCCTCGACACGCTCGCGTTCGAGAGCGATCTGCTCATCCAGCGTGAGATCGACCTGCCGATCGTGCTGCACCTCTGTGCACGTGCCGACACTCGCCTCGCCGACGTGCGCACCGTCCTGTCGCACCCTCACGCACACGCCCAGTGCCGCATCTGGATGAGCCGCAAGCTTCCCGACGCGGAGCTCGTCGCGGCGAACTCGACCGCCGACGCGGCCCGGCAGGTCGCCCGTTCGAAGCGGACCGACCGCGCCGCGATCGGTACGGCGTTCGCGGCGCGGCTCTACGGACTCGAGATCCTCGCGAGCGAGATCGAGGATCACCCCGAGAACCAGACACGGTTCGTGCTGCTCGGGCGCGGTGTCCCGCCGCCGACCGGACACGACAAGACGACGATCGTGTGCTTCCAGCGAGAAGACAAGCCGGGCTCGCTGCTCGCGATCCTGCAGGAGTTCGCCGCCCGGGGTATCAACCTGACCAAGCTCGAATCGCGTCCTACGAAACAGGGCCTGGGTGAGTACTGCTTCTTCATCGATGCCGCGGGACACATCGCCGACGAGCTGGTCGCCGATTGTCTCCGTACGCTCGCGGCCCGGCAGGCGGAGGTGAAGTTCCTCGGCTCCTATCCCGTTGCCGGTGAGGAGGAGGCACAGGCGCGCCGCAAAGCGGCGACGAAGGCCGAGCGCGATGCCGCCCGCTGGATGCAGGGGCTGCGCGACCAGATCCGATCGGAGCAGGCCTCGTCGTGATCGACCTCCGCCGGCTGCGCAGCGAGCCGGAGTACCGAAGGGGCATCGAGCGCAAGCGCGTTCGTGGCGGACTGATCGACGAGGTGCTCGCGGCCGACGACGAGCGCCGAGGCCTCCAGGCCGAGGTGCAGAAGCTGCGCGAGCGCCAGAACGCGGCCTCGAAGGAGATCGGTCGGGCCGCGCCCGATCAGCGGAAGGCATTGATCGACGCTGCCGGCGCGTTGAAGGACGAGCTCGCCGCAGCCGAGCCGCGCCTCGCCGAGGTGGAGGCGCGCGTCAACGAGCTTGCGTTGCAGCTGCCCAACCCCGCCGACCCGCGCGTGCCCGAGGGCGGCGAAGAGGACGCCGTGGTCGTCCGCGAGGTCGGACAGGTCGTCCAGGCGCCGCCGCTCGACCATGCGACGTTCGGTACGGAGATCGGCTTCGTGGACACCGAGCGGGCCGCGGAGGTGAGCGGATCCCGCTTCGCCTACCTGATGCGCGAGGGCGCGCTGTTGGAGCTCGCGCTCGTGCAGTGGGTGATGTCGCGGCTCGTCGCCGAGGGATTCACACCGGTCGTTCCACCGGTGCTGGTGCGCGAGTCCACCATGGAAGAGGCGGGTTTCTTCCCGACCGATCGCAACCAGGTCTACGAGGTCGACGGGGGAGAGCTGTTCCTGGTGGGCACCTCGGAGGTCCCGCTGTCGGCGCTGCACCGCCGGGAGACGCTCGACGCGGGCGCCTTGCCTCTTCGCTACGGGGGCTTCTCGACGTGCTTCCGTCGCGAGGCCGGCACGTACGGCAAGGACACACGCGGGATCTTCCGGGTGCACCAGTTCGACAAGGTGGAGATGTTCTCCTACGCGCATCCCGAGCGGTCGTGGGAGGAGATGGAGGCGCTGCTCGCCGTGGAAGAGTCGATCGTCGGCGGTCTCGGGCTTCCGTACCGCGTCGTCGACATCGCGGCGGGCGACCTCGGACCGGCCGCGGCGCGCAAGCTCGACATCGAGGTCTGGCTCCCCTCGGAGCAGCGGTACCGCGAACTGACGAGTTGCTCCAACTACCTCGACTATTCGGCCCGCCGTCTCGGCACGCGTGTGCGCCACGACGGCGGCTCCACGCTCGTGCACACGCTGAACGGCACGGCGTGCGCGGTGGGGCGGACGCTCGTGTTCCTGATGGAGCACTACCAGGATTCCGACGGCAGCTTCGTGGTGCCCGACGTCCTGCGTCCGTACCTCGGTCTCGACCGCGTGGAACCGCGCACCTGAAGGCAAGGCGCGACGCGCGAGCGCTCCACCGCAGCCCCGCTACCCTCGCGCCCGGAGGGATGCCGGAGTGGCCGAACGGGGGAGTCTTGAAAACTCTTGAGCGAGAGCTCCGCGGGTTCGAATCCCGCTCCCTCCGCAAGGGCTCGTAACGCAGTGGCTCCGGTAGAACCGTCGTTCGATCCGTGAGCCTCCTCCCACCCTAGGGTGGGCCGACGGTCGAGGCTTCGGGGCCGAGTCGCTCGACGTACAGCGGGTGTACCTGCTTCCAACGGTCCGTCGAGGACCACGGGGGCATCTTGCCCGACAACTCGTGCGCGAGCAGGTCGAGGCACGCGTGCCACCCGGCCGCGTCGCGCGCCGCCTTGCCGACGTCGTCGAACGTGTCCGTGAACTCGA
>CAZJSY010000053.1:19209-20772 GCA_964548555.1 uncultured Burkholderiales bacterium
CCGGCCGCGTCGCGCGCCGCCTTGCCGACGTCGTCGAACGTGTCCGTGAACTCGAGCACGGTGCCGCCGTCGTCTGGCCGCAACTCGAAGCGAAGGATGTCGCTTCCCCACGACATCTCCATCAACCGCGGTGGTTCGAACGCGAGCATCTCGCCGTCGAAGGTGGCGTCCGGATGCTCGTTCGATACGAAACGGAGGTGGGCGCCGGGCGCTCGCTCACCTTCGATCGCTTGCGGGAACCACGCCGCCAGATGCTCGGGCTCGGTGAGCGCGCGCCACACCGTCTCGGGTGGTTGCGCGAATCGGCGCGTGAAATGGAGATGGAACTTGCCGCCCCGTTGTTCCAGCCGTCCGTACTCGCGCTCGTCGAGGTTCGTCGCGTCAGTCATTCGCGTTCACTCCTTCGCCCGGCACGCGTGTGGCTCCCATGGTGTGCAAGTGCGCTTCGAGCGCGTCGAGGCGTGACGACCAGAGCTTGCGATATGGGTGAAGCCACTCGTCGACGACTTGTAACGGCTCGGGACGCACGCGGTACATGCGTCGCTGACCGTCGCTCCGTACGGCGACAAGGCCTGCATCGCGAAGGATCCGGAGGTGCTTCGACACCGCGGGTTGACTGACCGCGAGCGCGTCGACGAGGTCTCCCACCGGCCGCTCACCGGCGAGGAGCAGGTCCAGTATCCGGCGGCGATTCGGTTCGGCGAGTACCTCGAATGCCGCGAGCACGTGCCTATATAATCAGACGGTTATATAACTGTCAAGACATCTGATGTGACGGCGCCCAATCGGTGTTCAGGTCCGCACGGACGGGTCTGATGCTCGCTACAACAGGCCCACCTTCGGCGCACAGCCCCAACCCGTGTAACCGAAACGCGCGCGCACGCGCTCGGCCACGACGATCTGTTGTTCGCGCGTCGCCATCCCGGCGTTCGCAGCGAACTCTCGTCCGCCGAAGTCGTTCCACGTCCCGTTGTAGAACCCGAGACCGCCGGAGAACCGCGAGCCCTGCATGCTCCAATTGCCGGCGGTCTCGCATTGCGCGAGTCGATCCCAGACTGCATCACGTGCGCGACGCGCGTCTGCTTCTTGTTGCTGTTGTGCAGCCGACGCAGATTCCGCAGCGAGACGCTGCTCTTGTTCCGCGGCAAGTTGTGTCGCGACCGAGAGCTTCGTCGTTGTTGCGCGGCCCTGCGGATCGCGCGTCAAGCCGTCGCGTGTCTCGACAGGAACGAGCGCGCGCGCGAGTGCAACGTCGTTCAAGACGTCTACGTCGACGCGACCTGTACCACGCGACTGGCCGCTCGACGCTCCCGCAGCCATGGCGAACGCAACCGACCCGGCGACGGCAGCCGCACAACAGGCCGAGACCGCAACGCTGCTCGGATGTCGCTTCCGTCGCGTTCGTCGCGAACGCGCGACCGGAGCAGGATGGGAGGAAGCGTGGCGGCGGGACCGCGTACCGTGCGCAGAACGTTCAACCTGAACCTCTTCCTGACGGTTGGCCGCGTGGCCGGATCGCGCCGAGAATGAACGGCGCGTGGACGTCATTCGCTGCATCAGCGG